>CAZOXD010000113.1:0-3206 GCA_964583525.1 uncultured Pseudomonadota bacterium
ATGGAGTTCCAGGCCAGGTTGGAAGCGGGAATGCAGTCCATCAGGTTTTGTCGAAGGACATCTTATCCAGCACGTTCTGAACCTCGTCGATTTTCGCCTCCCCGGATTCCAGCTTATCGTTTATTTCGGTCAATTCCTCCCCCCTCTGACGGAGAATTTCCTCCCCTTCCTCCACCGATTCCTTGGCGGCGAGAAATTCCGAGTCGGTTTTGAAATCCGGATCCTTGGAAATAAATTCCTTCTTGATGCTCATGTAACTTTTGAACAGTTCCGATTCCCGGAGGACTTCCACGTTCTCCTTGAAACCCCGCACTTCCGCGTTGTCGCTTTCATTGATGATATTGGACGCCAGCAAATCCAATTCCTGCAACAACACCGGCGCCCCTTCGAAGACGCCACGCGATTCGAATTCATGCACCACCTTGGAGGTGTTTTTCAGGCGGCGTTTGGTGCGGGAGATGAAAACCGGGGGCGGGAGGGCCTTTTGCGGTTGGGTTTGCGTGAAATGCCGGATATCCACGTTGTTGAACTTGAAAGCCCCCATATCCACCAGATTCCGGAATTTGGAGCGGCGTTCCGGGGGATCCAAGGCTTCCAACTCGGCCACTTTTTCCAGCAGGTCCGTAAAATACTCGTGAACATCGTTATTCTCGTTGATCATCATTTCCAGGGTGACCTTGACGACCGCCACCTGATCAATTTCTGCCTCTGCCATGGGAATAAACCTTGGATAGGATTTCGATTGGTACCTGCGCAACCCCGGCGCGGATTGCAAGCTGTGTTTCAGGACACCCGGTAATTCGGGATAGGGAGAAACACCACATCCATTGGATTTTCATACACTACAAGCGGTCTCAAAAATACGTGTGCGTCGCGCACTTCGAGACGCTCGCTTCGCTCGCTCCTCGGCAACGCGGTTAAGAGAGCCCGATTCCCTGAGATCCAGGGACGGACACGCTTGTCCGTCCCGTCATGGAAAGCTCCGCAGGAGCCTGTCTCGCCTGTCCTGAGCCTGCCGAAGGGAAGGGTCGGGATTTTGCCAATATTCCATTTTTGAGACTGCTTCTAGCCAAAAACCAGGGGATCATAGTATTTAATACGAATGATTGGAAGAAATGGTTCACGGATCTGGCTGATTTCCGCGGGGGTTTTTGGCGCCACGGGTGTTGCCATGGGCGCATTCGGAGCGCACCTGCTGCGCTCTGTGCTTCCGCTCCAGGCGATGGCCATTTTCGAGACAGCCGTTCGGTATCAATTGATTCACGCTCTGGCCCTGGCGGCTTGCGGTGCGCTGATCGCAATCTTTCCCGCCTCCGCCCGGCGATTGAGTTGGGCTGGAACCTTCTACGTTGCGGGAATCGTCCTGTTTTCCGGCAGCCTCTACGGTCTTTCCATGTCCGACCTGCGGGTTCTGGGCCTGCTCACCCCACTGGGCGGATTGTGCTGGATCGCCGCCTGGGCGCTGCTGGCGGCCGCATTTTGGCGGCCGCGTAATGGCGGGGGGGGGTGAGGCGCCCTGACGGCGCCCTGACCGGGTCGTGACTACGCCCTGACTGCGCCGTCCCCTCCATGGGACCCTGTCAGTTCTCCAACACAAAGTACACGCGCCGGTTGGACTTGCCCTTGTTTTCCGATTTGGTGAGCGCCAGCTTCCCGATTTCCTTCAGGGAGGCCACGTGGCACCCGCCGTCCGCCTGAATGTCGAAGCCGGCGATATCCACCAGGCGCAGGGTATCCAGGGAGTGGCGGAGGCCGCTTTCCAGCTTGAACAACTCCGGCCTGTTTTCCGCCTCGCTGGCCGGGATGAACGAGATTTTTACCTCAAGATTGCTGGCGACAATGTCGTTGGCCTTCCGGAAACCCTCCTCCAATACCGCGCGGTCGAAGGTCTCGAAGGAAAAATCCACCCGCCCTTTTTCGGGGGTGAGTTGATTTCCGGTCACTCGGACGCCGTAATCGTTGAACATCACCCCGCACAGCACGTGGGTGGCAGTGTGATACCGCATCAGCGTGTAGCGGCGCTCCCAGTCCAGGACGCCCTCGATTTCGCTGCCCACGGCCGGGGTCTGGCCCTCGATCCGGTGGAGTACTTCCCCGTCCCGTTCCACCGTCTCCACAACCCGGCATTCCTTTCCGCCGGAGGCAATCACACCCATGTCTCCCAGCACCCCGCCCCCACTGGGGAAAAAGGCTGTCTCCTCGAGCACAACGCCCTCTTCATCCGCAGTGGAAACCCGGGAGCGGAAGGATTTCTGGTAGCTGTCTTGTTGATAGAGCCTTTGGGTCATGGGGCAGTACTCCGGGTTGGGACACTATTGTTTGGAACGCCATGGGAATGGGAAACGGGAAAAATACCAAAGGGTGCGCGATGCAATCGAAGGATGCCGGGGCGGGGGGCGAACGCTCCATTCTTCTCATGACGATCCGCCAGGGAGGCTGGGAGAGTGCCCCGGGTTCCAGTCAGGTCTTTTCCGCATATGTTGCGGAATCCTGCGGATTATCCTGTGTGTTCTGCAAGTGCATTTCCCTCGCCAGCACGTAGACCTGATACCCATTGACGTGGGGGCCGAACCTGGCCCGCACCCGGTATCTGAACTCCATCAGGTCGGGGTCGGTTTCCTCCATTTCACAGTTGAGGACGTCCACTTCCAGAGCGATCATGCCCAGGGCGCTCATGAGGAGCTTGGTCCCTATTTCGAAAGGTATGTCGGAGTAAAATGAAATTCCACCGATGGATATGTTGAGGATAGGGAAGGCCTTGGGGCCCATATGCCCATATATTTTCGAATCTTCCATAAAAATATAACGGGGTTCCAGACGTTTTTCGGCATACGAAATCGATCCCTCCGGATCTTCCTGCTGAGGAATATTCAATTCCTCCATTTCCTTGGCGACGAGTTCCCGGATCTCCAAATATTCGTCCTTCCAGTGTTGAATATCGTCTTCAAGGCTGAATGGTTTCGGAGGTTTTTTTCCCCTGCTCTTATCGTTTTCGCCGGCCATATCCATATTGAGTTACGTGTGAATATTGAAATCCTCCCCAATCCGGGGACAGAAAACACTTATGCTCTAAATATACGGAAAAATCGCCCTCATTGCGAACGTTTTCCCTGATTCATCACGCCAAGAGTTTACTACGCCGAGAGTTCGCCGGGTACGATGCAATTGCATTCGTGTTGAATCACAATCGGATTGCCCGGAAAATT
>CAZOXD010000113.1:3306-8470 GCA_964583525.1 uncultured Pseudomonadota bacterium
GGCATTTCCGGCGGCATTTCCGGCGGCATTTCCGGCGGCATGTCCGGCCATGATGCACTCCCGTGCTTCAGGTGAAACGTCAAAGGGGGGGTGCGGGTTCCTCCTCCGTGAGGATTCCAGACGATTTTCCGTCCTGGCGCATGATGACGGAACTTCGTGTCAGATAATTTCAGGCTAACATATTGTTTTATATTATGAATACTATCGCTCATAAATGCGCATACTTCTGACACGAAGTACCAGGGCCGGGTTCTACTCCAAAGGCGCCAAGCTACCCAGCAATGTGGGGATCAACTCCGTGACGGTGGGATGGATGTGCACCGCGCGCTGAATGACCGTATAGGGCGCCTGGGCGTACATGACATCCAGCAGGGAGTGAACGATCTCGTCGCCGCCGATCCCCAGGATCGCCGCCCCGAGGATGTGCCGGGATTCCGCATCCACCAGTATTTTCATGAACCCCTGGGTTTCGCTGCGTTCCCTGGCTCTCCCGACCCGGGTCATCTCCATCTTCCCCATGAGCACCTTGCGTCCCGAGGCCCGCGCCTGCAGCTCGGTCATGCCCACCCTGCCCAGGGGAGGATCGATGTAGAGGCCGTAACAAAGGATGCGTTCGCTCACTTTGCGGGGATCGTTGTCGAAGAGGTTGGCGGCGACGATTTCATAGTCGTTGTAGGAGGTGTGGGTGAAGGCCCCTTTTCCGTTGGCGTCCCCGATGGCCCACACCCCTTCCACGTTGGTTCGCAGTTGATCGTCCACCTCGATAAATCCCCGCCCGTCCGTGGCGATTCCCGCCTTATCCAGGCCCAGGTCGTCGGTATTGGGCTTTCTACCCACGGCCAACAGGAGATGAGTCCCGGTGGCTTCCCGGGGGCCGCCGGAGCAATCCAATTTCACGGCCACCCCCTCCCCCTCCCTGCGCACGGTGATGCAATCGGAACCGAGCCGGACGTCCACGCCTTCTCCCTCCAGGATTTCCCGCACGGCATCGCTCACATCCTCGTCGTCCCGGGAAATCAGGCGCGGCGATTTTTCCACCACGGTCACGCGGCTGCCGAAGCGGCGATACATCTGGGCGAATTCCAGCCCGATGTAGCTCCCCCCGATGATAATGAGATGGCCGGGCAACTCGTCCAATTCCATCATGGAGGAGTTGGTGAGGTAATCCACCTCCCCCAACCCCGGGATGTCCGGCACCAGGGCCCGCGCGCCCACATTGAGGAAAATCCGGGGAGCTTCCAGTGTCTTGCCATTGACGGCAACGGTGTGCGGTGCGGTGAAGGAACCATGGCCCTCATGGACGTCGAGACCCTCCATGTTCTTCATCCAGTTGGTAACGCCCTGGTTGGAGCGCCCCGCGATTTCGTCCTTGCGGGCCTTGACCCGTTTCATGTCCACGGAAATTTCCCCCTCGATCCGCACGCCAAAATCCTCACCGCGGCGGGCCATGTGGGCCGCCCGGGCGCTGGCCACCAGGGCCTTGGTGGGGATGCACCCCACGTTGACACAGGTGCCCCCGAACAAATGGCGTTCGATGATGGCGGTCTTTTTTCCCTCGGCCACCAGCCTGGAGGCCATGGAGGGCCCGGCCTGGCCGGTGCCGATGACGATTGCATCGTAGCTTTCGGTCATGAAATCACTCGCGGATGGTTCGAGTTGAGGTTGGTGGCATGCAGCCGCTGGTACCGGCTGCGATTCTCCCCTAGTCTTTTGCCATGGGCCATTACCGTCTGATGCCATGGGCAATAGATTGCTGCAATTGGCACCGGAAATCCTAAACGATCGGGAATCCCCGCACAAGAACAAGATTGCCAGCGTGCCGGAAGAGCCGGGCAGATCCTGGTTATTCCGGGCTGAGGTATTTCCGGGCTGGATTCACCAAAAAGCGAACTTTCCGGGAGGAAATTCCGTTTTACTAACAAATGGCAGGACAACCGCATTCTCAACAATTTTTCATGGATTCATCAATCTCGGATAGAACAATTATGGCGCGGGCGTCCCTGCCCGCAGGGGGGCGGGCGCCATTTTCCTGCCTCCCCGGGCCGGACAGGCGTGTCCGGCTCTTGAATGTGGCCCGCTCCACTCCGATATCTCTTCTTGATAAGGTTATACTGGGGAACTTTTCTGAAAATGCGGTTGCTCTGTAACAAATGGCTTCCGTCTTGTTTTCCAAAGCAGTTGACGCTATGAATGCAGAGAATTTTCCATCACCGAACCGACGCAACCATTCCGGCCATTGCAACAACGCCAGGAAAAATAACGCCAGGAAACAAGGCGCAATCCGACTTCAATTCTGACCGACATGCCGACCACGATCGTATTTTCAAGTGAAAAAGGAGGAGTGGGAAAAACCACTTCCGCGGTCAACATTGCCATGGCCTTTGCCATTGGCGGATACAAGACCTTGTTGATCGACATGGACCCACAGGGGTCGGTGCGGTTTTCCTTCGGAATGAAGGGCCCGGTTACCACGGGAACGCGGCAGTTGTTGACCGAACCCGGCACACCGTTGCAGGAATTTTTGCTGCGGGCGGACGGCGGGCAGGAACTGGACTTCATATTCGCCAATTTCGATAGCCTGGTCCAAGAGCGGGAAGCCCTCCAGGCGGTAAACGACCCCACCGTGCTGCGGGCGCGGTTGCAAAAGGAGGCACGGAATTACGATTTCATCATTCTCGATTCCCAGGCCTCCACCAGCATGCTGGCGCTCAATGCCATCTCCGCGGCGGACCTGGTGATTCTCCCACTGCAATGCGAATCCCTCGCCGTCAAGTCCCTGAAGCGTTACCTGAACGCCTTCAAGGAGATGCAGCAAAAGCACAATCCAGAATTGCGCATCGCCGGAATTCTGATGACCATGTACGACCGGAACATGGAAGTGCACCGGCGGATTTGCCGCCAGATGTATGAGACCCTCTACGATTCGGTTTTTACCACCATCATCCCCAGTTCCAGGGAAATTCCGGAAGCCAGCGCGCTGGGTCAATCGGTGATTACCTACCGCATCAACTCCATCGGGGCCACCGCCTATATTCGGCTGGCCAAGGAAATTCTGGACAAATTCAATCTGCGGCCCTCCATGGCCGCTTCCTGAACAGCTCATGCAAACCTTGCGGCGACAGGGCCGGAGCTTCGCCCTGCAACTGCTCTATCAGGCGGATCTTGGCCAAGTCGACGACGCGGCCGCACGGGATCGCTTTTGGGGCGGCAGCAAGGCATCCAAAAAGGTGCGCGCCTTTGCAACCGATCTGGTGACGGCGACCCTGGCACACCGCCGGGAGATCGACCGTTCCCTCACCAGCGCCCTGAAAGAATGGAAACTCCAACGGCTTTCCGTCGTTGTACGAAATGTATTGCGGTTGTCCGCCTGCGAGTTGCTGGTGATTCGCACCGAACCTCCCGCCGCCATTATCAACGAGGCGGTGGAACTGACGCGAACCTTCATGGACGAGGATTCCGCGAAATTCGTGAACAGTGTGCTGGACAAGATGGCCAGGGAGCGCGATGAGGAAAACGGACGCTCCTCCCAGGCCGGAGCATCCCCATGATTCCCGGCTTCCCCCCCTCCCCAAGGGCCGCCGAATCCGGGACCGTTGATTTTGCACCTATGATACCGGGCCGATGAACCCGGGCCAAGCAAGCCGCAATACTGTTCAGTTAAGGAGGAACCATTGTGGAAAATTCACGTCCTGCGAGACACTCGCTTCGCTCGTTCCTCAGGAGCGCGGCTTTTTTCCGTGTTCGGAGAGGAGGGCGCCTCAAGCGCCTGTCTCGCAGGGCGCGGAAACAATATGAATTTCATACTCCCTTCTTATTTGAACTGTATTGGGGCTAGCCGCATCCATGGGACCGGAAACCATGCGCAATGAAATCGAATCCTCCCGGCAGCGCCTGCGGCAATGGCTGGTGGCCTATTATTCCGAAGGCGAGCTGGAATTTTCCGAGGCGGAATACGAGGAGCTTTCCACCAGGGTGCAAGCCATGGAAGGGGAGGCTCCGCACCTGCTGGACTGGGACTCGCCCTCGGTGCAGGTTGTCCCTCCCGCCCAGGATCCCTTCCCGGCCCGCGCTCACTCCACGCCCATGCTCTCCCTGGCCAACGCCTATTCCATGGAGGAATTGCGGGAATGGGAGGCCAGCTTGCTGCGCCTGTTGCCCGATTCCAAACCCACCTATCTGGCCGAGTTGAAAATCGACGGAGTGGCCATTGCGCTCCAGTACGAGCGGGGGGAACTGACGGCGGCGCTCACCCGGGGAGACGGCACGGAAGGGGAGGAGGTGACGCGCAACGTCAAGACTATCCGCTCACTGCCCCACTCCCTTCCCGAACCGTTGACCCTGGAAGTGCGGGGCGAGGTGTATTATCCCCTGGCCGGTTTCGCCCAGGTGAACCGGCAGCGGGAACGGATGGGGGAGGGCGCGTTCAAGAATCCCCGCAACGCCGTAGCGGGTACCTTGCGAACACTGGATTCCGCCGAGGTCGGCCAACGGGGGCTGGCCATTGCCATCCACGCCCTGGCCTTCCACGCCCTGGCCGGTGATTCCGCCAGGGCGAGCGACTACGAGACCCTGCTCTGGCTGAAGTCCCTGGGATTTCCCATCAGCGAACCCCTCCAGCGCGCCACCTCCATCGATGAAGTGGAGCGGATTTACGAGGAAACCAAGGTGGCGCGGGAGAGCCTCCCTTTTCATATCGACGGGCTGGTGGTGAAGGTGGACGAGCTGGCCCTGCGGGAGCAGGCCGGGAGCACCTCGAAGTCACCCCGCTGGGCCATCGCCCTCAAGTTCGGAGCGGAGAGAGTAACCACCATCCTGGAGAATGTGAAGATCGGCGTGGGACGCACCGGCGTGCTCACTCCCATCGCCCACCTGACTCCCGTGGAACTGGGAGGCACCACCGTTTCCAAGGCCACCCTGCACAACTACGATCAGATCGAGCGTCTGGAACTGAAAATAGGGGATACGGTCTTCCTGGAAAAGGGAGGGGACATCATCCCCAAGGTGGTGGGCGTGGACAAGGAAAGGCGCACGGGAAAGCGCCTCACGGATATCCTCCCTCCGCAGGAATGCCCCTCCTGCCACGTGCGCCCCGACCAGCCGGATGGAGAGGTGGACTACTACTGTCTCAATCCCGCCTGCAAGGACCAGCGATTGGAACGCATCC
>CAZOXD010000113.1:8570-16011 GCA_964583525.1 uncultured Pseudomonadota bacterium
GCCCGGGTGCTGGCCCTCCACTTCGGCAGCCTGGAGGCGCTCAGGAACGCCCCCAGCGAAGACTTTGAGAACATCAGCGAAATCGGGTTGGTGATCGCCAAGAGTCTTTACGAATTTTTCCGGGATCCGCAGCAAACTGAACTCATCGACCGCGCCCTGTCCCTGGGACTCGCCCCGGTCCAGGTGGAAGCGCCGGGCGGCGCAGATGCCCTGCTGGCGGGAAAGGTGGTGGTGATCACCGGAACCCTCTCCCTTTCCCGCAAGCAGTGGAAGGAACGCCTGGAACAGGCCGGGGCGTCCGTCACCGGGTCGGTATCCGCCAAAACGGATTATCTGCTGGCGGGGGAAAGTCCCGGCTCCAAACTGGCCGCGGCGGAGAAAAATGAGGTAGAGGTGCTGGACGAGCAAAAGATGAACCAACTGCTGGAGAAAGCATGAAGAAAATCGCCATCATCGGCGCGGGGGAGATCGGCACATTTCTCGCGGAACGGCTGACCGCCGAGCAGATCGACGTGACGGTGATCGACCGCAACGCGGAGGTGCTCTCAAAACTGCAAAACACCATGGATGTGGCCGGTGTGCTGGGGGACGCCACCAGTCTGGGCGACCTCCAGGAAGCCGGCATCGATGATGCCGACCTGCTCATCGCCACCACCCGCCAGGACGAGACCAACCTCATCGCCTGCCTGCTCGCCAAGGATCTCAAAATCCCCCACACCATCGCCGTGACCCGGTACCTGGGGCTGCGGGGGCAGCGGGAGGCCTTGCGGGGAGAATCCCTGGGAATCGACCTGCTCGTTAATTCCAGCGAGGCCGTGAAAAACGAGATTATGGAAATCGTGGAAACCACGGGCGCTTCGGAAGTAGCACGGTTTGCCGGGGGCAGGATTATCCTGGTGGGCGTACAGGTGGATGCGGTAAGCGGACTTTCCTCCAAATCCGTGGGTCTCCTCTGCGGGAACGGGGACGTCCCCCGTTTCAACATCGCCAGTATCGTCCGTGAAAACGAGTTGCTGGAGTTCGATGAAAACACCCTGCTGGAAATGGGAGATTACCTCTACGTGCTCAGCACCCAGGATCATTTACCGGAATTGAACGAAGCCTTGAGCATGGAGACCATCAAGACCCGCAATGCGGTGATCTTCGGAGATAATTTCCTGTCCCAGCTTATGGCCAGCGCCCTTTTGACCCGTCACTTTCACGTCACCATGCTCGCCTCCACGGCGGAGAAGGCAAAGTTCCTGCGCAATCATTTTCAGGGACGGCACCAATTCCAGGTGGAAACGGGGTCGGGAATCGACGTGCGCCTGCTGCGGCGGATGAAGGTGCCCTCCACCTCGGTCTTCATTGCTGCGCACACGGATGACGCCAAGAACCTCACCGCCTGCCTGCTCGCGAAGTCCCTGGGGGCCACCAAGACCATCGCCACCATCAAGCGCACCGACATTCTGGCCCTGTGCCGCAAGGGAGGCGTGGACGTGAACATCGCCCCGCGCCTGGCCACTGCCAAGGCCATTCAGCGCATCGTGCACGACAATCGGTTGCTCAACTACCGGGCCGTCACCCAAACCAATCTGGAGGTAGTCGAGCTGGAAGCCCAGGAGCGATCCAAAATCACCAAATCCAAGATCGGAAAACTGAAACTGCCCAAGGGGGTGGTGATCGGAGCGATCGCTTCGGGAGACGCCACCGCCCTGCCCATGCCGGAAGAACGAATCAAGGCGGGAGACAAGGTGATCGTGCTCACCCTCCCGGAACGGATCCTGGAAGTGGAAGCCCTATTCGGGGAGCGCCCTTGATGCAAAAAGTCCCGATCCCTGGCTCCCTTTAAAACCTTCCCACAGGCTTGTGGGCAGGTTCATAATAGGGGGGGTTATTGGGTAAATACGGGCCGAGTGAACGTGAGTCGTTCGTCCGCGACGGAATACCGCATGGACGCTCCCTGGTGAATACCGCCGGGGGTTTTGACCCACACCCGCCGTGGCGCATTGATCTGCCGGTTGGCGAGATCGTATTCCAGCACCTCCGTCCGCACCTCCAACTGCTCTCCCTGAAAAAACGAGACCTGGCCCTGAAAGACCAGCCGCTGGGCATTACTCCGCAGGGAGGCGCTGTCCGCGGTGCCGTGAAAATACGGCGGTTCCCCGGCGCCGGCGTCCGGTTTGTAGAAATTAAATCGCACCGTTTCCAGTTCCGTGGCATTCGACTCGCCGTAGTAGGCGGCATTGCGCGCCCAGACCTCCCAGCGGAGATTTTCCCCATCGATCTGGCGGATGGCGACGGATTCCATGATGAGCACGTTGGAAACTTCCGGCTGGGAAGGTTCGGGGTGCACCGCCTTGTCCGGCTCCCCCACCACCAGATAAATCAATCCCGCCGTGCCCATCGACATGAAGGCGATAAAATACAATAACCGTCTCACGAGGATCCCTTCTTGACCTGCCCGGGCCGATCCACTCTATCCGGCCCCTGGCGTTGCTTCCCCTCATGGGAGACTCCGGCCAGTGGCGTGTGGTGCGGTCCGCTGTGGCCTTGGCCCTGCCCTTGGCTCTGGCCCTGCCTTTGGTTTTGGCCATAGCCCTGACGTTGCGCTTCGGCCACCGCCAGGAGATCATCGGTGGTCAGGAAAAAGTCCTCCGCTTTCTGGTCGGCCTGCTCTCCATGGACGTCGATGAAATCCTGCAGGCGCTGGAAGGCCGTCCGCTGACAAAGCAGGGCCAGCTCCGCCGCGCTCATTCCATCGCACACCGCGGCGATCCGCGTCAGGTGCAGGGGTTCGCGCACCGGGATGTCGCGGGTATGGATGGCGAGTATTTCTTCGCGTTCCACCGGGTCCGGAGCCGGCAACTCGATCACCATCCCCAGCCTTCCCGGGTTCAACAGGGCGGGATCCACCAGGTCCAGGCGGTTGGTGGCGCCCACCACCATTACTTCGCTGAAGGGTTCCATGCCATCCAGTTCCCCGATGAACTGGCCCACCAGCCGCTCCCGTCCCGCGAATTCGCTGGCGCCATCGCGGCGGGGGAAGATGGTGTCCAACTCGTCGAAGAAGAGAATGCAGGGAGAGGCCTGCTTGGCCTTGATGAACACCTGGCGCATGGCGCGTTCCGATTCCCCGACCCACTTGGAAAAAAGAGCGGCTGCATTCACGGTGATGAAATTGAATCCGCTTTCCGTGGCCAGGGCCCGCACCAGGAGGGTCTTGCCGGAGCCGGGCGGCCCGGTCAGCACCACACCGGAAGGCGCGGTGGCGCCCGCGGCCTTGTAGAGCCGGGGATAGCGGCGCGGCATCTCGATGGCCGAGCGCAGCAGGACCTTGGCCTGGTGCAGCCCACCCACGTCCTCCCACTTGACGTTGGGGCGCTCGGCGAAGAACTCGCGGGTGGCCGTGGGCTCGATGTCTTTCAGGGCTTCCAGGAAGTGCCGCATTTCCACCCGCGTATCCCGGCTCAACTCGGACATTTCCTTTTCGGCGAAGTCCTCCCGTTGCAACAGGTTCTGCAGGGCGTGCATGCCGGCTTCCTTGCAGAGCACCTCCAGGTCGGCGCCGACGAATCCGTGGGTCACCTCCGCCAGCCGTTCCAGGTCCACATCGTCCGCCAGGGGCATGCCCCGGGAATGAATCCGCAGCACCTGCAAGCGCCCCAGGCGGTTGGGCACGCGCACCGAAACCTCCCGGTCGAAGCGCCCCGGCCTGCGCAGGGCGTGGTCCAGCAGTTCGGGCATGTTGGTGGCCCCGATCACCACCACCTCGCCCCGGGAGACCATGCCGTCCATCAGGGCCAGCAATTGGGCCACCACCCGTTTTTCCACTTCTCCGGTGACTTCCGAGCGCTTGGGGGCGACGGCGTCGATCTCGTCGATGAAGATGATGCTGGGGGCGTTGCGCTGGGCCTCCTCGAACAGTTCCCGCAGTTTGGCCTCGCTCTCGCCATAAAACTTGTGGATGATCTCCGGGCCGTTGATGCGGGTGAAGTTGGCCTTGACCTCGCTGGCCACGGCTCTGGCGATGGTGGTCTTGCCCGTGCCGGGGGGACCGTAGAGCAGCACGCCCTTGGGAGGCTCTATGCGCAGTTGGGCGAACAACTCCGGATATTTCATGGGCAGTTCGATCATTTCCCGGATGCGCCGCAGTTCGGAATCGAGGCCGCCGATGTCCTCGTACTTGATCACACTGGCCGCGGGCGCCGGAGGGCGGGTTTGTTCCTGGATCCGCACGTCGCTGCTGGACGTGGAGATGCCCGCATTGCACTCCGGCTCGAAGGCCGCCACGGTAAAACGCGTGCTCTTGCGGGAGAACAGGGGCACACTCACCTTGTCCCCCTTCATCAACACCCTGCCATCAATATAGCCGCGGATGCGGGCTACTTCCTCGGCCCCCAGGGTCACCCGTTCCAGGGGCGACAGCAGCAACGTGGACAGGGGCGTCACCGCCAGGGGGGAGATGCGGATCCGCTCGTCCAGGCTCGCTTCGGCATTCTCCCGTATCAGGCCATCCATCTGGATATGAGAGCGGTGATCCTCCTCCGGGCGGATCGGCCACACCCTGGCCGGACAATGGCGGTCTCCCTCCACCAGGACGGCATCGCCGGGAGAAAGACACATCACCTCCATCACTCCCTCGCTGACCCGTACGATCCCCTGCTCCAGGTCTTCCAGATTGGCTTCCACCACCCGCAGATGGGGGCGAAGCGTGGTGGAAATTCGTTCGGGATCGTTGAGGGGCAAGGTCATGATCGGATTTTGAGTTGAGTGGTGGCGAATGGCCCTGTTTGATCGGCGAGGGACGCAAGGGGCGAAACGGTGGCTTGATAAGATAAATATAAGGGATTCCCGGATGCATTGGCAATTTCATGCCATGCCGGGAAGGAATGCCGGCCAGGAATCAAGTGTCCGTTCTCCCACGGGCAGGGACGGGTGCCACTATTTTTTATTATCCTGTCCCCGGAAGCCATCAGGGTTGCGCTCGCCGCGGTCACTCTATAAGTTGAATGGTTTTCGGGCCAAGGGATTCACCCATTCCGGCCATTCCGGTTGCCCAATACCCCAAAAAACCCATTGTCGAACCATTACCGGGACGCGATGAAATTGTCCTTGTCCGCACATCTTGCCATCATGGCCGGCATGCTCCTCATCGACCAGGGGTCCAAGATCTGGGTGCGCGCCGAGATTCCCCTCTCCCGGATGATGCCCTTCATTCCCAACCTGATCGATTTGACTCATGTGGAAAATCCGGGGGTCAGTTTCAGCATCCTGGGCGGCCTCAACGATTCGTTGCGGGTTCCGCTGCTGGTGACGATTTCGGTGGTGGCCGTGGGTTTGCTGACCTTCTACTGGCTGCGTCACCGGGGAGACATGAACCGTCTGGCGGATTTGGGATTCGTGCTGATCCTGCCGGGCGCCGTGGGCAACCTGATCGACCGCGCCCTGTTCGGCACGGTGACCGACTTCCTCCGCTTCCGGTTTTACAGCTACAGCTTCTTCGTCAACAATTTTGCCGACATTCTGATCAGTGCCGGAGTGGGGGCCTATCTGATCGGTGTGCTGATCGCCAACCGCGGCGGCCCGGATCACCGGGAGTGACTCCATTGCAAGTACAATCCCAGGCCCTTCCGGGCCGCTCCACCCGTGGATCGATCGTAGTTTCCGCCGGCATTCCGGCCCGGAATTCCTAGGGTTTTTTCAGCACGATGAACTGATTGGAATTCCCGAACCGCACCAACATCAGAATGGGTTTCCCGGAGGACACCTTGCCGATTTGCGTGCGGAATTCCTGCACGTTGCGCACGGCCTTGCGGTTAACCTTCTCGATCAGGGCGCCTTTCCGCAGTCCCGCTTCGGAAGCGGGGGAATTGGGCGCAACCTTGGAGACCACCACCCCGGATAGCCCCTTGTAATCCTTTGCGGCCTGGCCGGAAAGCGGCTCCAATTGCATTCCCAGGGCCTCCTCGGGGCGGTTGCCGGGCTCCTTGCCGGGCTCCTTGCCTTTCCGGCCCGCACCTCCTTCGATGGCGGCCCGCATATCGGTGGGTTGTTCGCCGATCTTCACCATGAGGCGTTTTTTCTTGCCGTCCCGGATGAGATCCACGGGCGCCCGCGCGCCGGGCCGCGTTGCCGCCACGGCATTGCGAAGTTCATTGGAATTTTTCACCTTGCGGCCATTGAACGTGACGATGATGTCGCCCTGGCGGATTCCGGACTTGCCGGCGGGCGTGTCGGCGCCCACATTGGCGATGGCCACGCCTTCCTTGATGTCCAATCCCATCGCTTCGGCCAATTCCCGGGTCACATCCTGAATCACCACACCCAGAAAGCCCCGTGTCACCTTGCCGGTATCGATGAGGTCCTTCATGACCTTGCGCGCCATGTTGATGGGGATGGAGAACCCGATGCCCATGTTGCCGCCGGAGCGGCTGAAGATGGCCGTATTCACCCCGACGATCTCACCGCGCAGATTCACCAGGGGTCCGCCGCTGTTGCCCGGATTGATGGAGGCATCGGTCTGGATGAAGTCCTCGTAGTCGGTGAGCCCCACCTGGGAACGGCCCTTGGCGCTGACGATCCCCTGGGTCACGGTTTGTTCCAGCCCAAAGGGGTTTCCGATGGCGATCACCGTTTCCCCGATTTCCAGGGTGTCGGAGTTCCCCAGGGTGGCCACCGGCAGATTTTTTGCTTTTATCCGCAGCACGGCCAGATCGGTCTTGGGGTCGGCCCCCACCAGCTTGGCTTTCAGTTCCCGGCCATCCTTCAGCTTGACGAGAATCTTGTCGGCCTCGGCGATCACATGGTTGTTGGTGAGGATATAGCCCCGCTTGTCCACGATGGCCCCGGAGCCCAGACCCCGCTGCTTGAATTCCCGGGGAGCGGGGAGCCGGGGCGCGAAGAAGCGCCGGAAAAACTCGTCGTCGAAGAAATCGGGCAGCTTGCCGGTCGGTCCGTTGTCTTTCACCGTTTTTTCCACGGAAATATGAACGACGGCGTTGCTGGCCTGCTTGACGATCGCGGCGCGGGCCTTGGAGGCTCTCATCAAGTCATCGATGGCCTTCCTGGTTTCGGCATCATGCGTGAACTGAGCAGGGAGGGGAGTGGCGAAGGCAACGGCGAGAAGAAAGAGCGATAGCAAGGCGAATGTTGTCAAAGCCCAACCCGCCGGACGGGGCCAGGTGCGGTAATTCATGGGGGAACTCCTCGGAGGGGTCGTTATCGATCTGTGCGATGGATCGAGGTGATTAGGGGAAACCCGGCGGTATCCCGACAAGCCGGAATGGGGATCGGGAGCGGAGCGCTGGATTTTCACGGTAATGAAAACCGGGATGAAAACCGATCCGTGGATTCAAGTCTACGTTTCCGTTCCCATTTATTCAATGATCGATGCGAAGCCGATCCGGTTCATTTCCTCCCACCTGCCCACAGGCTTGTGGGCAGGTTCATTTCCTCCCAC
>CAZOXD010000114.1:0-5945 GCA_964583525.1 uncultured Pseudomonadota bacterium
CCTGCATCGCGGTGGAATAGAGAAACACCGTCGTGGTGCCCCCCACCAGCACCACAATGCCCGTCATGATGGAAATGAACAGGAAAAGCCTTCCCCACTGGATACTCATGACGTCGCACCGCTAAGGTCATCTCCCCCTCCGTCCAACTATCCATTATTGAACGCATTATTTCCAATTTCGTTCACCCGCAAGCCGCGCTAACGGGATTTTCGCTCCGGTGGCGCCGGCCCATCGTGTCCTTCACCGCGGTTGCCGGTATCAATCATTAATCGATATCGCTATGAAACGATAGGGCACCGCCGGGTGGAGGAAGGCGCCTCTCCCCCTCCACGGATCAATTCCGGAGGATCGACCATGAACATCATCGTGTGGATCGCCCAGTTGCTGCTCGCCGTAATGTTCGCCTTTTGCTGCCTTCACGGAAACCTGCCCCACGGGGAGAGCGGTTTTTACCACGACAGCATCCACCCGTTCGGGTTGTTGCACCCCGATGGTGACATCCACACGCATCGTCTTCGTATCCACTTCCAGGGTGCGGATCATGGTTAGGGAACTGTGGTGAATGGCATCCTCCACGGCGCGGATCGCCGCCTTGGTATAGTCGCCTCCGTGCAAAACATAACCGGTACCCATTTCCAAAATGACGCGCTTGGCTGGCATGGTTCCGCCCCCTTACGGTAGATCAAGCCGCACCATGGCGGCAGCGTGGGCGATCAGGGTGGAATCCGTTCCCGTGTCGGTAGGAATTTCAAGTTCGCCTTCCACCACCTTCACGGTGCCGGTGCCGTGAGGCAGCACTGCCAGAACCTTCCCCTTGTCCACCTGTTCTGGACGTGGAACACCGATGGTGACCGCGATGCGCATGGAATCAGTCGGCATCCCAAGCGCATTCGCCACGGTAAGTGAATTGTGCCACAGGGCATCTCCCAAGGCCCGCACGGCTGCCTTAGTGCGTCCGCCCCTCGAATATCGGTTCCCATGCCGATTTCCAAAACCACGCGTAAACAGGTCATGTGCCTCCCGCCTCAAAGATGTGTTGGGCTTTGCCCATTGAAGAAGTTGAAGAAACCGGTCAGTCTCAGCGTCATTCCCCCCTTCCAGGGCAGGCCCGATGGGTGAAGGGCCTGATGATCCTGCCCTGGCCGTCGGGCAGAATGCCCCGGTTTTCCTACCTTCGCCACCCCGTTGGGCCAAACATTATTAGCAATGGCGGAATCATGAGGATTTGGATAGACGCGGATGCCTGCCCGAAAATGATCAAGGACTTTGTCTACAAGGTATCCCGCAGGCTGCAAGTCCCGGTCGTTCTGGTCGCCAACAGCGGCATCCACGTCCCCCGATCCAACTTGGTGTTCCTGGTGGTTGTCGGCAAGGGAATCGATGCAGCCGATCACCACATCCTGGAAAACTGCGCGGTGGGCGATCTGGTTGTCACCGGCGATATTCCGCTGGCGTCTTCGCTGATCGACAAGGGTGTGGTAGCCATCGACCCCAGAGGTACCGTCTACACGCCGGATAACGTCAAGGAAGCCCTGGCAACGCGGAACCTGATGGAGAAGCTGCGCGAAGAAGGAACAATGTCGGGTGGGCCGCCGCCCCTTGGCCCCAATGACAAGGCAAAATTCGCCAACGCCATCGACCGGGAACTAACCAGGCTGCAAAGGAATTCCCCGTGACGGAATAGCTGCGCGATTCCAATTACCCCCGCACCGATTTTCGTGCCACCGGCAATGGGATTTTGCTAGTGTATTCCTAACTATCCGTTTTTCCCCCGTGAACCGTCTTCCCTGGTAATCCGTCATGCCTCGCATCGCCTGCGATTACCAAGCCGTCGCTCAATTCTGCAAAAAGCATCATATTCGAAAGCTGGCGCTATTCGGATCGGTGCTGCGGGATGATTCCGCACCGGACAGTGACGTGGACATATCGGTGGAATTTGAACCCAATGCGAAGGTCGGGCTGTTCGATATTTTCAATATGGAACTGGAGATGTCCCCGCTGTTCTGGGGGCGAAAGGTTGACATGCGAATCCCCCAAGACCTTGGCAGATACATCCGGGATCGGGTGGTGGCCTCGGCGGAAGGGGTCTATGCCGCCTGAGAGACTGCCCCATCCGATTGCCTTTGAGCAAAGTCCACGCTATGCCGGATGCGCAAGCCGCGGATGAGGACCGGCTACTAATTGGCCGACCTGGCCGCGCCGCAACGGCGGGCCTGCTGTGTGCGGCTGCCGGGAATCCCGTCGATGGCCCCAGGGTCGCAGCCCAGTGCCTTGAGCTGAAGCTGCTCGGCCCGCACTTGCCTGCGCACCTCATTCCATGCCTCGTGCAGTTCCCGTACGGGCACCGCCACGCCATACACGGGGGAATCCAGAATGGCGCTGGCCAGCCCGATGACCCGCCCCTGACGGTCCAGAATGGGGCCGCCGCTGTTGCCGGGATGCAGGGGAGAATCCAGTTCCACCATGCCATCACTCATGCGGCGCACCCGGCCCCGCGAGGGCTGGGGGATGGCCACCCCGTTTTGCAGGCGCGAGAGGGGATAGCCCACCACCATCACCTCGTCCAGAGGCGCCAGAGAGACCTTGGCGGGGGCCAAGGTGAGATGGGGAAAGCGGCGCCGCTCGTCGTGCACCTGCAGCACCACCACGTCTCCGAGCACTAGACGGGGCATTTTCAGATTATAGGTGCCCATGGGCGTGGCGACCGACTCGAGCGTCTCGTGGAGGTCGCCGGAGTACAAGAGGCTTAATTCGCGCCGGTGCGAACCCATCTGATAAGCATTTTGCGGGAGGAAAGACCTTGCGGAGTCATCGCCCGTCAGCACTCGCTGGTTTGCCATCCACACTGTCACGGTGTGGGTTCCCGGGATCAGTTCCACCATCCCGGCCTCCAGGGAGGCGCGCAGGATCTTTTCGTAACGCCAAGGGTAGATGACATGCTGGGCTGACAGGGCGATTCCGGACGGCGAAATAAAAAATCCCGTGCCGAAGCCAATCAGATTGCGCTCCTCGCCTGTCAACTTCAGGCGCACACGGTACTCGGTGCGTATGTACAAAATTGCCTTGCTGGCCTGAATAAATGCGGACTTGAAAGCAGCGCCGTTTCCTCGCACAGCCTCGGCGCGGGAGGAGAGGGAGGCGATCAGCGCCTCGCCCTGGGACCGCAGGCGCTCGTACTCGCTCATCATTTCACTGCGCATCGAATCCATTTGGACACGCACCTCCTCGGACTGACGGCTATTATCCGCACCGTTGCGGGAGATCAGGCTACTCAGGTGTTCGTCCGTTCGGGTTTGCAAATCGGTCAAACCGCGTTGCAGAGCATTGGCCAATTGATGGTTGACCGCCGAGCGTTCCTGCTTTAGCGTCAACAACGCCATGCCAATACGCTGTTCGGATTGGAGATTGCGTTCCACCGCATCGTAAAGGCGTAGTTGGTTTGCGGCCAGTTGATAGCGGGTATCCTGAAGGGTGCGGTAGAAATATATGCCGATGCCGCCCAGGGCCACGGTCAGCAACGCCACCCCGGCCAGCAGCAAGCCCAGATGGCGGTGGCCAAAGGCTAACATCCGCAGAAATAGCTGCAACGGCCGCAAGGCCGCGCCGGGCGCCTTCAGCCGCAAGTCGCGCCATTCGCCCGCGGCGGGGCGCCGTCGCAAATCGCGCCGTGAATTTCCCAATGGGCCAAAAACCTTGCGGTGAAACCGACGAACCGCGCTCGCCGGTTTTAATTTTTTGCGCAGGTCACCGGGATCGGTTGGTGAAGCAGCAGTGTGATTGGGGGAATTTTGATGACGTTCTGCCAATGGAATGATTTCATTGGTTTTCATGGGTCACCTCCACTCGCCGCAAGGACCTGCCTGCGGTTGAGGACGGGTTAAAGGTAAGTTCGGTTCTCCAATTTTTTCTTCTATAAGGTTAGACGTAGAAAATTTGTAAATGTTACATAAATTAACTATTTATATTACGCAATGATGAAACTGGCCTACCCCCCTCAAATTGATCCAGTTTCCATTTTGGGGTTGTGGTTGTGGTCCGGTCTCCAAATTCTGATCCAGCGTAATTGAGATTCTTCCGGCATACTCCGGCCAAGGATTTCCGGGGCTTTTGGATATAATGGATATATGGAAGAGCCGCCTTCCATTCCCTTACCGAAAAGGAAAAGCAGGACTCTGGAGAAATTGTCCAACGGGGAATGTGGGTCAATACAATCGCTTACACCAACCGCACGCACGAAAAATAAGTGCTAAATCCTCCCCCCCGCTACTTTCCCGGGTGGGTCGAAAAGGTTTCCCGGACCCCTGGGTAGGCCTTTTTTGTTTCGAGGACCCCTTTTCGATCCCGCTTCCCGCGTCCTGTCAGGGCCCGGGTCCGAAGCGCCCTTGCTACATCAGGATTCGAGCCGGCGCGGGCCGCTCCCGCCTCCCATCCATGGTTTCTGCTATAGTGCCCCCTCGATATCTCGCTTCTGGCCGGATTTCGCGGGGATGGAGATAACTTTCATACGGGAGCCAAGATGGGAGAGCGATTGCAGGGCCAAGTGGCGCTGGTGGTGGGGGCCGGCCAGTCACCCGGGGAAACCATCGGCAACGGACGGGCCACCGCCATCCTTTTCGCCCGCGAGGGCGCCAGGGTGATGCTGGTGGACAGCCGCCTGGAGTCCGCCCAGGAAACACGGGCCATGATCGAGGAAGAGGGCGGGCGGGCCTCGGTGTGCGAGGCCGATATAACCAGCGAAGATGCGTGCCGGAGTATGGCGGAGCAATGCCTTGAGACCTGGGGGCGGATCGATATTCTCCACAACAATGTGGGCATTGGCGAACGGGGAAAGGGATTTCTGGACATTTCAGCGTCCGATTGGCAAAGGTTCATGGACGTAAACCTGAAAGCGATGTACCTGTCCTGCAAAATGGTGATGCCCCACATGATGAAACAGGGCAGCGGCGCCGTGATCAATATCTCCTCCATCGCCTCCATCATGACCACGGGCGCCCTGGCCTACAAGTCCAGCAAGGCCGGCGTGAATGCGCTCACCCAAGGCCTCGCCGTGGAGGCGGCTCCGCACGGCGTGCGGGTCAATGCCATTCTGCCCGGATTGATGGAAACTCCCATGGCCATCGAGGGGCGCATCTCCGGCTACGGCTTGACCCGGGAGGAAGTGACCCGTCCGCGAAACGAGCGGGTGCCGCTCAAGGGGGGCATGGGCTCCGGCTGGGATGTGGCCCATGCCGCGGTGTTCCTGGGTTCAGAGGAGGCGAAGTTCATTACCGGGGTTCTGCTCCCGGTGGATGGCGGCCAATTGGCCAGGATCGGATGATACAGGCGGAGCAGGCGGAGCAGGTGCTGCAACGCAAGTGGGAAATCATCGCCGGCGGGGTCGACATGGGGCACTTGCACCATGGCGGAATGTCCAGGGAGGAGGAGGAGCGGCAGGTGCGGCAGTGCCTGGAATCCTTGCGTGAGGGCTCCGGGCAGCCGGTGACGGGATGGCAGTCCCCCGGGAAGTCCGAGTCTGAGAACACGCTGGATATCCTCGCGGCCGCAGGCGTGGATTACGTTTGCGATTGGGTCGACGACGACATGCCCTATCCCCTCAAGACGGATCAGGGGACCCTTTATTCCATGCCCCACTCCCACGAGATCGACGACCGGCTGATCCTGCTGCAATACCATCACAACGAGCAGGACTTCGCCCAACAACTGAAAGATCAGTTCAACACGCTTTACCGGGAAGCGGAAAAGTACGGCGGGCGGATCATGGCTATCACTCTGCACCCCTGGGTGATCGGGCAGCCCTACCGGATCAAGACCCTGGAGGAGGCCCTGGCGCACATGCTGAATCACGATGGGGTATGGCCCGCCACGGGGGCGGAGATCCTCGCCGCCTGCAAGGCTTCGCTATAGGGGAGCAATAGGGGGCGCCATCGGGGGCGCAGCCCCGCAA
>CAZOXD010000114.1:6045-15985 GCA_964583525.1 uncultured Pseudomonadota bacterium
CACCTTGCCTTGGAGGGTCCAAGGGAAGGTGCTAACGATAATTTACGGAACCGTGGGATAATGCAGGATGACACGGAATGCCGCGGGATGGCGCCGGCAGGGGGGGGAGCACGCCGGGACTAACTCTCGGAGTGGTACAATAACCGGGGCGGGTCAAGAGGATGCGTCTGTACTGGGCCAATCAAACCTCCAACCACTCCTGGCGCACTTCATCATTGGCTCGCAGCTCATCGGGCGTCCCCTCCCAGACAATCTTGCCGTGGCCCATCACGTAGATTTTCTCGGAGATGTCGAGAGCGATGGTCAGCTTCTGTTCCACCAGCAGCACGGCGATACCCCGCTGCTTGATTTCCAGGATCAGTTCGACCAGCTTCTCCACGATCATCGGGGCCAGCCCCTCCGAAGGTTCGTCGATCAGGATCACCCTGGGATCGCCGAGCAGGGAGCGACAGATGGTGAGCATTTGCTGTTCGCCTCCGGAAAGGGTGCTCCCCTTGCTCTCCATCCGTTCCCGCAGCAGGGGGAAGAAATCTGCCAGTTCCTCGATGCTCCATCGGCCCTGGTTCTTCATGGACTTCAGACCCAGGATAAGGTTCTGATGAACGGTAAGTGTGGGGAAGATATCCCGGTTCTCCGGAACGTAGCCCAAGCCGGCCTGGGCAATCTCGTGGGGTTTTTTCCCAAAGATGTCCATCCCATTCAGCCGAACGGCTCCTTTTTCCGGGACGACCAGTCCCATCAGTGCTTTCAGCGTGGTTGTGCGCCCGACACCGTTGCGCCCGAGCAAACTGATGATCTGGTTATCCTCGAGGTTCAGATCCACACCCTGGAGGATGTGCGCTTTTCCGTAATAGGCATGGAGATTATTGACTTCGAGCAGGCTCATGTCGCCTCGTTCACTGTTCCGAGATAGGCTTCCTGAACGCGTTGATTCCGTTTGATCGCCTCTGGCGTATCGGTTGCGATGATTTCCCCATAGACCAGCACCGAGATCCGGTCGGCCAGATTGAATATCACGCTCATGTCGTGTTCGACGACCAGCAGGGTCTTGCCCTGAGTGGCCTCCCGGATCAGATCCACAGTATCGTCCGTTTCCGAGCGGCTCATCCCTGCCGTCGGCTCGTCAAGCAGGATCACTTCGGCTCCCGACGCGATGGTCATGCCGATCTCCAGAGCCCGCTGCTCCGAATGGGTGAGCGTGCCCGCAATGATATCCCTGCGCTCGGCCAGCCGTAGCCGTTCCAGGATTTCCATCGTGCTGTCGTTGAGCTTCTTGATCTTCGCCACCTTGCGGAACAGCGTAAAGTGAAACCCCATTGGCCACATCAGCGCGCACCGGACATTCTCGAAAACGGAAAGGCGGTGGAAGATGTTGGTGATCTGGAAGCTTCGGCTTAATCCTTTGCGGCTGATCTGATAGGGCGACAGTCCAAAGATCGATTCGCCCTTCAGCAGGATTTCCCCCTCTTCGGGCTCATATTTGCCGGAAATGAGGTTGTACATGGTCGATTTTCCGGCCCCGTTGGGCCCGATCACCGCATGGCGTTCGCCTTCGATCACTTCCAGGTTCAGCCCGAAGATGATCTTCGTTTTGTCAAAACTCTTGTGGACGTTTTTCAGTTGGAGGATCATGACTGCGTCGTATCCTTGAGCAGGGCGTTGACTTCGTCCCATTGCTGCCGCACCACCCGGATCGCATACCTCATTCCCCCTCCCCCTACTGCAATTCCGACCCCCAGCACCAACCAGGGCCAAACGCTGGCCGGTTCCCAGGTGATGCCGAATACTACAATCGGATCCGCGGAATAGAACTGGACTTCCCAGTGAAAAATAAATTCGACCAGAAAAATCAAGGTTCCCGCCGACACGGCCAATGGAAGAAAACCTTTGGCATAGGCGGGAAGCAGGCGGTGCATCAGCCCCCGTTTCACCACCGGAGCGTGCACATACAGGATGCCGGCCAGCCCGGTAGGGGCGAACATCACCATTAGAATGAAGATAATCCCCTGGTAAAACAGCCATGCCTCGGTGTAGTTGCTCAAGGACATCTGCATGGTGGTGAGCAGGATGGCGCCCAGGATGGGGCCGGAGAAAAAGCCCGCGCCTCCGATGAAGGTATTGATCAGCACGATCGCCGAATCCAGCAACCCCATGGTCTCGTAATTTATGAGTTCCGTGTTGACCGCCAGCAGACCGCCGGCGACGCCGGCAAAGGTTCCCGAGATTATGAATACGATGTGCCGGACCAGATAGGTGTTGTACCCGATGAACTGCGCCCGTTCGCCGTTGTCCCGGACGGCCAAGGTTACGCGGCCTAAGGGTGTGAGGGTAAAGCCGTAAAGTACGACAGTGGAAAGTACCACCCATGCCAGGATCAGATAATACACCTCGGTATCGCTGCCGAAGCTGATCCAAAGCCAGGATTCACGCCAAGCCGAGATCCCCTCCTCCCCACCTGATAGCGTATTGAGCATCAGGGCGCCGGCGGACATCAGTTCCACGATGGCCAGCGTGATCATGGCGAAGGCTGTTCCGTGCCGGCGGGTGGAAAAATATCCCAGCACCCACCCTGAGATCATGCCGGTCAGGGCGCCCACCACCGGCATCAGGGGGGTGGGGAGCCAGAACGCCTTATCGTTGACCCACAGCATGACCTGCACCGTGACGAATCCCCCCAGTCCGAAATAGACGGCATGGCCGAAAGAGAGCAGACCGCTCTGGCCCAGCAACAGGTTGTAGGCGAGCGCGAAGATGATGGCGATCCCGATCTGGTTGAACAGGGGAACCGAAGAGGCCCCCGCTATCTGAGGCAGGAAAATCAGCAGCGCAGCTCCCATGAGCCACAACAGGTATTTTGAAAGAATCTTCCTCATACGTCACGTTGCCCCAATAGTCCTCTAGGCCTGACCACCAGAATGACCAACATCAACAGAAACGGCAGGACCCCGGCAGTATCGGATATCTTGATGGACATAATTTCATAGAGAGTTGAAGCTTCCTCCATGGAGATCCCGAACAGATTCAACAGATCCGCCATCGAATACTCCAGGGCCACCGCGAAGGTATCCATCAGACCGACGATCAACGATGCGATGAACGCCCCCGTCACGGAGCCGAGTCCCCCGACGACCACGATCACGAAGATGACCGGGCCCACGTAGAATGCCATTCCCGGCTCGGTGAGGTAGGCGTTGCCCATCAGCACACCGGCCAACCCGGCCATCCCGGAGCCCACCCCGAACACCCCCATGAACACCCTGGGCACGTTGTGGCCCAGCGCCCCGACGATATCCGGGTGCGAAATCGCCGCCTGCACGATCAGCCCGACTCGTGTCCTGGACAGCATCAGGAACAACGCCACGAACATGCCCACGGCTACCACCAGCATGAACATGCGGTAGGCCGGGTAGGTGGTGTCGAATAACTGGAACAGCGTGAAATCCAGCGAGTGGGGAACTCTATAAGGGACGGCCGATTTCCCCCAGATCAGCTTGACGACCTCCTCGATCATGAAGGCCAGCCCGAAGGTCAAAAGAAGCTCGGGAATATGGCCGAACCGATGCACCCGGCGCAGCATGTACCGCTCGATCGCAGCCCCCAGGAGGCCCACCAGCACCGGGGCGATGAAAAAGGCCGACCAGAAGCCGGTGATCTGGCTGATCTGGTAACCCAGATAGGCGCCGATCATATACAGGCTGGCGTGGGCGAAGTTCAGAACGCCCATCATGCCGAAGATCACGGTCAGCCCACTGGAGAGCATGAACAACAGCACGCCGTAGAGTATGCCGTTAAGGAGGGAAAAGATGATCAGTTCCATAGGCCTTCAAGGGTAAGCATAAGGTGCCCCTTCCGCCCCGCCGAGCCGAGTCGAGCCGAGCCGAAAAACATGTAATCATCCTGGGGAGTAATGTCAAATCACCAAATCACGAAAGGCTCGTCCCCTGCACTCAGGGAACGAGCCTTGCGATCAACGCCCTAAGGTCGTTTCATATTGCAGGTGGTGGAAATCATAGTGTCCTCTGCGGGAATCCTTTCAAAGGTTTTCCAGCCCATCCCTGTCCCTTCGGCGTCGAACCTGGACTCCTTGCTGAACTCGGTGACGAACATTGACATGAAAATCTGATGGTCCTTCTTGCGCATAAACGTACGGCCGTTGCGCATATGGACCTCCAGACCTTCCATGGCCTTGGCAATTTTTACAGGATTGTTCGAACCCGCCTTTTCAGCCGCTTTCAACAGGTATTCGAACATCATGTGAACGCGCGGAAAGCCGAATTCCTCGCGGTCTTTGATGTATTTTTTCCGGTAATTCAGCGAAATACTCCGTTCCAGGATTCCGGTCTCGTCGAGACTCCCCTCCTGAATGACCAGCGTTCCTATACCCTTTTCCATAAATGCCTGAGGTGAACCCAAACCGCCGGCATAGTAGGTGGCGAATTGGGCTTTCAGCCCCGCATCGTTGCCGGCCATGATCAGCAGCATCATATCGTTGCCCCAGTTTCCGGTAATGATGGTATCGGCTCCGGAGGCCCGGATCTTGTTAATGTATGGCGAAAAATCCTTGATTTTGGCGACCGGATGCAACTCCCGCCCCACGATCTTTACGTTCGGCGCCTGGGCCTTCAACTCCCGCACCGCGGCCCTGCCGACCGCCTGTCCGAAAGAGTAGTTCTGCCCGATGATGTACACCTTTCTCATTTTTCCGGCCTTCACCAGGGCGTTCACCAGCGCCTTCATCTTGATGTCGGCGTTGGCATCGAACCGGAAATGCCAGAAGTTGCATTTATCGTTGGTCAATGCCGGGTCCACCGCCGCGTAATTGAAAAACAGCACCTCCTTGCCCGGATTGCGGGTGTTGTATTTCAACACCGCGCCCGTGATGGCATGGGCCACGCTGGATCCATTCCCCTGGGAAATGATGCTGGCGCCGGCCGCAATGGCCTGCTTGACCTTTTCCACGGAAACCTTGGTGTTGAACTGGCCGTCATATTTCAGGATTTCGATCATTTGGCCGTTCAACCCTCCCGTATCGTTGATCATTTTGGCATACAGTTCAAAATGGCGGGCGCCCAGCCGTCCCACGTTGGCGAACGGACCGGAGAGTGGATCGATGTAGGCGATTTTGAAGGTTTCCGCGGCGTTTACCGGGGTGCTCAGCAGCATCGCTACCGCCACGATGAAACCACCTGCCAATCGCATGGAAGATTTAATCATTTTCAAACCTCGCACAAATGGGGTGTGGAACCGCTCATGTTCTGACATTTTCCCTTCTCGCCATCTTTACTAATAAATTAATTGTGCAATGTAAACCCTCGACCACGTGAGGCGGGAACCACTGGGGGGGAAAGTTTTCACAAAGCTGACAAATCCCGGTTGGACTGTCTGCACAGCCTGGTTCGTTCCCCCAATCTTCCCCATCGTTATTTTCGCTGCAGATTCCACCTGAACACTCTGCTCCCAGACCCGTACCCCCCCAATCCCAGCGCCGCTGGAAGAACCAATCATAGGGAACGGGACCTACTCCCTACACCCAGCGGAACACGACGAACCCGTACACCAGGGAAATGGCCAGGGCGCCCCACAGGGGGGTTCCCATCAATCCCAGCCATGCCAGGAAGATGAAGGCGCTTCCCAGCAGGCTGATGAACAGGCGGTCCCCCCGGGTGGTATCGAGTCCGATGATTCCCCGCCGTGGGGCGCCGCCGGGCCTGCGCCATTCCCAAAGCGCCATGGTGGTAAGGCAAAGCAGTATAAACACGAAGAATGCCACCGTCGGCCAGGTCCAGGCCATCCACGATAAGCCCATGAGATCCTCTCCCCCCTATACGCGGCCCAGGGCAAAGCCCTTGGCGATATAGTTGCGCACGAAATAGATGACGAACGCCCCGGGTATGATCGTCAGTGTGCCCGCCGCGGCGAGCAGGCCCAACTCGTAGCCGGCGGTGCTGGCGGTGCGGGTCATGGTCGCCGCGATGGGTTTCGCGGCCACGGAGGTGAGTGTTTTGGCCAGCAACAGCTCGACCCAGGAGAACATAAAACAGAAGAACATCGTCACGCCGATGCCGGCGGCGATGGTCGGCATGAAGATGCGAAGGAAGAACCTCCAGAACGAATAACCGTCCACGTACGCCGTCTCGTCCAGTTCCTTCGGCACGCCGGACATGAACCCTTCCAGAATCCACACCGCCAGAGGAATGTTGAACAGGCCGTGGGCCAGGGCAACGGCGATGTGCGTATCGAACAACCCCACGGCCGAGTATAGCTGAAAGAAGGGCAGTGCGAACACCGCGGGCGGCGCCATGCGGTTGGTGAGCAGCCAGAAGAACAGGTGCTTATCCCCCAGAAAGCGATAGCGCGAAAAGGCATAGGCCGCCGGCAGCGCCACCGTCACGGAAATCACCGTGTTGATGACGACATAGGTCACCGAGTTGTAATACCCCCAATACCAGGTGGGATCGGTGAAGATTTTCACGTAATTGGCGAAGGTGAAGTTCCGGGGCCACAAGGAAAACGCGCCGAGAATCTCGTTGGTGGTCTTGAACGACATGTTTACCAGCCAATAGATCGGCAGCAGCAGGAGCAGAATATAGAGTATCGGCACCAGTGGGATCGCTTTTTTCATCACTGTTCCTCGTGTCTCATCATCAGTGTGTAGAAAATCCAGCAGACCAGCAGCACGATCAGGAAATAGATCAAAGACATCGCGGCCGCCGGACCCAGGTCGAACTGGCCGAGGGCGATCTTCACCAGGTCGATGGACAGGAAGGTCGTGGTGTTGCCCGGGCCACCGCCGGTGAGGACGAAGGGCTCGGTATAGATCATGAAGCTGTCCATGAACCGTAACAGGATGGCGATGGTCAGCACCCGCTTCATCTTGGGAAGTTGGATATGGCGGAACACCGCCCACCCGGACGCGCCATCGATCTTGGCGGCCTGATAATAGGCGTCCGGGATGGCGCGCAGGCCCGCATAGGCCAGCAGCACCACCAGCGAGGTCCAGTGCCAGACATCCATCAGAATGGTTGTGAACCAGGCGGAAAAGGGTTGCTGGGTGAAATTATAATCGAAGCCCATGCCATTGATGATCTGTCCCAGCAGGCCGATTTCGGGCAGGGCGAAAATGTTCCACATGGCCCCCACCACGTTCCAGGGAATGAGCAGGGGCAGGGCCATCAGCACCAGGCAGATCGACACCCAGAATCCGCGCTTGGGCATGGTCAGCGCGATGGCCACGCCCAGGGGCACCTCGATGACGAGGATGGTCCCGGTGAAGAACAGTTGCCGCAACAGGGAAGCGTGGAAACGCTCCGAGTGCAGCACCGTTTGATACCATTTGACGCCCTCCCAGAAGAACACGTTGTCCCCGAAGGTTTCCTGCACCGAGTAGTTGACTACCGTCATCAGGGGAATGAGGGCATTGAAGGCGACCAGGACGACCACCGGCATTACATAGAGCCAGGCTTTCGGGTTGGATATTTTATCGTTCATGGCCGTTGTCTACTCCACTATCCAGCCGTCGGCATAGATCTGCGTGTGGGTGGGATCGAATCGTATATGGACGCTGTGCGATGGCAATTCCTCCCCATCGGGAACCAATAGCTTGATCAGGTGATCGCCACCGCGGGTATCGACACAGCGGGTATCGACAATGCGGTACCGCCCGGCATCGCTCACCTTGACGATCTCGACGGGAATCCCTTTCTTGTCGAAGGTGACGAATTCGGGCCTGACCCCGATTTCCATCCGCGCGCCATCGCTTCTTTTGGCCACCGATTGTTCGATGGGAACCGGCTGGCCGGCAAAATGCGGCTTGCCTCCCTCGATCTGGCAGGGTAGGACGTTCATCCCCGGCGAGCCGATGAAATGGCCGACGAATGTATGCCGGGGCCGCTCGAACAGGTCCACCGGGGATCCGATCTGCACCACGGAGCCCTCGTGCATGACCACCACCTGATCGGCGAAGGTCAGGGCCTCGGTCTGATCGTGGGTGACATAGATCATGGTCGAGCCGATTTGCCGGTGCAGTTCCTTCAGCTTGGAGCGCAGCATCCATTTCAGGTGTGGGTCGATCACGGTAAGCGGCTCGTCGAACAAGATCGCGTTGACATCGGAGCGCACCAGGCCCCGCCCCAGGGAGATTTTCTGCTTGCCGTCCGCGGTGAGGCCGGAGGCGCGCTGGGTCAGCATGTGATCCAGGTCCAGCATGGCCGCGATTTCCCGTACCTTGCTGTCCACCTCTCCTTCGGGAAGGCCCCGGTTCCGCAGGGGAAAGGCCAGGTTGTCGTAGACCGACATGGTGTCGTAGACCACCGGAAACTGAAAAACCTGGGCGATATTGCGGCGGTCGGGGGAAATGCCGGTCACTTCCCGGCCATCGAACTGCACCTGCCCCTCCGTAGGAGTGAGCAACCCGGAGACGATATTGAGCAGGGTCGTCTTCCCGCATCCTGATGGGCCGAGCAGGGCATAGGCGCCGCCGTCGGACCATTCGAGTGTGATTTTCTTGAGCGCCCAGTCCTCCGCGCTTTGAGGGGAAGCGAAGTAGCTGTGGCGCAAATCGCGCAGGCTGATCTTGGCCATCAGGCCCCCCCCCGGCGGCGGGCCGGGTTGCTGGGAGCGCCCCGTGATCCTCGCTGCCGGCGTGGCCCCTGGAATCGCGGATCTTGCATCATTTCGCGGGCTCCCTCATGCCACCGCCAGTTTTTCATCGGCGTCGAAGAACAGCGCTTTGCCGGTGTCGAGGAAAAACCGCGCTTTCACTCCAATCTCCAGGGGGTGAACGCCGGGGGACTGCGAGATCCACGTATGCCCCCCGATATCGAAGTGGACGATGCTTTCCGACCCGCTCAGTTCGGTGACCAGCACTTTGCCCCCCACCTCCACGGATTGCGATTCGCTGGACATGGGGGTCACGTGATGGGGCCGGATGCCCATAATGTACGTACCGTCCGGCAGGTCACGGGAGCCGTCCCGGGCCTTCCAGGAGATGTCCCCGTCGAGGGTAAATCCGCCGTTCTTCTTGGTGACGCTGACGGTATTGATCGGTGGATCGGAGAACACCCGGGCCGTGCGCAGGTCGGTGGGTTTGCGGTACACCTCGGCCGTCGGGCCAATTTGAGTCACCCGTCCTTCGTGCAAGGTGGCAGTATAACCGCCCAGCAACAAAGCCTCTGCCGGCTCGGTGGTGGCATAGACCACCGTGCAGCCCCGGTCCTCGAACAGCTTCGGCAGTTCGTCCCGCAGTTCTTCCCGGAGCTTGTAGTCCAGGTTGGCCAGCGGTTCGTCCAGCAATACCAGGTCGGCATCCTTGACCAGTGCCCGGGCCAGGGATGTGCGTTGCTGCTGCCCGCCGGACAGTTCGGAAGGCCCGCGGCCCAGCATGGGGGTCAGCCCGAGCATCTCCGCCACCCTTTCCACACGCCGATCGATTTCCGTGCGGGACATCCTGGCAACGCGGAGCGGCGAGGCGATATTCTCGAAAACGGTAAAGTTGGGATAGTTGATGAACTGCTGGTGCACCATGGATACATTGCGTTTCTGCACCGATACGCCCGTCACGTTCCGGCCGCCGAACCAGATTTCACCGGAGGTTGGGCGTCCCAATCCCGCCATCAATTGCATCAGGGTAGTCTTGCCGGCCAGGGTTGTCCCCAGCAGGATATTGAACCCCTCCTCCTGCAATTCCAGGCTGGTCTCGTAAATATGAATCTCGGCTCCAACCCGCTTGAATACCTGTTTGAGCTCGAGAGTCATGGGCCTGTATCCTATCGCCGGCGAATGACGGATTTCCCTGGAGTTGGGCGATGGGGTGGAGAGATGTGCAGGCAATGGCTGCGGTACCCGCGACCTCCGCGATATCCTGGCAAATGAAATTCTAGCAAATTATCGGCTGCGATCCAACGAGGCGGGAAACAACCTGCGCAGCCGCCGGTCGTGTTCG
>CAZOXD010000115.1:0-11874 GCA_964583525.1 uncultured Pseudomonadota bacterium
TGTCCGTCCCGGTATAAGGGACCGCGCACCCGTGTGCCATTACTACACATGAAATTCGTTTTTGGAATCTTGCATATCCCTTCCCTCACCTGACGGAACGTGCTACATCTGAGGGAGTAAAAGAGAGTTGCCATACCTCATCCAAACTCCGATCCGGGAAGAAAACCCAAGAAAATTCCCGGCTGAGCACACCGCAGAGCAATCCAGCAATACGCATCCATAAAGGTCCAAAAGGCATGCCACCGCGTCGAGCGGCAAACCAGCCCCGGATCAATCCAACCCGCGGATAACCACAACCAAAACGGCAGGATGAACTTTACCGATCTCTTTGACGAAATCAAAGACGACCTGGTTCAGGTGGAACACCGCATCTATAGCCAGTTGAATACCGAGATTCCCCTGCTCAATGAGGTGGCCCAGTACATTCTCGATTCCGGAGGAAAGCGCCTGCGTCCGGCGGTGTTGCTTTTTTCTTCACGGATGTTCGGCGCCCCGGCGGAAAGCGCCTATATCTCCGCCGCCGCCCTGGAGTTCCTGCACACGGCCACCCTCCTCCACGACGACGTGGTGGACGAGGCCGATACCCGGCGCTCGCGCAAGGCGGCCCGCAAGGTGTGGGGCAACCAGGCCAGCGTCCTGGTGGGGGACTACCTGCTGGCCAGTTCCTTCCGCTCGCTGACCCTGCTGGGAAATCAGGAAGTGCTGAACACCATTTCCCATACCACCTCCCTGATGGCCAAGGGGGAGATTCTGCAATTGATCCGCCGCTACGATTCGGCCACCGAAGACGATTATCTGGCCATTATCATCAACAAAACGGCCTGCCTCTTTGCCGCCGCCGCCAAGATCGGCGGGGCTTTCGGCGGGGCCTCCGAGCCGGAATGCGAAGCGCTTTATCAATACGGGAACGACCTGGGAATCGCCTTTCAGATCGTGGACGACGCCCTGGACTATGCGCAGGAGCGGGAAAAAGTGGGCAAACCCTGGGGAATCGATCTCAAGGAAAAAAAGGTGACCCTGCCCCTGAGCCGGTTGCTCAAGGTGACAGCAAACGCGGAAAACCAGGAATTATTGAACATTCTGGCGCAAGAGGAAATCAGTGACAACGACGTACAGGAGGTGGTGGAGATGATGAAAAAGCACGATGTGCTCTCCTACACTATTAATGAAGCCCGCAATTATGCCGCGCGGGCGCGCACGCATTTGGACCGGCTGCCGGATCTGCCGGAACGACAGGTGCTGTCGCATATGGCGGAAATGGTGGTGGATCGCGAATTTTAAAGCAGCCGGCTGCATAAAAAAGGTCCAGGGCCGGACAAGCGTGTCCGTCCCGGCATAAGAGAAGATTCCCGAATGAGTCATCCTCTTCTAATTCACGCACGGCAGGTTCTGGAAGCCCACTTCAATGGGCGTGGTTGGCGCAGCCAATTGCCCGGTGGTCCTCTGTCCCCTCCCCGTGGATGCTTCGTATCCCTGAAAATCGGGTCCAGACTGCGGGGTTGTATCGGCACGGTGCTCCCCGCCAGAAAATACCTGGAGGAGGAAGTTGCGGAGAATGCCCTGGCGGCAGCCACGCGGGATCCGCGCTTCGAACCCCTCCGGGCCGCGGAATTGCATAAAACCCGATTATCCATCGACCTGCTCTCACCCCCGGAGCCCATCGCCGCACAGGAAGAATTGAATCCGAAACGTTACGGGGTCATGGTGCGCTCGGGAAGCCACTGCGGGGTGTTATTGCCCGACCTGCCCGGGGTGGATACGGTGGAACGGCAATTGGAAATCGCATTGGAAAAAGCCGGTATCGTCATGGATCCGGCAGTGAAAATAAGCCGCTTCGAAGTGGAGCGGCTTCAGGAATAAACCGCTACGGGACCGATATGCAGGGCCGGACAGGCTTGTCCGGCCCTGGAACATAATGCCGGGCCGGACAGGCTTGTCCGGCCCGGGACCACTATCCCGGGAAGTGGCCGGCCATTGGCGCACACGGCGCATGGCCAACGGCCAGAAGCATGGCCAACGGCCAGAAGCATGGCCAGCGGCCAGAAACATGGAACAAGCCCTCCTCCGATTAAACCAGTTCCGGGCATCGATGGCCCGGAAACGGGAACGGGGGGTAGCAAGTTGCATGGAAGCTTAACCTATCAATGCATGGATGCTGATATGAATCCTCGCGTATACTTTTTCCGCCAACTGTTCCTGTTGCTTACCGCCACGTTGATTGCCTGGGCCATTGCGCCGGGTGTAACGGGGCAGGAGCCATCCCTGGGCGAGCCCCCTGAAGGCGCCAAGGCCAGCCCCCCCCTATGGGAGCGATGGACCTCCAACGAATTTCTCACGCTGATCCCAGGGCAGGAATGGCTTTGGGGATCCTCCAAATCTCCGTTGGAGGAAGCCCCGGAGTTTTTACAGGCGGCCATTTATGACGGACCGAACGGTTTGCAACCCGCACCCGCGCCCAATGGGAGGCCCTTCAAGCTGTACACCAATCCCATGGTGGAGCGCCTGATCCGGTTTTACACCGAGGAGCGGAGAACCCAGATCGAACGGGGCTACCGCCGTGCCGGACGCTACTTGCCCATGATCCGCCGCATCTTCGCCGAAGCGGGAATTCCGGCCGAACTGGCTTACCTGTCGGCCGTGGAAAGCAATTTCAACCCGAAGGCCCGCTCCCCGGCCCGGGCCGTGGGGATGTGGCAATTCACGGCGGCCACGGCGCGGATTTTCGGGATGCGCATGAATCCTCCCTGGTACGACGAGCGGAGGGACCCGGAAACCTCCACCCACGCCGCCGCGCGGCTGCTGGGATACCTCTTCGACCGCTTCGGCAACTGGGAACACGCCCTGGCCGCCTACAACGCGGGGGAGGGAAGGGTATTCCGGGACATCGCCAGAAACAAGCGCAGAGGCAAGCCGACGGATTTTTGGAACCTGCCCCTGCCCAGACAGACCCGGGGATTCGTGCCGGCCTTTCTGGCGATCGCCCATGTGATGGGAAATCCCGCCCGCTATGGCATGGACAAGCTGGAACGCGACCCCCCCCTGCGGGCCGAGGCCCTGGAAATGAAAATCTCCGGGTCCCTGGGGGATATCGCCCAGCGGCTGTCGCTTCCCCTCGACAAGTTGACTCGGCTCAACCCTGCCTGGAAAGGGCGGGTCATTCCCCATTTCAAAATGAACAAGGTGGTGCTGTGGGTGCCGCAAGGGAACATGTCCAGGCTGATGGTCTCTTACCGCAAGGAGCCTCCGGCGCCGATCAAATGGGTGGTGCACAAAATCCGCGAGGGGGAGACCATCTATCACATGGCGCGGTATTACAAGGTGCGGGTGCGCGACATTTTGAATCTGAACGGGATGAACATGCGCTCCATGGTCTTGATCGGCACACCCCTGCTGGTGCCGCTGCCGGCGGATGGATACCGCGAAGTACCCCCGCCTCCCATGGAAAAGCTGATCCCGGAAAAAAACGAGATTCCGGCCATGGCGCAATTGCACCTGCATAAGGTCAGTAATGGGGAATCGTTCTGGACCATTTCCCGCAGATACGGGGTGCGGATGCGGGACCTGCAGCGCTGGAACGTCGCCAATGTGGAGCGGGGGATGCTCTATCCCAGCCAGGAATTGGTGGTGTTTCTCTCTCGCTAGTACTACGTGTCAGAAGCCCGCGTAATATGAGCTGAAAATATTTATGTTTAATAACAAGAAGATAGCTCGATAACTTCTGACGCGAAGTTCTGCCATTAAGCACTAGCGCCGCTCCAGGAGTTCCGGAGCGGGTTGGAAGGCCCTGCATGTTCAGGAAGGAACGCCCATTCAGGAAGGATGGCCACCGAGGCTACCGAGCCCGCGCCGAAACGTCACCGGTGGGCAGGGCATGCGGTTTTTTTTTGCAGAGGGACGGATCCGGCGTGGTTACTCTTCGTCGGAGACCAGTTCCGTGAGAGCCTCCACCTGTTCCGGGCTGGTATCCAGGAAGGTCACTCCGATATTCCATACCGTACGCACCCGGCCCACTTTTTCCTCCCATACCACCTTCGCGTTCATCTCCACCAGCACTTCCGCCGTGTCCCCCTTGTGAATCTGGACGGTGCATTTCTGCCCTTTCTCCAAACTCACTTCTTCCAGAAATTGCAGGCGGATGCCGTGGATGGAAATGTCCTTGGTTGCGCCTTTTACTTTGGCCCCGTCCGCGAGGATGGTGATGTTCATGCTTTTCCGCTTCCGGTCGCGGGGTCCCCGCCGGTTGAAGCGGTCTCCCCAGCGCTCGAATTGCTTGCTGCGGACGGTATCGGATTCCATTACGGTATAGAACAGGTAGTTGTTCGGGATTTCGCATTTGAGCACCCCGGAATTTTCGAACCATCCCATTATTCCCCCGGACCAGGGAATGTATCGTCCTTCCGACGTGGATTCCTCGGCGATCATTTCCGACACGGTTTTTATTTTTCCGGTTTCTTCGCTGTTCGTTTCCGTCATGGTATTCTCTCAGGAATGGTCCAGGGCCGGACAAGCGTGTCCGTCCCGGCATAGTGTTGGAAAATGTGATCTCTACCCCGGTAGCCCAATCCTGGGTTGAGTCCAGGTTCAAGCGAGCCCTGGTGCAAATAGGAATCGCCAGCGGCTCCCCGGGGATGGTCCCATTGTTGGCACCAAGCTATAACGGGTATTGGTCAAAAAGGAAAGTTGCCTGTCCCAATGGTAGTGACTCAGTTTGAATTTCTTTTCTTGTATGGGCCACGCTTTCCGGGTTTGGGAGCGTAGTCGTCCAAAACCTTCACCACGTCCTGGTAATCCCACACGCTATCCGTTACTCCGGCTTCCATAGCTGGTGTAACTCGCAACGTTTTGTGAATCCTTCCAAAGTTGTACCAAAGGAAATGAAGCGCCACGGAATGAGCGTGGTTCTCAACCTTCTTTGAGAAGGCATTTTTTAGCCGCGTGAATCGCCTCATGCTCATTCGCATCGTAAGATTCTGACGTTCAACATAGCTTGTGGAAATATGTTTGGAATCGGGATTACCCATTACCGGGCGCTTATCTGCTCCGACGCAGACAGGTGGACTATACCGCTTCTCAGCTTCAGGACTAGGACCGTATTGCTTGATAAGCATGGAATAATCCACCTGCCCACCAAACGGTGCATCAACCGCGAAAAGATAGGGGTTGTGACCGTCACTGGTCAATTGCACACGGTTTGCTAAACGGCTTGCCAGATCATCAATAAAAAGATTTGCATCATCTGCGTCCCTGCTACCAACCAACCATGACACGCCGAGCTTTGAATCCGCACAGATCGCCGTCCACGTCCAGACGCTTCCGATACCTTCTTTCCCCTGTAAATGAACGGGCACGTTCTTGTCCTTGGCGTAGCAGAACGCCCAGATTTCATCGACCTGAATACGCTTGCAGGGGAGATCGCGGAGAATCTTGTCCTGGTAGATCGCAGCAGCGCGTCCAGCATCCGCAGCAAACTTGAGGACTGTGTTGTAGGCAATGCCAGTAATACGGCTGGTTGCCCTCAAGGAATTGCCCTCCACAAGCAGGGCGACCATCTGGGCGCGTTTCTCTGTAGTCAGCTTATTCATACTGAACATTATGATTGACCGGTTATGCATTGTCAAGATAAATCTGCAAGCATTAACTGCGATTTGACAATGGATGCTTGCACAGATATGCTGCTAGCACAACCCTAAGCTGAGGTGCAAGCATGAACGCGAAAAATCAAGACAAGGTCAGAGCGGCGAAGGCTCGGGCAGAAGCACTTTCACCAGAGATGCGATCCGCAATTGCCAAAAAAGCTGCTTCGGCTAGATGGTCTGGACCTCCCCCAAAACTTAAGGCGACTCACACTGGAAATATTGAGATTGGTGATTCTGTTATTCCGTGCGCTGTTCTGGAAGATGGAACACGAGTGTTAACTCAACAAGGATTGTCGCGGGCTATTGGTCGATCAGGGAATCCTCGTGGGAGCAGCATCTGGACTTTGGAGGAATTTGTGGGGGCAAAAAACATTTTACCCTATGTTGTCAATGAGTTGGGAGACACTGAATTTAACCCCCTTGAATTCCGGGGAGCGCATGGAAGCCGGTATGTCGGGTTTGATGCCAACCTTTTAATAGTGCTTGTAGAGGCATACCTGGCCGCTCGTCAGGATGGTGTGATTTATAAAAATCAGAGCCACATCGCACAAAAATGTGAAATCCTGGCTCGGGGTCTATCCCGAGTTGGTTTGGCGGGATTGATTGATGAGGCCACTGGATACCAATACGACCGAGCGAAAGATGCTCTGACTCGAATTTTAGAGGCGTTTATTGCCAAAGAACTTCAGCCGTGGGTACGGACATTCCCGAATGAATTTTACCAGGAATTATTCCGCCTCAGGGGCTGGATTATCCCAATGATTCCGTGAAACGGCCTCAATACTTCGGGCTGCTTACGAACGATATTGTTTATAGGCGTCTTGCTCCGGGTGTTTTGAAGGAGCTAAAGGATTTAACGCCGAAGGACGGTAAGGGCAGGAGGAAGCATCGCTTTTTCCAGAAACTAACCCAAAACACGGGGTACCCGAAACTGCGAGAGCGTCTGGGATCTATTGTCACAATGATGAAGCTGAGCAATACCTATCATGATTTTTTGCAAAAACTGGATCAAATTCATCCGCGATATGGGGACACAATCTCACTGGACCTTGATTACGAGGTTGAAAACGATAACGGCCGTGGGATTTAGTTACTCCCCCACCGAGCCTTCGCTGCCCTCCTGGCGATCTAATTCCGTCTGGTCAGTTTCGGAATAGCGCGACAAATCTCTCATGCCAACCGAGGAATTCGGATTCCTCTACGCCAAGATTGAAGAGATGAACTTCAATCTCCTCGTGCGTTGCGTCCATATCAAGGCGAACGACGGTCGAGCGCCCAGGGTTGGCCGGGTTAACCACGTGTTGGAGGCGCTCGTTTTTCGCTCCAAACCTGCAACCGCCTAAATGAAGTATGTCTAGGAATGCCTGCGGATTAAGCTGTAAGCTCCGGAGCATCGGCAAAGCGCTTCAAAAGGTGCTCCGGAATATTAGATGGGAGATCAACATCAGTTGAGGTGATTTCCAATTGAACTAGATCGTCCGGAGAAAAAGGCTCTCTATTTTGCGAAGTTCGGAAATCCAGCAAGTCAATAAATGAACCATCCTCAAGAGCAGACTTAAAGAGGAATTGGATTTCCTCATCCAGATTCTCAAAGGCTTTATCCCGGGAATTTGCGTGAGTAGCTATATTCAGGAAGGGGCAACGGGCGAAGTATACTCCGTTTTTTTCCTGGATTACCACTAGAACGTCGATTTTGATTTTGGCTAGCTTATGCATCTTGACGGGACTCCCGGTGTTCCCCTCGCACCAAAGATTCCATTCCTCACCTATTTAACGCGGAATCGAGCACGAAGTAAATCATTAAACGAAGCGTTATGCAATATGTTCCCCAGTTAGAGGAAGTGAAATAGCTTCGTCTGCCAATATTGCAACTGGTTGCAATATTATTTTACCGCGCTTCGTGATCGATAGACTACTATCAACTTCGATTTTTTGACCATCGCGCCTTAGCAGCCTTCTTTCCTATCTCTGACCGTTGCTCCGGTGTGAGATTCGCGGCTCGCGCCTTCCCACCCTTTAAACCTCCAAGACGGCCAAGCGCAACAGCGTGGGGGTTCTTGCCGGTGTCCTGCGGGGATTCTTCCTGTGCTTCGCCCGTAGCCAGGTCCACAATCAGCTTGCCTAGCTGGTTTGCATCCCTTGGGCGTTTCGGTATGTTCTCGGCCATGCCTGATGTTAACATGGCCTTCCTTGAGCGTACAGACTTTCAAATTTCAAACTGAGTCACTACCGTCCCAATTCTCGGAGCGGAGGCAATGTTGAGAATGGTTCCTGTATTGGCTGTCACCCTGAAGGTGATGAAAGGTCTTTTCGCATCCGGGATTTCCCGCTTAGCCCGGAATGACGGAAAACATCTGCTTTGCCCTTGCTCCGCCCCACCACCACATCACTGCCGCATTGCTCCCGCATCACTGCCGCATTGCTCCCGCTGAATTCATTTGATTTGCCTGCATGGGTGGGATATGTTTGCTGATTAGGTGAATTTCAATGGCTCAACGCTCCCCCCTTCACCCGGTTGCCGGGTCACGGCTGAGAACACGCCGGGAAGGCGTCGATCGGACATCGTCCGGGCGCCGTGGATGGGAGGACGACAGGCGGTGGCATGATAATGGATTTCGACAAGGCGGGGGGATTGATTCCCGCGGTGGTGCAGGACGCGGAGAGCGGCGAAGTGCTCCAGGTGGCGTTCATGAACCAGGAAGCCTTCGACCTGACCCGGAGCACGGGAAAAATGCATTACTACTCCCGCTCCCGCCGGAAGCTGTGGATGAAGGGAGAGACCTCCGGCCATTTTCAGGAGGTGCGGGAGATCCTGATCGATTGCGATCAGGACACTGCGGTGTTCAAGGTGCGCCAGACCGGAGGCGCGTGCCACGAAGGGTATCGCTCCTGCTTTTTCCGCCGGCTGGAAAGTGACGGATCGGCCGTTCCCACCGGAGCGGACAAGGTATTCGATCCCGCCGAAGTATACAAAGGTTGAAGGGCGCATCCGTAGCGGCTCCGCCCCGATTTTCGATTCAGGACCTCCATTTCCCCGGAAACTCATCCCACCCATGATCCTCAAGCTGGGCATTCCCAAAGGCAGCCTTCAGGAGGCGACCGTCGAATTGTTCCGCAAGGCCGGATTCAAGATCACGATCCCGGAACGCTCCTACTTCCCGTTGATCGACGATCCCAAAATCGAATGCCTGCTGCTCCGGGCGCAGGAGATGGCGCGCTACGTGGAGCAGGGGCTGCTGGATGCCGGGCTGACTGGGCTGGACTGGGTGGTGGAAAACAACGCCCAGGTGCGGGAGGTGGCGGACCTGGTGTATTCGAAGACCGGCACCGGCAAGGCGCGCTGGGTATTGGCCGTCCCCGAGGATTCGGACGTGAAGTCCGTCCAGGACCTCCAGGGAAAGCACATCGCCACCGAAGCCATCAACCTCACCCAGCGCTACCTGGAACAGCACGGCGTGAAAGCCATAGTCGAATTTTCGTGGGGCGCCACGGAGGTCAAACCCCCTGAACTGGCGGACGCCATCGTCGACATCACGGAAACAGGTTCCTCCCTGCGCGCCAACAACTTGCGCATCGTGGACACCCTCCTGGAAACCAATACCAAGCTCATCGCCAACCTCGATGCCTGGAAGGACCCGGAAAAGCGGCGCAAGATCGAACAGTTGGGAATGCTGCTGGAAGGGGCGATTGAGGCGGAAAACAAGGTGGGCCTGATGATGAACGTTCCCAGGAACGAACTGGACGCCATCCTCAATGTGCTCCCCTCCATGAACAAGCCCACGATTTCCGAGCTGACTGACCCGGAATGGGTGGATCTGCTGGTGATCCTGGAGGAAAAGTCGGCCCGAGAACTGATTCCCGAATTGAAAAAGAAAGGCGCCCAGGCCATCGTGGAATTCCCCCTCAACAAGGTAATTCCTTGAAATGGTTGCGGACGATCCTGCTCATGCCTTCCCGGGCATTGGAATCACCCCGCCTGCCGCCAAGGCCCCCTATGCCGGGACGGACACGCTTGTCCGGCCCTGGACCATAACGAAGATCCGGGCACCCGGCACCCGTGCTCCCGGGAACGGCGGTGAAGTGGCGCAGACCGGCGCCTGGGCCGGGATATCGCCTGCGAGGGCTTTACAAGTTGACAAAATTTCTGGTTTTGTAATGCTATCCTTCTGGAAATGTTGCCAGAAACATGGCGATCCCGGGAAACACGGAGTTTCGCAGCCGGAATCAGGCAGCCGGGCTCTGAAAAAAGGCCGTTCATCTATCACCCTAGACCGGAGAGGCAACAAGGCTCCCCCATGGCATCCGAAGAAGCGAATCAACAACCTCAACCCCCTGAGATGACAGAGATGACGGAAATTTCCGAGATTTCGGAGGAAATTTCCTCCACCGTGTTCATAGAAGACGACGTGGATTTTCCCAAGATGTTCGAGGAGAGTCTGCGGGACTTCAAGGAACACCAGATCGTCCAGGGCAAAATCATCGCGATACAGAAGGATTTCGTCACCGTCGATATCGGCTACAAGTCCGAAGGCCAGATTTACTCCGAGGAATTCCAGGATGAAAATGGCGAGGTGACCGCCCAGGTCGGGGACGAGATCGAGGTGTTCCTGGAATCCATGGAAGATGCCAACGGCGTGGTGGTGCTTTCCAAGGAGAAGGCCGTAATGCTCCGCATCTGGGAGGAGGTCGGCCGCATTTTCGAGGAAGGCAAGGCCATCGAGGGAGTCATTTCTTCGCGCATCAAGGGCGGGCTTTCCGTGAATATCGGGATCAAGGCATTCCTCCCCGGCTCCCAGGTGGATCTGCGTCCGGTGCGCAATCTGGACAAGATGATCGGCGAACGCTTCGAGTTCAAAATCCTCAAATTCAATCAAAAGCGCGGAAATATCGTGCTTTCCCGGCGCGCCCTGCTGGAGGTGGACCGCGAGGAAAGCCGCAAGAAGACCCTGAAGATCCTGGAAGAAGGCGTGTTGATCAAGGGCTTCGTGAAGAACATCACCGATTACGGGGTCTTCATCGATCTGGGGGGAGTGGACGGGCTGCTCCACATCACAGACATGACCTGGGGGCGCATCGTCCATCCTTCCGAAATGTTCTCCATCGGGGACGAAGTGGAAGTGATGGTGCTCAAGTTCGATGCGGAGGAGGAAAAAGTCTCCCTGGGGCTCAAGCAGAAATCCGCCAATCCCTGGGATTCGGTCACGGAAAAATACCCGGCCCGCACCCGGATTACCGGGAAAATCGTCAGTCTCACCGATTATGGCGCCTTCATCGAGCTGGAACCCGGCGTGGAAGGGCTGATCCACGTCACGGAAATGTCCTGGACGCGCAAGATCCGCCACCCGGCCAAGTTGTTCAACCTGGGCGATATGGTGGAGGCCCTGGTGAAGGAACTGGACGTGGAGCGCAAGCGGATTTCCCTGTCCATCAAAGAAGCCGAGCCCAATCCCTGGGAAACCATCCACCTGAAATATCCCGTGGGCAGCGTGGTGCAGGGCAAGGTGCGCAACATCACGGATTTCGGCATCTTCGTCGGGCTGGAAGCGGGAATCGACGGCTTGGTGCACGTATCCGACCTGTCCTGGAGCCAACGCCAGCGCAAGCCCTCGGCGTTCGCCAAGAAAGGGGACGATATCGAGGTGAAAATTCTCCACATCGATCCCGAAAAGGAACGGCTTTCCCTGGGGGTCAAGCAACTCACCGAGGATCCCTGGAAAAACCTGGAGGACAAGATCAATCTCAACGACGAGGTGATCGGGCGGGTGGTCAACGTCACCAATTTTGGAATCTTCGTCGAAGTAATGGAAGGCGTGGAGGGGCTGGTGCATGTATCCGAGGTGGACGCGGACATCCCCAAGGACAAGCTGGACGAATTCTACAAGGTCAATTCCATCCTGCGGGCCAAGGTGCTCAAAGTGGATGTGGATGAACGCAGATTGGGGCTGGGAATCCTGGGCCTGGTGGAAAGCCCCGAAGACGTCCCCAGCGGCAGCGATGCGCTCAAGGATGCCCTGAAAAGCATTGATACCGGCGAAGGTGGGTCCCTTCCCCCGCCCACCGGCGATACCGATCCATCCCCCACGGCGGCAGAGCCCGAAGGCGAGGAACCGGCCCCGATAACGGAAGCCGTCAGCGAAGAGGCAGCCACAGAAGATAAGACCGAGACCGTAGCCGCCACAGAAGATAAGGCCGCAGAAGAGGCAGCCACAGAAGATAAGGCCGCAGATAAGGCTGAAGA
>CAZOXD010000115.1:11974-15588 GCA_964583525.1 uncultured Pseudomonadota bacterium
CCGAGGAAATCCGCACGAGCGGGGCAGGAAACCGGCTCCGTCATTTTTTCGGGACGCCGCCCTTTTCCACGCCGGAAGATTTCCGGTCGGCCTTTGTGGCGGCCTATCCCCATTCTCCGCCGCCCGGGGAGCTGTCCCTGCGCCAACAGGCCACCCGCAACTGGGCGACCGAGTGGCGCTCCCACTTTCAGCCCGTTCCCGTTGGGCGGCGGCTGGTGGTGCGCCCGCCCTGGGAAGCCCCGCAATCCTCCCCCCGCTCCTTGCGGGAAGGAAAGGCGGGAGGCTACGCCCTCCCGGCACGGTTGGAGATCGTCATCGACCCCGGGCAGGGATTCGGCACCGGGTGGCATCCCTCCACCGCCCTGGCCCTGATGGAGCTGGAAACGCACTTGGAGGGCGCTCCCGCCCCGCCCAGAATGCTGGACGTGGGCGCCGGGTCGGGCATCCTCGCCATCGCCGCGCGGCTGCTGGGCGCCGGGGAGGCCTGGGCGCTGGACGTGGACGCCCGGGTGCTGCCGGAAATCCGGCGCAATTTTTCCCTGAGCGGGCTGGAGCCGCCCGCCGCGTTGCTCCACGGGCGGCCCGATTGTATCGGGAAGCCGTTTGCGTTGGTGACGGCCAACCTGACCGCTCCCTTGCTGCTGGAAAACCGCAGCCATCTGGCCGGGTTGACGGATCGCGGCGGATGCCTGATTGTGAGTGGCATCCTGGAATCCGAATGGAGCGGCGTGATGGCCGGATTCCGGGAAGTGGGCCTCGAGCCCGGACACGAATCCGCCAGGGAGGGCTGGCGCGCGGGAGCGTTGCGGAAATCCTCCCGGTAGATGTCCGCCGCATCCCCTGCAATGCTCCTCCAAATCCCAGGTGGAATCCTATTATGGCAAAACAGAGCCGGGCCAAGAGAAGCGCGGAGGGCGCAGCCGGTGGAAAATCCGGGGGCGCGGCCACTTTCGAAGAGGCCATGGAAAATCTGGAATCCTCCGTCCGCAAACTGGAGGAAGGCAGCTTGGGTCTCGAAGACTCCCTGCGGGTGTTCGAGGAGGGCATCCAGTGGAGCCGCCAATGCCACCAGAGATTGGTGGACGCGGAGAAAAAGGTGGATATTCTCCTCAAGGCGGACAAGGAGGAACTGACCCAGGTATCCTTCGATCTGGAGGGGGGGGAAGGTTCCGGTTGACTCCCCCTTATTCGCCGGCAGCTTTGACGATTCCGCGCAGATAGGCGAGAAATTCCTCCCGGAATTCCTCCCGCCTCAATCCGTATTCCACGAACGCTTCCAGGTACCCGCGGGGCGTGCCCACGTCCAGGATTTTCCCCTCGAAGCGTTGCACGGCCACCTTCCCCACGGCCGCGAGGCGGTTGATGGCCTCGGTCTGGGTGAATTCCCGCTCCCGCGCTTCCTTGCGGGACTCCTTCAATGCGGGAAAGATTTCGGGCGTGTACAGATAGCGCCCATACCCCACCAGGCGGCTGGGCTCCGTTCCCGGCGGGGGTTTTTCCACCATGGCCCGCACGAATTCCACCCCATCGCGTTGCTCGGTGTCCATCACTCCATACCGGGAGACATCCCCTTGTGGCAATTCCTGCCCCGCCAGGACGGTGCACCCTACCCGGCGATGAAGTTCGATCAACGATCCGGAAAGGGGCGGCCCGTCCAGCAGGATATCGTCCGGGTACGCCACCACAAACGGGGAATCCCCCACGAAAGGCTCCACCAGCAACAGGGCGTCTCCCGTCCCGGCCATTTCCCGCTGGCGCAGGAAGAACAGGTTGACCCCGGGTGGCCGGATGCATTCCAGCCGATCCTCCTCGCCTTCCGCCCTGAACACCGACTCCAGTTCCACCTCCCGGTCGAAGTAGTCTTCCAGGGCCTTCTTCCGCCGCGAGGTGACGATCAGGATATTCTCGATCCCGGCGTCGGCCATCTCCTTCACGATCAGGTCGATCACCGGAGTATCGATGAGGGGAAACATCTCCTTGGGAATGGTTTTCGTGGCCGGGAGAAAGCGGGTGCCGTACCCCGCGGCCAGAATTACGCCTTTCATCGCTAGCTCGTCCCTTTCCGCCCGGTGGCGGATGAATGTTGCGAAGTTCTGCTTAGAACAACAACAGGTATGCGGTAAGGAGGTATATCACGATTCCCAACACGTCGTTCATGGTGGTGAGAAAAGGGCCCGTGGCCAGGGCGGGGTCCAGTCCCGCCCGCCGGAGCACCATGGGGATCACCAGCCCCGCCGTGGAGGAAATGGTGATGGTCGACAGGGTAGACAGGCCCACGGCCAAAGCCAACCGGAAATACCCCGTCAGCAGGTATCCGCCCCCAATCAGGATGGAGGAGAACACGATTCCGATACAAAGGGCGACGATCATTTCCCGCGCCAGGCGCCGCCGGAAATGGGAGAGCCGCACCTCCCCCGTGGCCAATCCCCGGATCACCAGGGATGCGGATTGCACTCCGGTGTTGCCGCCCATGGCCATGACGGCGGGAATGAACAGCGCCAGTTGCGGGATGGTGATCAGGATATCCTCGCGGATGCGCATGATCCCCGCCGCCAGGAGCTGTCCCGCCATGGCAATGAACAGCCAGGGCGTGCGGTCGCGCAAGGTCTGCACGATGGAAACCGCCCGCACGGCTTCGTCGCCGGTACCCGTCAGCCGTCCCAGGTCTTCATGGTGCTCCTCCTCCATCACGTCCACGATATCGTCCACGGTGATCCGCCCGATCAATTGTCCCTGGGCGTTGACCACCGGCACGGTCACCAGGTCCCGGTCACGCACCAGGCGGGTCACCTCTTCCTGGTCCAGGTGGGCCTCCACGCTGACCGGGTCTTCCTCCATGATATCCCCGATCCGGGCGTCCCCGCCGGCCAGCAGCATTTTCCAGTTGGGCACCACCCCCACCAGCCGGCTGCGGTCATCCACCACGAATACGGAGAAGAAATCGTCCAGCCCCACCTGCTCCACGTAGGCCTTGATTGACGTGACGGCCTCCGCCACCGTTTGGCGGGTTTTGACCCGCACTACGTCGGGGTCCATGATGCCCCCGGCCGATTCGGGCTCGTAGGCCATCAGCCGGGCGATCCCGTCGCGTTCCTCCCGGGAGAGCGCTTCCAGCACCCGTTTGGAGGCGGCCGGGGGCAGCAGCCCCACCACGTCCGCCCCATCGTCCGGCTCCATCAGGGCCACATGGGCCGCCAGGCTGTGCGGGGGGAGATTGACCACCAGCAATTCCAGGGTGGGCGCGTCCAGCTCGGTGATCACCTGGGCCGCCTGTTCAGGGGGCATCAGGCCCAGCAGCATCTGCTGCTCGGCCAGGGAAAAACCGAAGAACACGTCGGCCAGTTCCACCGCTTCCGCTTCCCGCAGCAATTCGCGCATGTGTTCCCCTGGTTCTTCCCTGATCAGGGTCCTGATTTTATCCTCGAGGGAGGGAATCCCGGGGGCCTTATCCATGGATCGAGACCGAATGGGTGAGCGTTGAAGGAGGGTGGGTTGTGAAATGGCGCCGCGCGGTACTTCCCGGCGGGTCAGGCCCGTCCGTAGCGTTGGGGAGTTCCCCCCAATACTTCCCGTCAGAAGTTCGCGTACTATGATCTGATAATAATTATGTTAAA
>CAZOXD010000116.1:0-15396 GCA_964583525.1 uncultured Pseudomonadota bacterium
CCAGGAGCACGCCATGCGTCCCGCACGTCCCGTCTACATCGCCGCTCAGGCGGTCACGCCGTTCATCGGCAAGGGCAATCCCGATTTCATCGCCAAGGGTCATCCGGATTTCGGCACGCGGGAGAATCCCTCCCTGGAAGACCATCTGGTGGCGGCGGTGCGCAAGCTGCTGGACGATTATTCCATCGATCCTGGCCTGATCCAGCGCGGCTATGTGGGCAACTTCGGCGGGGAGATGTTCTCCAACCAGGGTCACCTGGGGGCGATGGTGGCCCGGGCCGACGAGCGGCTCTCGCGGATCGGGTTCGCCCGCATGGAGGCGGCCTGCGCCTCGGGCGGCGTGGGCGTCGTCAGCGCGGTGGACGCCATCCAGGCCGGGCTGGACGTGGTGCTGGTGCTGGGGGCGGAGGTGCAGACCACCGTCCGCGCCCGCGAAGGGGCGGACTTTCTGGCCCGCGCCGCCCATTACGAAAGCGAGCGCTCCATCGACGACTTCACCTTCCCGGCCATCCTGGCCCGCCGCGCCAAGGCCTACAAGGAGACCTACGGCATCACCGACCGGGATCTGGCCCATTTTTCCGTCAAGGCCTATTCCAACGCCAACCGCAATCCCCTGGCCCACATGAAGGCGGTCAAGATGACCCTGGAACTGGCGGAGTCGTCTGGGGACGACAATCCGCAATTCCTCCAGAACCCGGAACTCAAGCCCCACCTCAAGGTGAGCGACTGCTCCCAGGTCAGCGACGGGGGCGCGGCGATCCTGCTGGCCTCCGAGGCCGGGCTGGCCAAGCTGGAGAAATCCATCTCCGATTGCGTGGAGTTGAAATCCTACGGCTTCGCCACCAACCCCCTCGGGCAGGTGAAGGACTTCCTGCGGCTGGACACCGCCGCTGCCGCCGCCGAAGAGGCATTGGGCGCTGCCGGCATCAAGCCGACCGACGTGCAGGTTGCCGAGGTGCACGACTGCTTCACCATCGCCGAGTTGCTGATGTACGAGGCCATCGGATGGGCCGAACAGGGCAAGGGCGCCGAACTGATCCACTCCGGGCGCACCTCGCTGGAAGGCGGCCTGCCCGTCAATACCGGTGGCGGGCTGATCGGCTTCGGGCATCCGGTAGGCGCCACCGGGGTCAAGCAGGCCGCGGAAATCTTCCGCCAGATGAAGGGGCTGTGCGGGGACTACCAGATTCAGCGGGACCTAAACACCGGCCTCACGGTCAACATGGGCGGGGATGACCGCACCGTGGTTTCCCTGGTGCTGGAAAACCGGGCCTGAGAGTAGGAGATACTGAAACCCTTTTCCCCTCAGAAGGGGTTGCGCGCTCCCTGCAAAGGTGGTTCCGGTATTGCCCAATCCTGCCCGGTTTATTCTCAGGCGACCTTGCTGGATCGGGAGTCCGCGCGTTGAATGTTGGTGGAGGGATTCACTTGCCATTTCGGGCAGAGGTAGTAGTCGATTTCCCGCTGCTCGGTGGGGTAGCGCCCGCAATTGAAATAACGCCAGAAAAAGGAATTGTATCCCTGGCAGAGCCCGGTCTTCTTGTCCAGAATCGGACAGCCGTGCTTTTCGCAGCAGTGGGAGCAGGTGCCGCAGGAGGCGCCAAAATTCCAGGCGGGGTCGATCCGCATGAGCCTTCGGTCCACGGCGGATGCAGGGGGGACCATGAGCGGAACGGAAAAAGTGAACCCCTCGTTTTCTCCCTTCAGCACCAACAACGCCATCTTGTAGCCATGCCCCCACAGATGTTTGGCGGAATTCCAGACCCGCCACACGCGCCATTCCCCAAAATACAACCAGGTGAACAAGGGGGCGGTGAGGTGCGCCCCAAACACGGTAAGAATGCAAAAGACCATGTAGGCGTGGAAAAGCGCCCGGGCCGAGGCCCACTTCAGTTCAGCGAGGCTGGGGAATTTTCTGGCGATTCTTGCCAACCTGGCAATCCGCGCATCCGTCTTGGATTGGTAAAAAACCAGGTCCGGGTCGTTGGAAACCTGCAAGACTCAGCTCCTATGTATTTCGCTGCTTCCCATCCGTTCCCCTGCTGCCTGGATTGGACAGCAACCATCCGCCGTAAAATCGCACCTCGTCCGGGATCTCCTCTTTCTCCAGAATCCAGACCGGATCACCCGTTCCCACGGGTTTCAACAAGTTGAAAATGCCATGCGGAGGGGGCTATGGCAAATTCCGGTGAAATTTTTTCAAAAGCCTGGTGACGGTTCTCATGAAAGACTCTTCCCAATTTTCCATGCCATTAATAACATTTCCCTCCCCTGATTCCTCGTAGGATTTAAATTGCTTCTGGTGGATTATGAAAATTTTAAAGTCCGTGTTGAGTCTCTGAAAATAATTATACACATAAAAATGGTATAGAAGGGCGGCGTCGAGGTTCAAATTTTCGAGCTTCAAGGAAATGAATCCTTCATTTGGATTTATCGAAAATATCCCCACATCCCAAATTCGATTTTTTAGTTCCTCTTTTGTTTCCTGATCCTCATTGCGGATGTAGGCAAATGAAACAGAAATCTTAGGAAATTGCTTTTTCACGGCCTCTGCGATTTTTTCGTTCAGCTTCTTAAAATGCTGGGTGACTTCGCCAGTTCTTTCACCCGTGGCGGTTCCAGGAAATATGCCGATTTTCACCCCCCCTGAAGATTCCGGCCTTGATTGAACCGGGCGGGAAACCGTTGCCTTGGCTTTTTGGGTTTTGGGAGTGGGCTCGGATTTATTCAAGAAAATATCTTCTTTACCTGCCAGAGATTCCGCCAATATCGGGACCTTGGTGTCAAGCAGGGAAAAGAAGTCACCCCGATGACGAACAATTTTCGCTTTTTTTGTTATTCCCGTCTGCGCATCCAGCATAACCGCTGATACTTGCCATCCCCCACCGGGAAATTTGTTTAGTTTTCCCGTGACGATCATTTGCACATTAAACAGTTTCCCGATTCGGACTGCTTTGTCGCGTTCGGTCATCCCCGATTGTTGGAGTTCCCATTCCTTAAGAATTTGATCGGTGAGCGTGCGATCGATTACGATGAACCTATTCGTATTTACAAAAGCCAACCGCAATTCTTCCGCGATTGCGTCCGCTTCTTCCCTGGCGCCTCGCTCGGCGAGTTTAAGGACGGCGACCCTCGGTTTGGATTCCGCCCCATAGGAGGTGTGAAAAACCGGATGCAACAGAAAAATTGTGAGGAGCAATGCTGAAGCGAGTTTCACCATTATTTCTCCACCTGTTAAAATTGGGTAAGACCCCTTTGCAGGCTCGGATAGCATCAAATGGATGTTCCCTCCCCCTACGTCACCCGATCCACCCGCACCATGTTGGTAGCCTGCCGTTCCGCGAAGGGCAATCCGGCGGTGAATACCAGGAAGTCGCCCTTGGACAACCTTCCCATCTCGCAGAGCCGGTTTTTCACTTCCACGGCGGCGTCGTCGATGTTCATGGTGAGGTCTTCCATCCAGATGCCCTCGATCCCCCAAATCACGGAGAGCCGCCGCAGCACCGACTCATAATGGCTGATGGCGTAGATCGTGGTGGAGGGCCTGTGTTTGGCGATGGCCCGGGACATGGAGCCGGTGAGGGTGATGGAGGCGATCCCCTGGGCGCCCACATGTTCCGCCAGGGAGCAGGCGGCCATGGCGATGGCTTCATATACCTGCACCGTGCCTTTTCCGGGCCGCCTGCGCCGCGCGGGCTCCATGGAATTCACGTTGGACTCCGTCGCGCAGATGATGCGGGACATCACTTCCACCGTTTTCACGGGGTATTTTCCCGATGCGGATTCGGCGGAAAGCATCACCGCATCCGACCCGTCCAGAATGGCGTTGGCCACATCGGAGGCCTCGGCGCGGGTGGGGCGGGGATTGTGCACCATCGATTCCAGCATCTGGGTGGCCGTGATCACAGGCTTGCCGGCCTGGTTGCAGGCGCCGATGAGCGACTTCTGCACCCCGGGCACCTCCTCCGCGGGAAGTTCCACCCCCAGATCCCCCCGGGCCACCATGATTCCGTCGGAAAGGGCGATGATCTCGTCGATATGTTCCAGGGCCTGGGGCTTTTCGATCTTCGCCACGATCGGCAGCTTGGCCTTGGCGCTTTCCAGCCGTTGTTGGAGGGAGCGGATATCGTCCGGATGGCGCACGAAGGACATGGCCAGGAAATCCACCTGGTTGGCGATGCCGAACTCCATATCGGCCAGGTCCTTCTCCGTGATGGTATCCACGGACAGGGCGGCGCCCGGGAGGTTGATCCCCTTGTTGTTCTTCAACACGCCCCCCATGCGCACCCTGCAATGGACATCCTGGCCCTCGATTTCCTCCACTTCCAGCACCAGCAGCCCATCGTCGAGGAGGATGGGATCCCCGGGGACCACGTCCCGGGCCAACCGGGCGTGAGTGGTGGATACGATTTCCCGGGTTCCTCCCACCTCCCGGCCGGTGATGGTGAAGCGGTTCCCCTCCTCCAGCAACGCTTCGCCTCCGTCGAATCGCCCGACCCGGATTTTCGGACCCTGCAGATCGAGGAGAATTCCCACGATGCGCCCGGTTTCCTTGGTAGCGCGGCGGATGCACTCGATCACCTCGCGGTGCTCCTCGTGGGTGCCGTGGGAGAAGTTGAGCCGGGCCACGTTCATGCCGGCCAGAATCATCTTTTCGATCACGGCGTAGCTGTGGCTGCTCGGGCCGAGCGTGCACACGATTTTCGCCTGTCTGTTCAAGATCGGCTCTCCCCAATCGTCAGAATTGGTGGTTTTCCATGGTTACCCCCTCACGTTCATTGTCCCACATTCCCTCCTTCTTTACTGGGCATACTACAATCCAGTCTGTAAAAGAACGCCGTTCCGGTTCAGGGTAGCCGCATTCCGGAAATTCCACATGAATTATTCAATTCCAAAACAAAATAGTGGCGCGGGCAGGGACGCCCGCCCCCACTCCAAAATTCCCTGTTGACGTGGCCGCGAAAATTTTTCCGAGAATGCGGTTGCCCCGTGCTCCGGCTGGATATTCTGGATATTGCGGCGCCGGCGCATCTATACTGTTTTCATGATCGATTCCCACACCCACCTCACCGATGCATCCTTTGACGAGGACCGGGCGCAAGTGCTGCAGCGGGCCAAAAATGCCGGTGTGGAGCGTTTCGCAGCCGTCGGGCAGGACCTGCGGGAAAACCGGGCCGTGCTGGAGGCCGCCGCGGCCGATCCGCGCCTGTTGCCCTTCCTGGGGCTGCACCCGGACCGCTTCGCGGACCGCGCCCCGGCGTTTCCCGCGGCGGAAGTGGAAGCCATCACCGCCTTGATCCGTGAAAAGGCGCGGGACATCACCGGTATCGGAGAGGTGGGGCTGGATTACTGGGTATGCCAGGACGATTCGCGCCGGGAAGCACAGCGGGAGGCCTTCCGTGGGTTGACCGTGCTGGCCGGGGAGTTGGATCTGCCCCTCAACGTGCACTCCCGCTCCGCCGGGCGTTATACCCTGGATCTGCTGCTGGAAGAAGGGGCGCGGCGGGTGTTGATGCACGCCTTCGATGGCAAGGCCGGCCATGCCTTGCGTGGGGCCGAGGCGGGATTCCTGTTTTCCATTCCTCCCTCCATTGTGCGCTCCCCGCAAAAGCAAAAGCTGGCCCGGCTGCTGCCTCTGAAATCCCTGGCCCTGGAAACGGACAGCCCCGTGCTGGGTCCCGAACCCGGCGTCCGCAACGAACCGGCCAATCTGGCGCTCTCCGCGGCCGCCATCGCGGAAATCAAGGGAATCCCCCTGGAGGAGGTGCGGGAGCGCACCGCCCGCAATACCCGGAACCTGTTTGGACTCGCCCCCGCCCCCTGACCCGTGCTACATCATTGAATCTGAAACGAATTCGGGCGGGTGAATATTCCACCTGCGCGGGATGATCGTCCTGTTTCACCCTCGAGATGGGGTTCCGCATCGTGGAAGTGGTAATCCGGGAATTCAGGACCGCCGACATCGATGGGCTCTTCGCTCTCGACTACCGGTGTTACAAGCCCCCCTACCGGTTCGGCTATCAACAGATGTTGCTGACCCTCCAGGACAAGCACGTCAGCAGCATGGTGATCGAAAACGAGGAGGAGCAGGAAATCGTGGGCGGGCTGATCGTGCGCAGCGACCCCGCCAGCAAGCAGGTGGCGGTCGTGTCGTTGATGGTGGATCGGGATTACCGCCGTCACGGATTGGGGCGGCGGTTGGTGGCCTGGGGCGAAAAACTGGCACGGGCCGGTGAATGGGGCGCGCTGGTGGCTCCCATGGAAACGGGAAACGAGGCTGGCAAGGCCTTCCTGGAAGCCTGCGGATTTGAAATCAGCGCCATCAGTGCTCCCTGGTTCAACTCCTCAAGCGAGGGGAAGCTCTGGCGCCTGCACCTGAGCGAAATCACCGCACCTGACGAAATCGCCATGCCTGATAAAATCATCGCAGCTGACGAAAACATCGCACCTGACGAAAACACTGCGGCGGACGACCCCCTGCCACAGACGGAAGGAACGGAAAGGGCGGAGGAAGCATGAGCGCACCTCACCAAATCATCACCCTTACCACCGATTTTGGCACCCTGGACGGATATGTGGGGGCGCTCAAGGGCAAGGTGCTCTCCGTCATGCCCACCGCGTTTATTCACGACATCAGCCATGACATCCCTCCCCAGAATATCGGTCAGGGCGCCTGGTGCCTGCGCCGGGCCGTGCCCCGGTTTCCACCCGGCACGGTGCATCTGGCGGTGGTGGACCCGGGCGTGGGCTCCAGCCGGAGTGGGCTGGTCATCGAGACGGAGCGTTATCTGCTGGTGGGGCCGGACAACGGGGTGCTTTCCCTGGCGGCCCGGGACGACGGAATCGTCCAGGTGGTGGAAATTTCCGAGGAGCGGGACGAATGGTACAAGAGCCCCAACTTTGACGGCCTGACCCTCTTTGCGCCGGTGGCGGGATACCTGATGGCGGGCATGCCCCTGGACGAGATCGGTCCGGAAGCGGAAGATATGGTGGATTGGCCCGACCCGGACGCCCACATGCAGGGAAGCGTGGTGGAGGGAACCATCATCCTCTTCGACCGTTTCGGAAACGCCATCACCAACATTCTGGCGGAAATGCTGGAAGATCGGATCGTAGAGCATATCTACCTGAAAACCTCCATCGAGGTGATGTTCGCCAATCACTATGCGGAATTCGCCGGGGGAGACACGGCCGGGGCCACCCTCAACAGCGATGGCCGGCTTGAGTTGGCCCTCTACAGCGAATCGATTCAGGAGCGCATGGACCTGGATCATGGAGACTCGGTGCGGGTATTGCTGCGCCCGCTTTGAACCCCACGGAATCCGCGAATTCCCGCTCGCGGCCGCCTGCTCTTGCATTGCCGGAAATCCTCAGCCAGGAGACCTCCCCGATGACTTCCCACCCCTCCTTTTTTCCCTCCGTCCGTCCCCGCAGAACGCGGGGGTCGCCCGCCCTGCGGCGCATGGTGCGGGAAACGCGGCTGTCCGTGGACAATCTGATCTACCCGCTGTTCGTAACCGAAGGAAAGGGCGTGCGCACCCCGGTATCTTCCATGCCGGAGGTGTTCCAGCTTTCCATCGACGAGTTGGTGAAGGAAGCCGCCGAGGTGGCTTCCCTGGGCATTCCCGCCATCGACCTGTTCGGCGTGCCTGCGGAGAAGGACCTGGAGGGCCGCCATGCCGTGGACGACAACGGGCTGATCCAGCGCGCTATCCAGGCCATCAAGGACAAGACGCCCGATCTGGTGGTGATGACCGACGTCTGCCTGTGCGAGTGGCTGACCCACGGGCATTGCGGATTGGTGCGGGGGGAGACCATCCTCAACGACGAGACCCTGCCCGTGCTGACCCGGATGGCGGTCTCCCACGCCAAGGCGGGAGCGGACATGGTGTCGCCATCGGACATGATGGACGGCCGGGTGATGGCCATCCGCAATGGCCTCGACGAGGAAGGATTTTCCGATATCCCCATCATGGCCTACTCCGCCAAGTACAATTCCGGATTCTACGGCCCCTTCCGCGAAGCGGCCCAGGGAGCGCCCCAGTTCGGCGACCGCAGCACCTACCAGATGGACCCCGCCAATGTCCGCGAAGGGGTGCGGGAAGCCCTGCTGGATGCCGCGGAGGCAGCCGACATCGTGATGGTCAAGCCCGCCCTGGCCTACCTGGACGTGATCGCGAAGGTGCGGGCCGAAACCCACCTTCCCATCGCCGCCTACAACGTGAGCGGCGAATATTCCATGGTGTGGGCCGCCGCCAACAATGGCTGGCTGGACCTGGAACGGATCATGATGGAATGCCTCACTTCCATCAAAAGAGCGGGGGCGGATATGATTCTTACCTACTTTTCCAAGCGGGTGGCCAGACTTTTGAATGGATAGCGGGAGAACACGGAAATCGCCAGGCCACTCTGTGGTGGAGTTGTGCGCGGTGGCCCCTGCCAACCATGGATGCACCCGTGAGAGGATGAATCAACCGACATTGCTTTGTTTCGCTTCCGGGAGACCTGCTCTCCTGTTCATTTCATGGCTGATTCTGATCGGATCGGGTTGCAGCGTGGAAGAGGAATCCATCGCGCCACCCACCCCGGAGCCTTCCGCCCAGGAAAGCCCCGCCGCCTTGGATTCCCCGGACATGAGGCCGGTTTTCCCGATTGGGGGCAAGGGCGCCGGGGATGTTCCCAGCGATTTTCCGCCCCCGCCGGTCTTCACACCCCATTGGTCCGCGCCCAATCTGGTTTCTCTCTTCCGCCGCCAAGCCGGGGCCCGCAGTCTGCGGGAAAGCGATGCGTCCGTAAGTCCGGCCCCGCTGGATGCCTCCAATTTCACCACAGAAAACACCGAAAACACCGCAGACTCCCCCGAGGCCGAACCGCTTTCGCAACCACCGTCCCGGGCAGCGGAAACGGAGAAAAAGAAGCGGCGAAAAAGAGCAGTGGGCAGCGCCACGGTAAAAAATTCCCCCCGCACCCAGCCCAAGGACTTTCACGTTATCGAGCCTTACCTGAAGGGCATCGCCTCCTGGTACGGTCCGAAATTTCATGGCAAGCGCACCGCCAACGGGGAGATTTACAATCAGCACGGGATCACGGCGGCCCACCCCACACTGCCCATAGGCACCATCATCCGGGTGCGGAACATGCGCAACCGCAAGGTGGTCTGGGTACGAATCAACGACCGTGGTCCCTATAAGAAGGGGCGCATCCTCGATCTCTCCAGGGGCGCCGCAAAACGGCTGGGGATGTTGAAAGAAGGCACCGCGCCCGTCCAGATTACCGTATTGCGCTGGCCCAAAAAACTTCAGGATGACCCGGCCCTCCTCCCCTACACCCAATACGTGGTGCAGGTGGGCGCCTATCCGGAACCCGGCAAGGCGGAATCCATGCTGGAAAAAATCCAGGCGAAATTCACCTGGACCGAATTCCAACTGGACTACCGCCCCTCCGGTCTGCTGTCCATCATCGCCGGTCCGTTCACCCGCCATTCCAAGGCGTTGAACGTTTCCAAACGGCTGCTGAAACACGGCGTGAAAAACCTGGTGCGCCGCATGCGCAAGTAGGATAGCCGGTCCGTTTAAAATTCCATCCATCAATTTCCGCCCCGAAAGCTTGGGCTTCTTGACAACCCCGCTGGGAAAGCGTTCCAATAATTGCTACGAATTCACTTCCGGGCAAGCCCCGAGCGGCCCCATTCCCTGGTACTGCGCCGCTTGGGCTGAAAACACCAACACACGACACAAGGTGGGGGAAGGTCGACTTCATGGAAATTAACGTCAGCCAGGATCAATCCGCGGGGGTGGTAGAGGCCAACGATCAGGACTTCGAGGCCAAAGTCATTGAAAAATCCAATCAGGTTCCCGTGCTGGTGGATTTCTGGGCCCCCTGGTGCGGCCCCTGCAAAACCATCGGCCCGGTGCTGGAAAAGCTGGCGGCCGAGTCCAATGGGCGGTTTGATCTGGTGAAGGTAAACATGGACGAATCTCCCATGTTGGCCCAGGCGTTGCGCATTCAAAGCATTCCCGCGGTCAAGCTTTTCATCAATGGAGGGATTCAGGACGAGTTCATGGGGGCCTATCCGGAGCCGGAGATCGTCAGTTTCCTGGAAAAGAATCTTCCTACGGAAAGTGCCGGTGATGCCGTTTTGGGGCTCCAGATGCTGCAATCCGGCAACACCGCCGGGGCCATGCAGATTTTCGAGCAGGTGCTGGCCAATGAGCCCCAGAATCCCATCGCCCAGATCGGCATGGGACACATTCTGTTGGATCAGGGCGACATAGAGGGCGCACGGGAAAAGGCGTCCCAGGTAAACGAGGTGGAATTGGAAAAACTCAGTGATCGCCAGAACATGGAGAAACTGCTTTCCGCACTCAAGGGCCGGATTTTCCTGAATGAGAATATGGATCCGGAAGAAGAACCGCCGGGAGAATTGGCGAGCAAATTTTCCCAAGCCTGCCAGGTGGCCCTGCAGGGCAATTACGAGGCAGCGCTGGAAATGTTATTGTCCATCGTCAAATCGGATCGGAAATTCAAGAAGGATGGGGGGCGATTGGGGATGTTGGCCATATTCGATATTCTCCCCCTCAATTCCCCCTTGACGGCCGATTATCGCCAGAAACTTTCCAGCATATTATTCAGCTAAATTTCAACGGAAGAACGCTACGGCTGATTACTCCGGACCCACTTGTCGTTTTTCATCAGGATGAAAAACAGGGTATGGTTCATGTATTTCCGAGGTGAAGTGGGAGGGGGCAATTCATTTCCAAATTGAATCCGCACGTGCTGGGCGGTCCAGCCTTCACGCGGCCTGTTCCGAGCGTGGCGTGAGGAAATCGGCAGGACCCCGCACCCTGGCGGAAGAAAATAGGATTTGTCATTTTCCATTCAGGTTGGCTAAGGTAGGAAGTCTTGAATTTCAAACCATTAAGAGGTTGAAATGTCGACCAGCTTCCGGACTCCCGTATCCGAAATGAACGACCACCAGAAGGAATGGTTTGCCACAGCCATGACCACCATGATTTTGGCGGATGGGAATGTGACCAAGGAAGAATCGGAGTCATTGGTACGTTCCATTTCATTCGTTAAAAGCGAAACACTCGTGGAATCGTTGAAAAAATACGTCGCCTACCAGACGGTTCCCAACATTACCGCGTTCACAGGGTGGGAAACCAAGGCGAAGAACAGGGCCTACATCATGTTGGATTTGATGCACGTGGCTATTGCGGACCGTGATTTTTCTCCCAAGGAGCGCGAGCAATTCCTGTATCTCGGAAAGCTGTTGGGTTTTTCCAACCACAAGGTGGAGGAGTTGATTGCCATGGGAACCAAAGCCATCGAGGATATGGGCGAATAACCGCCTTGACACCCCCCGCCTGCTCCATCGGTGGAGTGGGGCGCTTGCCCATCCCCGTTTTGACCCTCTCCGTATCCCCCCGAAATTCCGCCTGCCGGCCCGGATCTTCCGGTTTCTTTGACCGTGTGCCTTGCCCGTGCCACTTGCCCGTACTCTGGGCTCGGGGACGGGCAAAATACAGGGGTATCATCCGTCCCATCGCGGGAACTGCCGCAAAGCCAGGGACGGCAGGAAAATGAGGGCAAGGCGGGCCAGGTTGCGCCAGGGCCAGAAGGTTGGAGGCCGGGCAATCAGGTGAATTTACTGCTGGGGTATGCGGACGTTTGGGGGACTCGAGCCTGGGCCAGGCATCAGGTGGCGCCGGCCGTCTCGGTTTCTTCTTTATCTCCCTTCTCTTCGAGTTCTTCTTCCTGACCGCTGAGTTTCTTCCATTTCTTGATGGCGTTATCGTAGAGAATTTCTTCTCCATCCTCCTGGTATAACTGGGCCAACTCCACCCATCGTTCGGCATTTTCTTCTATTTTCACGGCGTTTTCCAACAGCATGATGGCTTGGCGTTTGTTGCCTCTCTGGATTTTTTCGTGGGCCTGATCCTCGTAATTTTGAGCGGCGGCGGAAATCTTCCCGGACGCGTCCGCGTCATCGGGGGCCAAGCGCAGGAGGTCTTTCAGCGCTTGAATATATTCCGGTTCCTTCTTCTGATTATAAAACATGACGGCGAGTTTTTCGTACCAGAATTCTTCCTGCTTTTCCTTGGCGAGATTCTGGAAAACGGGGACGGCTTCCAGGTATTTCCGCCGTGAAAATAATTCCTGAGCGTATTCCTCCATCCGTTCCGTATCGAAATGCCCTAATGATTTTGCCAGCAGGTCGCCCAGATACACATAATATTTCAGCGTTTGAAAGGCCTTCTTTTGCTTTTTATAGAGAACCGCCAAATTCAGCACGGTTGTGCGATCGAATTTATTCTTGGCCAGATTCTGCAGTAAGATGGTTTCACCCTTTTCCAAATCCCCCTTGTGCACGATATTGGCCACACCCAGGTTGTTCCTGGGCGCCGGCTCTTCGGGCGCCAGTTCCGTGGCTTTTTCCAGATGTTGCACCGCGAGTTCCCCCAATCCGACCAGGTCGTAGAATAATCCCAGGTTGAATTCATCCTGCCAGGCGCCTTGGGATGCGCTCACATCCTCCTTCAGTTGCTTGACCATCAACTCGACCATTTGGGCGCGGGATTCCTCATCCTGTTCTCCTTCGCCTTCCTCGCCCTCCTCCTCGGGGGAATCCGAAGTGACCTTGCCATCTTCCCCGAGCACCTGATTGGGAATGGGGTGAAATTCCTCGCGGTCTCCAATGAATTCAAATCGTCTCGGTTCCGTGTAGGCTTCAATGGCCTTGGTTTGCCGGACCAATGTCGAATCGGAGACCGCGATCCCAAAGGTGCAAGCGGCCAGATTGTACTTGTATTCCAAACTTTTGGGGTTCAACTTGATGGCCATTGTATAAAGTTTTTTGGCCCGGCTGAATGAACTCAGTTTTCGGAGCACGTTCCCGAGGCTGTTCATCAACTCGTGGTTTTCCTTTTCCGCTTTCAGCAGGGCCAAACCCACGCTCAACGCCTGCTCATCGTTCCCTGAAGATGAGAAGGTGTGCATTAACTCCATCGCCTGCTTGGCAAAGCTGGGCTCAAGGTCGATGGCGTCGGAGAGGTCCTTCAGGGCGCGGTTGTAGAGCTTCCCATCGAAGTATTTCTGGGCGCGGACCCACAATTCCTGGGCATTTTTTCTCTGATCCCCTCCCGGTTGGAGGAGTTTATCCCAAAGTGCCAAGATTCACCTCGAATTTCTCAGGGCCCGCATCCCCAAGCGGGGGACCGTGGAAATGGGTTGAGTACGGAAGAGGCATCCGATTCATCCTGTTGATTCAATCCATCATATATACTGGATTTGTAGCCGGGTGACAATGAAACCACGAGCACCAGGGAAATTGGAGCGAAACGAGGCCGCGTTTGCTCCGATTTCAAGACCAGGTGCAATTTGCGTCTGGCGATGAAAATTATCCTTCCATCATAAGCCCTTGCCAACGAAAGGGGAATATACCGCTGCGCCAAAGGGCGAGCCGACTTTATCCATCCTGCTGAAAATCAATTGGAATGTTGGAAATTTCTCTCAAAAAATGAATGGCAGGGTCTATTTTCGGATCAAATTTTCTTGCAATTTCAATTCGCCTCATGGAATGGTAATCCCATCTTGAGCGATTGCCGTTTCCCCTTCGACGGTGGGAGACACCGCCGGAATGGCTCCGAAGAACTCCTGATAATTGCGATGGGATCGGTTGGTGCGAATTGCGGAGGCCAGCCAGTTCGGGGAAACGCCTTGTAGTTAGGGGGAAGGCCTTGGCCACCAGCGCTGTACGATTTTTTTTGGGGGGAGTAGTTTCCATGCCAAGCCCCATGCGGGTCCGATGTGTTGAAAAATTAAAAATAATTTCAGAAAAAATGAAATAACCTCCGGCAATCAGGTTGAATCGGCAATCCTCCTGCGATACCGCCTGGCTCCCGATTACGAGTATTTTTCAATGGCAATGAGATCCAAAAAACCCGCAATGGAGGCGCAGGGAAAATCGGTTTCCACCATGCTCCGGGAATCCATCGAACGCAACGGATACAAGGATGTGAAAGAATGTGCCCGCAGCATCAAAGTCCCGTACGACCTGTTCAACAAGGTCGTGGGTGGCCATATTCCCAAGGATGCTCAATTGATGGAATATGCAAATAAACTGAATATCGACAGCCGGGAGTTAATCCTTGCGGCCTACAGGGAAAAGGCCCCGGAGGAGATGAAGCGCTATTTCAATTCCGTATTGCTCCTGGAAAATCACAATGACCAGATTCGCGAAATAATGGAATTGATCGACTCTTTCAATGCGGATCAGATGGAAGAGTTGGTGCACATGGCCCGTCTGATCAAGATTTCCAAGAGGGATGCCTGCCGGAAATCCGTTGGCCTGCTGACCATGTATCAACAATTGAAACCGGACATGGCCGAACATTTCGACTCCCTGATCACACTGGCTTTTCGCAATGAGAAACTGAACGGGATGAAGGAATTCCAGGCAGCCAGGGAACGGCAAAAAAACAATACTTCCGGCAGACGCGGCCGGCTGTTGGTATGACTCCGGCTTTTCGGCTGGAGAGGCTATCGGCCACGGATCCCCCTCACCCGCACAGGAGAACCCATGACTCAGGAAGCCGCGTTTGCGGATTTGAAAGCAAAAGTAGGCACCGAGACGCATCGCAGCGATTGGGTCATCGTCAACCAGGAGCGTATTGACCTGTTCGCCGAGGCAACAGGAGACCATCAATGGATCCACGTGGATAAAGATCGGGCTAAAAAGGAATCCCCCTTTGGGGATACCATCGCGCATGGTTTCCTCACCCTTTCCCTTTTGCCTTGGCTGACCCGGGAAGAACCGGAGGACCAACCCCGTTACCCGGGGGTGAAGATGGGAGTAAACTACGGTCTCAACCGTGTGCGGTTTCCCGCGCCTGTCAAAGTGAATTCCCGCGTACGCACCATCACCAAATTGACAGATATCAGCGAGGTGCAGGGCGGATTGCAGTTGGTGCGCGAAGTGACCGTGGAAGTCGAGGGCTTGGACAAACCTGCCTGCGTGGCGGAAACCATTTCCCGGTTCTATTTTTAGCTTCCAACCGCAGGAAGAACCGGCGGACAGGGGCGGGTGGCACCCGCCCACCCGTGATTCCGGCGCCGCCCCACGCGTTGACACCATCGGGCGGCCTCAGTACGCTGTGGGATAGGGTCTCCAACGATGCGGGGCCTTCGCTCAACGTCCGGAGGGGTGGGTGAGTGGTTGAAACCGGCGGTCTTGAAAACCGCTGAACGTTTACGCGTTCCGGGGGTTCGAATCCCTCCCCCTCTGCCATTTCCCCTCCAACATGTGACGATTCCCCCCGCCATCCGCGGAAATTCCCAGGCTTCGGAGAGGTGACTGAGAGGCCGAAAGTGGCAGATTGCTAATCTGTTGAGTGG
>CAZOXD010000117.1:0-4694 GCA_964583525.1 uncultured Pseudomonadota bacterium
CGTCCATCTGCGCCGCGCCGGTGATCATATTCTTCACGTAATCGGCATGGCCCGGGCAGTCCACGTGGGCATAGTGCCGGTTTTCCGTCTGGTATTCCACGTGGGCGGTGGCGATGGTGATGCCGCGGGCCTTTTCCTCCGGCGCCTTGTCGATCTGGTCGAAGGAGGTGAAGTCGGCCAGGTTCTTCTGCGACAACACCTTGGTGATGGCGGCGGTGAGCGTCGTTTTGCCGTGGTCCACGTGACCGATCGTTCCGACGTTTACGTGGGGCTTGGAGCGATCAAATTTTTCCTTGGACATCGTTCCCTTCTCCTCTGCTGTTCCTCTTGAATAGAATTTCTACAATTTGATTTTTAAAAACAATTTACCTGCGCCTCTGCGATACAAGCCTATCGCCGAATCTTGCATGAAGATTCGATCCGGGCCAAATTCACCCCGCTTTTCGCGCCAGCAATTCCTCCGAAACGGAACCGGGCACCCGCTCGTAATGGGAAAACTGCATGGTATACGTGGCGCGGCCCTGCGTGGTCGAGCGCAGGGTGGTGGAATACCCGAACATTTCCGCCAGAGGCACGTCGGCGTTGATGACCTGAGCCCCGGAGCGCTCCTCCATGCCCTTGATCTGGCCCCGGCGGGAGCTCAGATCACCCATCACGTCTCCCATGTACTCCGACGGCACCACCACCTCCACCTTCATGAAGGGTTCCAGCAGCACCGGCTTGCCTTTTCTCACTCCATCCTTGAGCCCCATGGAAGCGCAGATCTTGAAGGCCATTTCGGAGGAGTCCACATCGTGGGAGGAGCCGTCTTCCAGGATCACCTTGAAATCCACCAGGGGAAACCCGGCCAGCACGCCGGTGGTGGAGGCTTCCTTCACGCCCCGCTCCACGGCGGGAATGTATTCCTTGGGGATATTTCCCCCCACCACCTTGTTTTCGAACTGGAAGCCCGAGCCGGGTACGAGGGGTTCCAACTTCATGACGGTATGGGCGTATTGCCCTCGCCCGCCGGTCTGCTTGACGTATTTGGTCTCGATTTCGGCGGTTCTGGTGATGGTCTCCCGGTAGGCCACCTGGGGCTTGCCCACGCTGGTGGCCACCTTGAACTCGCGCTGGAGGCGGTCCACGATGATTTCCAGGTGCAATTCGCCCATGCCCGAGATGATGGTCTGGTTCGATTCCTCGTCGGTGTGCACCCGGAAGGAGGGATCCTCCTGCGCCAACCGTTGCAGGGCGACGCCCATTTTCTCGTAGTCGGCCTTGGTCTTGGGTTCCAGGGCGATGTCGATCACCGGATCGGGGAATTCCATCTTTTCCAGCACGATGGGATGGGAGGCGTCGCAGAGAGTATCGCCGGTATTGGCGTGGAGCCCGATTGCCGCGGCAATGTCCCCGGCATAAACCTCGCTCACCTCCTCGCGCTTGTTGGCGTGCATGCGCATGATGCGGCCCACCCGCTCCTTCTTGCCCCTGGAGGGATTGAAGACCTGCATGCCCTGGGTGATTTTTCCGGAATAAATGCGGAAATAGGTGAGCTGTCCCACGAAGGGGTCGGTCATCACCTTGAAGGCCAGCGCGGAAAAGGGAGCCTTGTCGTCCGTTTCGCGGGTCATTTCCTCCTTGCCGTTCGTGGAGACACCCTTGATCGCCGGCACGTCCAGGGGGGAAGGCAGGTATTTCACCACGGCATCCAGCAGTTGCTGCACGCCCTTGTTCTTGAAGGCGCTGCCCAGCAACACGGGGCAGAACATGCCGCTGATGGCGCCTGTGCGGATGGCCCGCTCGATCAGCTTGGGCTCGATCTCCTCGCCTTTCAGGATCTTCTCGGTTAATTCGTCATCGGCTTCCGAGACGATGTCCAGCATGGCCTCCCGGGCTTTCCCGGCGGCAGCGGTCAGGTCGGCGGGAATGTCCACGATGTCGTACTCGGCGCCCAGGGTCTCGTCGTTGAAGATGATGCCCTTCATGGTCACCAGGTCCACCATGCCCTTGAAGGTGTCTTCCATGCCGATGGGAATCTGCAGGCCCACCGGCTTGGCCTTGAGCCGGGAGCGCATGCTTTCCATGGATTTGTCGAATTCGGCGCCCACGCGGTCCATCTTGTTGATGAAGCCCATCCGTGGCACGTTGTACTTGTCCGCCTGCCGCCACACCGTTTCCGATTGCGGCTCCACTCCGTTCACGGCATCGAATACGGCGATGGCGCCGTCCAGAATGCGCAGGGACCGCTCCACCTCGATGGTGAAGTCCACGTGGCCCGGGGTGTCGATGATGTTGATGTAGTATTCCAGCTTGTCCACGTTCCATTGGCAGAACGTCGCCGCGGAGGTGATGGTGATGCCCCGCTCCTGCTCCTGCTCCATCCAGTCCATGGTGGCAGCGCCTTCATGGACTTCGCCCATCTTGTGGCTGCGTCCGGTATAATACAGCACGCGCTCGGTGGTGGTGGTCTTGCCGGCGTCGATATGGGCCATGATACCGATGTTCCGGTACCGTTCGAGAGGGTATTGTCGTGACACGGGGACTCCTCAACTCCATTGAGGTTGTTTGGGGGTTACCACCGGTAATGCGCGAAGGCCCGGTTGGCCTCCGCCATGCGGTGGACATCTTCCTTTTTCCGAACCGCCCCTCCCCGGTTGTTGAAGGCATCCAGCAGCTCGTTGGCCAGCTTGGATTCCATCGTCTTGCCCCCACGGGACTGCGCATTCTGTATGATCCAGCGGATGGCCAGGGCCTGCCTGCGTTGCGGGCGCACCTCCACCGGAACCTGATAGGTGGAACCGCCCACCCGGCGCGATTTCACTTCCACGCCGGGCTTGACGTGATCCACGGCCGTTTTCACCACTTCCAGGGGCGGCATTTCCTTCTCCCGGACGCCGATTTCCTCCATGGCGTTGTAGAGAATGCGCCGGGCGATGCTTTTCTTGCCCCTGGACATCAGCACGTTGGTAAACCGGGCGATCAACTCGTCCTTGAACTTGGGGTCCGGAATTACCTTTCGTTGTTCCGCTGCTCTTCTTCTTGACATTTCGTACCGTCTTTATTCGCCGCTAATGGTTTCTTTGCCGGTTGCCTTCGTGATTATCCCGCGATCTCTAAGGTCTGCGCTTTCGCATTCTGTTGGAAGGGGAGGACCGGCGGGGAAGGACTCAACCTCGCTTGGCTCCGTATTTGGAACGCCCCTGCTTGCGGTTTTCCGTGGGAGCCGTGTCCAGCGTGCCGCGCACGATATGGTAGCGTACGCCCGGCAGATCCTTGACCCGGCCGCCCCGGATCAGCACCACCGAGTGCTCCTGGAGATTGTGGCCCACCCCGGGAATGTAGCTGTTGACCTCGATGCCGTTGGTGAGGCGCACCCTGGCTACCTTGCGCAGGGCGGAATTGGGCTTCTTCGGCGTGGTGGTATAGACCCGCACACACACCCCCCGCCGTTGCGGGCAGGATTGCAGCGCAGGCGTCTTCGACTTGACCAGCTTGGCCTTGCGGCCTTTTCTCACCAATTGATTGAGCGTCGGCATAATCGTGATCGTTTCCGGTAATTGTGTCCTGTAATTCCGTTTTCTTCGCATTCCGGCTTTATTTGCCGGGAAATTCTATTTGCCGGAAAATAGTACCGGGAAGGTTTCCCGAGCCGGTGCGTTTCCAGTCGATCCGCTCCCTTTTTCCAGGCTTGTATTCCAGGCTTGGTTTTTCCTAGGCTTGGCATATCCCGGTTCCAGTGCGGTCACACCCGCACAGAACACCCTTGACCCAGCATCCCCCTTGAACTTCCCGTTTTTTTGGGTGCCGGTGTGCTGGAACCTCCGCACAGGCAACATGATTCTCCGCCAACACCTCCCTGAACTATATACTATATATCCGTGAGGTTCCTCCGCGGAGGTTCCATGGCTGGGAGGGGCCGGACGGGCTTGGAATCAACGCCCCGCCCTGCTATGACCCTGCTGAGGCCGCAACCGGGGTACCGTCAGGCTTTAATCCGTAAATCTATCAGCTAGAATCTTGCACCGCAACTCTTATTTATAGAATATTTCTGTCGGCCATGGCAATCACTGAATCGCTTTCCAGCCCGGGGAGAACGGCCCGGGCTTCCCGGGCGGCGCCGTTTCCGGTTCCGGAAGTGATATTCCGTTCCTCACCATTGTTCTGGCTGGGGATTTTCGCGTTGGGCATGCCCTGGCTGCGGATCGATCTGGAGGGGTGGGTGTTCTATCCCGGGCATTTGGCAGGAGGGATCCTGGCCGCGGGAGTGCTGTTGACGGAATCCGGATGGAGGCGCGCCGGGGCGGCATTGCTGCCACTGCTGTCCCTGGGCGCCTACATGGCCGGGCTGGCGGCCTACCGGGCGCAGTGGGAAACCGCGCTGTTGATCGCGGGGTCGACCTGCATGCAATACCTGTGGGGAGCCGCGGCGTTCAAGCTGGGATGCAGGGAACGCACCCCCGCCGCCATCGGGGAAAGCCTGCATCTGCTACTGGGAGCGGTGTTGCTGGCGGGCCTGTTGGCATGGGGAGTTCAGGCCTTTTGGCCGGCCGGATGCTCCGCATTGAATTGCAGCGCGCAAGCTCTCCTTCCTCCCGTATTCACGGGAGGGTGGGCGTCTTCGGGACAATACCTGGTGTTTTTGCTGATGGTCTCGCCGGTGGTGGGAGCATCGGTGCTCGAGGCAATGGGAAGCCCTGGCCACAGAAAATTTG
>CAZOXD010000117.1:4794-15242 GCA_964583525.1 uncultured Pseudomonadota bacterium
GTGGTGGGAGCATCGGTGCTCGAGGCAATGGGAAGCCCTGGCCACAGAAAATTTGACGGAAAGGGTGCGGGCGGGGAACTGCTCCCGGTTTGGATGGCCGGTGCGGCGGGCCTGGGACTGGTGGCCGGCGGGGGAGTGTGGAGCCTCCTGCTGGTGACCCTGGGGCTGGCGGGAATCGCCTGGAGCGGGCCCTTCGGCCGCGGGCGGGATGCGCGCCATGCCGTCCGGGGACTGATATTCTTCATGGCCTTCGCCATGGTGTTCGTGTACGGACTCGCTCCCGGGTATCTCTCCCGGCTGGTGTCCGGGATGTCCACGCAGGCTCCCATGCGAATTGCCGTGGAAGGCCAACCCGGCAGAATCCTCTCCTCAATGCGCGATACCCGGTATATCCTGCGGCTCGCCAACACCGGCTGGAGCGATCTGGGGGGCGGGGGCGCCAGGGCCCTGTGGCTGGGCGCCCGTCTCACCATCACGCCGAAACGCGGCCTCTCCCGCACCCACGACCTGAAGGCGGTGGAAATTCCCGGCCCGATCGAGGCGGGAGAGACCATCGTGGTGGAGATTCCCCTGCGCCTGCCGCACTGGGTAAAAGAGGGCTACCTTTCCTGGTGGCTGAAGGATTCCACAGGCAATAGGGGGGGCGAGGCGCTGGTGTGGGCGGAGGGATCCGATCCCGGATTCCGGTTCCTCAATGGGGAGTACCGGCGCCTGACCCGGGAAACGGAGAACCGTCTTTCCTCCCTGGCCGAACGGGCCCGGGCCTACCGGGATCAGACCCGGCCCACCGGCGGCGCCCGTCCCAATCCCGACAGCGCGCTGATGATTTTGGGGGATCTGCTGGACACCTTGTTTTTTTCCCCGCTATGGGGGAAGCCGGGCGGGAACGAGCACGGTAGGGAAGACCGGCGGGGGAACGAGCCGGGCGGCCCCCCCTTCGCCGCATCGCGGCCAATGGTGGCGGTCCTGTTCCACCGCTACGGCCTGCTGGGAATGCTGCTGGCGGGGTGGGTGCTGTGGCGGCTGGCGAACCGCACCCTGCGCGTCGCCCACCGCCTGGAGGGCGCGGGAGGTGCGGGTTGGCGGCTGGCCTCCCTGTCCATCGCGTTATTGGGAGTGGCGGGATTGTTCCTGCCGGACCTGGGCAGCTATCATGGCCAATGGGCCTTTTTCCTGCTGTCGGGATGGATGGAAGGCCGCCATGCGCGGCTTTATCCCGCCAACGTACCCGGAGAGCGATCCGGCGGAAGGCTGCGATTCCGGCTGCATCTCCCCTGGAGGGCGGGAACCTCCCGCCGGAGGCGATATCGATTCCGAACCGCCGGCGGCAATATCGATTCCGAACCGCCGGCGGCGATATTGATTCCCAACCGCCGGAGGCAATATTGATTCCTAACTGCCGGAATACTGAACGGCGTCTCGTCCACGGGTGTCAAAACAGCGGAATCTCCCCAATCGCCGGACATGACAAAAGAAGCTGGGAGCGGAGGAGGGATTGCATGCTCCTTCCGAGGTGTGTAAAAAACCGGTAGACTGTTTGGCAATCCGCTGGGATCTTCCCGCCGCAGATGTCCGTGTAAATGCCCATGCTATCCAAACCCTTCATAGATACCGGATGAGTCCATGGCGAGTGCGGGTCAAACCTTGTTGTTCCTCCTGGCATTCCTTTTCCTTCAGGGAGCCGAATTGCGGGCCGTTCTGGTGATGGAAATGCCCACCGCCGCCCAAGGCTCCCGCTTGGCGCGCCCGGAACGGGAGGTGGCTGCGCTTCCCATCCGGTTCGACGGGACGGGAACCCCGCTTCCCACCGCTGCCTTGCCGAGCCCGGCCGCCATGGTACTGGCCGCCAATTCCAATACCGCTCCCGCATCCTCCGCCACCCTCCCCACCGGGGATGCTCCTGCCGCCAATTCGGCCAGAAAGAATGTCACCGCTGCCGGGGAAGGGAACGAGGATACCGAAGACGATTTGGAAGAGGATGAGGGGGACGATCTCGAGGAGGATCTGGAGGATGAATTCGGAAAAACCCTGGATTCCGAACTGTACGACCCATTCAGCGGCTACAACCGGGCCATGACCTCCTTCAACGACGGGGTGTACGTATATTTGTTCGATCCCATGGCCCGGGGATACCGGTTCGTCGTGCCGGAATTCGGACGGCGGGGAGTCGCCAATTTTTTTCACAATCTGCTCTTCCCGCTGCGGTTCGTGAACAACGCGTTGCAGGGGAAGTTTCTCAATGCGGGAGAGGAGTTTTTGCGGTTTTGCATCAATACCACCATCGGCATCCTGGGGTTTTGGGATCCGGCGAAGGAATGGTTTGGCCTGGAGGCGCACGATGAGGACTTTGGGCAGACCCTCGGCGTGTGGGGTGTCGGGCCGGGACCGCACGTCGTGCTGCCTTTCCTTGGGCCGTCGAACCTGCGCGACGTGACCGGCAAGGTGCCGGATTATTATCTGGATCCCAAGCGCTACGTGGACCCGACCAAAGATCAATACGCGCTGAGAGTCTATGAGGTAATCAACGACACCTCTCTCCACATCGGGGAATATGAGAACCTGAAGAAAGACGCCTTCGATCTCTATCCCTTCCTGAGGGATGTGTACGAACAAAACCGCCAGAAAAAGGTATTGGAGTAATCATGAGAACCTTGATTTTCACAGTGATTTTCACAGTGATTTTCGCTGTGACGATTTCCCTCGTAGTAGCCCTCCCGGCCCTGTTGTTCGCCCCCGGGGTGATGGCCAGCGAGGAGAGCGAGGTAAAGAAACTCACCCAGGAAAAGATCACAATCGTGATCGACGTCCTGAGAAACAAGGGACTTAGCAAGGAGGAAAAGAAAAAACGGATCGTCGCGGCGGTGGACCCGATCTTCGACTTCAAAAGAATGGCCTGGCTGAGCCTGGGGAAGAAACACCGGTCCGCCATGAACAAGGCGCAGAAAAAGGAATTCTCCAAGCTCTTTGTCAAGCGGTTGAAGGAATCCTACCTGGAAAAGCTGGAACTCTATACCGATGAGGAAGTGGTCATCGAGGATGCCAAAAGGGTCAAGAAACGGATTCACGTCCTGACCCGCCTGGTATCCAAGGACGACAAAAAGGACATGTTGTACAAATTCTATAAGTCCAAGAAGAAGGGGTGGAAGGTGTATGATGTGGTGATTCTGGGGGTAAGCGTGGTGCAGACCTACCGTTCCCAGTTCAGCGGGCTCATGAAAAAGGGGTCCATTGACGATCTCCTCACCACCTTGCGCACGACGGGGGCAATCACCATACCCACGCCCAAAAAGTAATCCCGCATCCCAACCCGCATTCCAACACCAGGGGAAAATTTTGCTGAAAAAATTCTATGGAAATTTCATCCTCGCCTATCCCCGCACCGTCCTGGCGTTGATCTGCCTGGCCATTGGGTTCCTCGGGTATCAGGCCACGAAGCTCGAGATCGATGCCTCGGCGGAAAGCCTGGTGCTGGAGGAAGACAAGGACCTGAAAATCACCAGGGCCATCTACGCGCGCTACCGCAGCCCCAATTATCTGATCATCACCTACAAACCCAACGGCGGACTCCTCGCGGAGGAAACCCTGGAGAATATCCGCAGCCTGAAAAAGGACCTCACCGCTCTGCCGGGAGTGGAGTCCGTGGTGTCGATCCTGGACGTTCCCTTGATGGAAAGCCCGCCCCGCCCGATCAAGGAACTGTTGCAGGACGTACCCTCCCTGGAGTCGCCGGGAATCGACAAGGAATTGGCCCGGAAGGAATTTCTCACCAGCCCGATCTATAAGAACCTGCTGGTCAGCCCCGATTTCAAGATCACCGCACTCCAGCTCATCCTGCCGGACGATCCGGTGTGGCGGGAATTCGTGGACCGCCGCTACGACCTCCGGGAAAAGGAAAAGGCAGGCGCCTTGACCCCCGGGGAACGGACGGAGCTGGCCCGGGTGACCCGGGATTTCAAGGTGCATCGGGACCGCGTCCGCGTCCAGCAACATCAGAATATCGTCGAGGTACGCGCGGTCATCGAGCGCTACCGCGGCGATGCCGAACTGTTCCTGGGGGGCGTCACCATGATCGCCGATGACCTGGTCACCTTCATCAAAAGCGATCTGGAAGTGTTCGGGACGGGGGTGCTGATCTTCCTCATCATCACCTTGTGGATCATCTTCCGGCAGCGCCGCTTTATTATGATTCCCGTCCTCACCTGCGCATTTTCCGTGGTGGCCACCGCCGGATTGCTGGGAATGTTCGGATGGGAGGTGACGGTCATATCCTCGAATTTCATCTCCCTGCAATTGATCATCACCATGGCCATCACCATCCACCTGATCGTGCGATACCGGGAATTGGTGGGGGAAAATCCGCAGGCTGAACAACGCGAATTGGTGGAGGAAACGGTGGTCTCCATGGCCCAGCCCTGCTTTTTCATGGCGGTGACGACCATCGCCGGGTTCGGCTCCCTGCTCCTGAGCGGCATGCTGCCGGTCATCAATTTCGGCTGGATGATGTCCGCCGGAATCTCGGTCTCGCTGGTATTGTCCTTCCTGGTATTCCCCACCGTGCTGGTGCTGTTGCCCAAGGTTCAACCCAACAGGTCATTCGAATCCCTCTTCGGTTTGACCCGGGTGCTGGCGAATGTCACGCAGAATCATGGGAAGAGTATCCTGATCGTCAGCGGAATCGTGCTGGTAATTTCCATCGCGGGGGCGGCGAGGCTGGTGGTGGAGAACAGCTTCATCGATTACTTCAAGGAATCGACCGAAATCTACCAGGGGATGAAGGTGATCGACCAGGAGTTGGGAGGAACGACCCCCTTCGACGTGGTGCTCAATTTCCTTCCGGAAGAGAATGAAGCGCCCTCCGAATCTCCCGTGGCCACCACTGCTACCGCCGCTGCGGAAGGCGGGGAGGAGGGGGAGGAGGAAGAGGACGATGATTTCGACGAGTTCGAAGAGGAGTTCGAGGCGGCCAAGGGCCAGGCCCAATACTGGTTTACCTCCGAAAAGATGGAAGAGGTGGAAAAGGTGCACGATTATCTCGAGAGCCTCCCCGAGACGGGAAAGGTGCTCTCCCTGGGCACCATGCTCAAAGTGGGGAAAAATCTCAACGACGGCGACCCGCTCGATAATTTCGCCCTGGCCCTGATCTACAACGAATTGCCCGAGCAATACCGGAAGATCATTCTCGACCCCTACGTTTCGGTGAAGGACAACCAGGTGCGCTATTCCGTCCTGGTGCGGGATTCGGAACCCAATCTGCGCCGGAACGAACTGCTGAAGAAGATCAAACGCGACTTGACCGGGACGTTGGATCTGGCAGAGGAGCGGTTTCAGGTGGCGGGGCTGCTGGTGCTCTACAACAACATGCTGCAAAGCCTCTTCGAGTCGCAAATCCTCACCCTGGGCGTCGTCATCGCCGCGCTGATGTTCATGTTTCTGGTTCTCTTCCGCTCCCTGACCATCGCCGTCATCGCCATCTTTCCCAACATTCTTTCCGTTGGGGTGGTGCTGGGACTGATGGGATGGGTGGGGATTCCCCTCGACATGATGACCATCACCATTGCCGCGATCAGCGTCGGGATCGCCGTGGACGACACCATCCACTACATCCACAGGTTCCGGGAGGAATTTTCGCAGGACCGCAACTACCTCGCCACCATGCACCGCTGCCACGAGAGCATCGGCTACGCCATGTATTACACCTCCGTCACCATCATCATCGGCTTTTCCATCCTGGTGCTGTCGAACTTCATTCCCAGCATCTACTTCGGATTGCTGACCGGATTGGCGATGGTAATCGCGCTGATCACCGCCTTGACCCTGCTGCCCCAACTGATCGTCTGGCTCAAGCCGCTGGGCCCGGAAGCGGCGGCGGATTGAACGCCCCCGGCGGGGGTCCGCGGAAAGGCGTGGGAGACGCGGGGAATCCCTACAGCCGCAACTGCCCCCTGCGTTTTTCCAGCAGCGGTTCGAAATGGGCCATCACGTAGGAGACCTGCGCCCCGGCCAGGAAGATCATCCAGGCGATGTAAAACCACAACATCACGAAGGGGAGCACGGCCAGGGCTCCGTAGATGGGGCTGGTACGGGTGAATCCCAGGATCAACACCATCGAATAGCGCTGCACGATCACCAGCCCGGTGGCGCTCACCAAGGCGCCCGCCAGGGCGCTCCGCCAGCGCACTTGGTTATCCGGCAGGAACAGGTAGGCATAGAAACAGATCATCGTCAGCACCGCGTACCCGGCGAGGGTGGCCATGGCGCGGGAGGGGGCAGCGGCCAACAGCCAGCGGGGAAGATAGGCCCGCACCTCCACGCTGGCGAAGAGTCCGCTCACCCCCAACGCCAACGCCAACAGCAGGGGCACGATGATCAACACCACCACGTATTCCGCCAGACGGTGGGGGTAACCCCGTGGGCGCTCCACCTTCCAGATCACATTGAGGGTCACCTTCACGCGCTGCAGGAGGATATAGCCCAAGACAAACGTGATGGCCATCCCCACGCCCTCCACCAGCCCGCTTTCCGCGTTGCGGATGTAGTCCTCGATAGTGGGCACCAGGGATTGATTCCCTCCGGCCACGAAGATCAGAATTTCCTGTTCCAGATAGGCGGAAAGACCGAAAGCGCGCAGAAGGAGGGACAAATAGGCCAGGAAAGGCACAACGGAAAGCATCAGGTAAAAGGACAGGCCGGAGGCCAGGATGGCCAGATTGTTGTCATGATAGGCCCGCAAGGTCATCGCGGATAACCGCAGCAACCGCAGCGGCGGCGGACCGATCCCGGACCCGGTCTCCCCCCAGAACAGATGCCGGAGGCGGAAAATCCTCAATTGTATCCGCCGGGGGAGTCGCTCTCGCCGCGCCATGGAGTGTGCCGGGACCTGGAATGAGGATTGGAATGGAGAGTGGAGAAAATTGAGATAATGGAGAAAGTGGCCCAGCCGCTTTTTCGCACATTCCGGAGAGGGGGGAAAGTGGTGGCGAATTTCCGAACGATGGGTTCTTCCGGGAAGCGCGGGTTGGCCCCACGATTCTTGCGCATCCGCACGATTATTTCGCATCCGCGCGGGGCGGGCGGTTCATCCCAGCAGCGCGCGCAGCCGGTCCAGCATTTCCAGGGATGCCTCCAGGGGCAGGCCGTCCACCAGGGGTTCGTTGCGGAAGGTGTGCCCGCAGCAGGCCCCCGCCGCCACGCAGGCCAGAATGTCCTCCCCGGCCTGCCGGCGCGTGGGCAGCAGGTCCCGCCCGGCCAGCAGGGAAAGGGCCCCCGCCAGCGCGTAGGCCCCGAAATTGGAGACCCCGGCCACAATCAGGTGATCGGCGGGAACGATGCAGGCGATGGTTTCCCCATGGGGCACGTCCCGCCTCACCCGGGTGGCCACGTTGCCCATGCCGATCTCGTTACCCCCGTCTCCGATGGCCACCGTCACGATTTCCCCAGCGAAATCTTCTGCGATTTCCGCGTCTGGAGAATTGCCCGGATTATTGCGGGATGCAGCCAGAAACCAGTCGTCGATGGGGGCGGTATGCTCCGTCACGTCCTGTGCCGACATGGAATAATACCGGCCATCCTCCGCCCGCCCCGGACGCTCGATGGCCACCAGGTGATCCGGATGAAGCCGCTCCCAAAGGGAAGGCGCGTAGATCTCCGCCGGCACGCCCATCGCCTCGAAGAAGGCCAGGTGGGGTTCGTCGGTTACGTAGTAAATCCGCTTCCCCAACGCCCGCAGCGCCTCTCCCAGCGCCTTCGCCCCGGGGGGTCCATCCGTTTCCCCGGCCCGCGGCGCAAGCAGGTAGAACCCGCTCACCAGCACCACCGTTGTGGATGTCCGCAACGATTCCGCGGCTGCGCGGAGGGCGCCCCATTGCATCAGGCTGGCGATACCCCGCCCGCGGGGGTCCTCGCCGGCCATGGCTTCCATGGCTTCCATGGTACGAAAAGGATCTTGCATGCGGGGAGCCTACCCCAGGAAGGGAGAGTTGAAAACAGCGGCGCCGGATTTCACGGCCCGTGATCCGGCGATTCCAATAATCCGGAATTATATACTTGACACAGGGTTATGGTTGGGATAGACTGGATTCAACAGGCTAGGAGCGCTTCTTACCGCCTGCCGCTTCCTTAGCCTTCTCAATAACTTTCTTGGGAAATATCCGCTTAATCAATTCAGTTGTTGGCAAGTCTTTAAGCGGCTTCTTTCTTTTCTTCTTTGAGATTGGATCAACCATGACTGAACAGGAATTTAATCTTGTGAGTCTTGTTGAGAATTTCCACAGTGAGGATACCTGTCGGGAATTCCTTGAGAGTGTGCGCTGGTCTGAGGGTGTGCAATGCCCCAGGTGCGCCAGTGAGTCAGTGTCAAAGATAGAGGCCCGCAATCAATACGACTGCAACAAATGCCGGTATCAGTTCTCGGTTACTTCCGGGACCATCTTCCATGATACACACCTTCCCTTGTGGAAATGGTTTCTGACCATCTACATGATGCTGGAATCCAAGAAAAGCATTTCCGCCAATCAGGTTAAGCGTACCATCGGGGTCAGTTATAAAACAGCATGGTATCTCTGCCACCGTATAAGGGCGGCCATGCGGGATGCATTCCCTTTCCCATTGAAGGGCCGGGTTGAAATTGACGAAACATGGATCGGCGGAAAAGTCTCCGGGAAGGGTAAGGGCTACAAAGGCAATAAAGCACTGGTAGTTGGGGCTATGCAGCGTGAGGGGAAAATCATCCTAAAGGTAGTCAAATCACGTAGCAAGGAAACACTCCACGCATTTGTTAAAGAGGCAGTCCACGATGATGCTGATTCCGTATATACCGATGAGTGGCCCAGCTACAAGGGAATCGGTGATGAGGATCGGCCCCATGAAACTGTGAATCACTCAATAGGCGAGTACGCCAGAGGTGATGTTCACACCAATAATATTGAGAACGTCTGGGGTCTGTTCAAGCGCTCCATTGTCGGTTCGTATCATCATATGAGCGTGAAGCACTTGGAATCCTATTTGGATGAACTTGAGTGGCGTTTCAACAATCGGGACAATCCATGGCTATTCCGGGACACGGTGCAAAAACTGATCGCCAGCGGAAATATTGAATACAAGGAACTAACGGCCTAAATACGAATTCGATCAATACTTTACAGTTGCGTCAAAGTAAATTTTGTTGTATGCATGAAGAGTCACTCCCCGCCATCATGGAAGATGATAGCGGGGAGCCGATTCGGTAATGTAGGTTCTGGGTCGGGTTGGCCCCAGGATGGGAGCCAACCGGCAGGAATAGTTGACACTTTCCTTTTAGCCGATTCTCCCTCCCGAAGTCAATTGAATTCCAATAAAACCTGCATTTTCGCCCAAAATAATATGTTTTGGGCATGATTGGAGAAGTTTGTCATGAGCAAAAAGTACAAGCCCGGAGAGAAATCCGGGAAAAGCGGCCAATATGAAATTGTTGGCTCTCGCGGAGGAAGAACAGGTGTGGAACGCACGGTAACAAAGAATGAGCCGTTCCCGCCTACTCGAAAGCCGGGAGAAAAATTCATCCTGGTTGATCCCACCAAACATTAAATCCCAACCCCTCCTGTAACGGGAGGGGTTTATTTTATTTTTTCGTGGTGTCCCTGATGGAAACAAGAATCACGCTTAATTTCTTCATTTCCTCTCTGAGAATATCCCTCCATCCCTGGCTCATATGAAAACTGTGGACCGACCTGAAACTTGCTTCGGAAAGAGGATGGTATTCGCGGAGAACCCCCCGCACCTTTTCATACCAAGCATTGCGTTCCTCCATTGGGTCATGCTTTGTGTCGTCATGTATCTTTTGTGCGTCCTCCAATAGGTCTGCAAGAATATTCGCCCCCTCCGCCATTTTTTCAGTTGTTAAAATACGCTCTTGAATTTCGGATTTCTCTTTCTCCAGTCGTTCCCGAACGGTATTTACGTTGGCTAATTCTGTTTTATGCTGCTCATCCCGCTCTTTCTCGCGGTCAATTGGGTACCGGAGTAATTCAAGAACAAATGAAAGCCCGAAAATTGCCGCCAACGGATATACAAGAGTGTTTACATTTATAAACCATTCAGGTTCAACATTCTCTGGGGCTTTTAACCAAAGAAGGAAAAGCCCGATAGCTAATCCTGCGACAGCGGTAATTGCGGTTCGCCACGTCATGCCGGAAAACCGTGGAGCGTGCCGAAATGCGTGATACCCGGCCTCTTTCCAATAACACCAATGTTTTCGCATGCCTTCAACCTTGCATACGACCTACCTTGTGTCAAGTACATAATTCCGCAATAATCTGATTGGTCGCAGGCCTTTTTAAAAGGAAGCGGGCGCGGGAATAGGATGCACGGTGGGGAGGAGAGGGCGGGAGGCAAGGAGGGAACCGGGCAGGGACAAAGCCGCGCATCTATCGCCTGTTGGACCGTCTCACCCTCACGCTGGGCGCAGCGAGTCT
>CAZOXD010000118.1:0-15126 GCA_964583525.1 uncultured Pseudomonadota bacterium
ATACCCGCACTCGGGCACGCATTGATCGACCAGGGCCAGGCCCAGGGTGATGCCGGCGGCGGTAAATTCCACGTTCATCATCCCCATGTCGCTGAAATCCAGCGCCACACCCTCGTCGCCAACCTGCCCCACCGGTCCGTTGATGACACTAATATGGTCGTCGACGGATTCGATTCCCAGGGAAGCTCCGCTCATGGTGAGACTCAGGCTGTCGCTGATGGCCCACACCAACTCATGTTGCGCCACCGCCAGCGCGGCGGCCTCGTCCACTTCCAGCTCGATCTGGGCGGAAAAGCCGCCCTTTTCGGCGGCGAAGTTGACGATGGCCTCCCCCACGCCGTCCAGGCTGGTGGTGGCCGGATCGGTGGCTGGCTCCCCCAGCGACACCTGGCCGAAGCCCACGGCGACGCTGCCTGTGACCTCGACCTCGGCAGCGATGGCGGATAATCCGCCAATGGATATTCCGATCCAACCCAGTAAGACGAACTTCACCATATTTCTCAAAGGGATCTTCATATTTTCTCTCTCAATTAAAGGACTTCAAGCCGACATTCAGCCTTCACCCACTCCACCCCCTGCGAGCACCGGGCGGGTTGGATTCAAGACATAATTTCATGCCAGTGTCCGGAGTCTTCCGCTACATTTTCCGGCGGAATTGCCTATGGATTTCTCACGGTGAGGAACACTCCCTCATGGAGAATCCGAAAAAAATAAATTGCCAGGATATTCAACCGTACAATAAGAGTATTAATTCCCGTTGTCCAAGGACTTGTTTTGATGTGCGTCCAGCTGTATTGCGAATAACCTGTCCCAATTCCAACCGGGTGAACGGTTTGGTCAGGATTTCATTGATTCCCAGGGTGACCAGCCCCCGCTTATTGTATCACTTCGTAAGTTAATCCCGAGGGGTACGAGCCCCCTTCCGAAACCATCCAAGTGGCTACAGCCATTGGTGCAGGTGGCTTGTAGCCCAGCGCGCTATGTGGCCTGAACCCGGGTTGAGGCGCCTGGCCGGCCCGCCGCGACAACACCACCCAGCCAGCCTGGCAGGTAGCGAATCGAACCGGCCAATCTAGCCAGGTTCGAATTCGGACCCCTGTTGCCCCGGGGAATGCCCGGGGTGATCGTGAATCGGCAGGGAATTCTCCCTGGCCGTATCCATGACCTGACGGATCGTCCTGCCCATGTCCGGAGGGCTGTACGGTTTCTGGACCAGGTAATCGATTCCCAAGGCTTCCAACCGTTCCTGGGACAGATTTTCGGTGTTCCCTGTGCAGAGAATGACGGGAAGATCGGGGACCAGCTTCGCCACTTTCCTGGCCACCATCTCACCGGTCATTTGCGGCATGGAACGATCGGTGATGATCAGGTCGAACTTCCCGGGATTCAGACGGAGGTGCATCAGGGCTTCCACGGGGTTGGAGAATCCGGTGACCTGGTATCCGAACGGGGCCAGTCCCAATCGGATCGTGGAGACGATCTCTTCCTCATCGTCGATAAAGAGAACGGATTCACGCCCTTTGGGAGACGGCTCGGGAACAGACGTATATTCGCTGCTCCGGATCGTATGCGATACAGGCAGGTAGATTTCGAACACCGTTCCTTCTCCCGGTGTGCTTTCGACTGCTACATGGCCGCCGTAATTTTGGACGATGCCGTAGACCGTGGACAGGCCCAGCCCGGTGCCTTGGCCGACTTCCTTGGTCGTGAAGAAGGGATCGAAGATGCGGCCCAGGGTTTCCCGGTCCATGCCCCCGCCGTTGTCGGCGACGGTAAGGCGGATGAATTCCCCGGATATTTTCTGGCCGTTGTAGATTTCGTATTCACTCAAAACAGTCCTTTGCAGACTCACGGTGAGCACACCACCATCAGGCATGGCGTGGCTGGCGTTGGTGCAGAGGTTCATCAGCAAGGAGTGAATCTGTGTCTCATCGGCCGAAACCAACGGCAACTCCGGATCGAAATCGTATTTGATCTCGATCGTTATAGGAATGGCCGAACGGAGCAGTTTGAGAACTTCCTTGACGAGCGGCTCCAACCCCAGTGGGTAACGTTCGCCATCGGTCTGGCGGCTGAACAGAAGAATCTGCTCCACCAGATCCTTGGCCCGCATCGCTCCCCGATGAATCGAATCCAGATACGACTGTACTTCCGAATCCTTGGGCAAGTTCATTTTCGAAATTTCCGTATACGCCAGGATCGGTGTGAGAATATTGTTGAAATCATGGGCTATTCCGCCACTGAGGACGCCGATCGCTTCCATTTTCTGGGCCTGCTGCAGTTGGGCCTCCTTCTTCCGTTCTTCGGTGACATCCCGTTTCACGGCGATGTAATTGATGATTTCATCGGCATCGCTGAAGATCGGCGAGATGCTCGCTTCCTCCTCGAAGAAGGTTCCGTCTTTCTTCTTGTTGATAAAACAGCCCCGCCAAGTTGATCCGCCGGCAATGGTCTCCCACATTTCCCGATAAAATTCCGGCTCCTGCCTGCCGCTGCTCAACAGCCTGGGATTTTGGCCGAGGGCTTCCTCCCGGGTGAATCCGGTGTTGTGCTCGAAGGCGGAATTGACGTATTGGATGGTGCCCTCGGAATCGGTGATTACGATGCTTTCCACCACCTGTTCCAACGCCGTCGACAGGCGTGCCCGTTCCGCACCGGCCCGCTTGCGTTCGGTGATGTCCCTGAGGAAAGAGGTAAAGTAATAGCGGCCATCGAAATTAATGGCATTGATCACCATTTCCACCTCGATTTCGCTGCCGTCCTTGTGGATGGCCGGTATTTCGAATCGTTTGCCGAGATAGGGGGCCTCGCCGGTTTCCAAAAAATTTTTAATCCCCCGGATATGCTGTTCCCTCAAGTGGTGGGGGATAAACAGGTCGGCCACCGGCCTGCCGATGGCTTCGTCCCGGGAATAGCCGAAGATTTCCTCGCTGGCCGGATTGATTATCATCACCCGCCCGCGGTCGTCCATGGTGACGATTCCCTCGGAGGTGTTGGCGAGCATGGCCGCTTTGAATTGTTCGCTGGAAAGGGCCTCCTTGCCCCGGGCGATTTCGTCCTGCAATTGGTTGACGCTTTGCTTCAGATGAGAATGGGTCTTTCGCATGCGCATGGCGACGGGCAGGAACAGGAACACCGCTTCCAGCACCAACAAAATAAGCACGGAGATCCAGGTGGCTGATATGGCCAATTTGAGATCGGCAATTTTTTCGACCGCCTCTTCTTCCAACTGTTTCACGGCGATTTCCATCCACTTCAGGAATATATCGGAATGGGCAATCAGGTTGCGAAGCGATTCGGGTTCGATGATCCGCTTCCCGGAGGCGCGCTCCGGCACGGCCTCGATTTCCCGCAACGCCGTTTGCACCCCTTTGAAATGGGAGTCGACTTCCCCGTAGGTCGCCGCCACCTTGGAGTCTCCGATCGGCGCTATGCCGGTCTGCGGATCGCCGGTTTGCAACAAATTGTGATTGCGTGCCCAGTCCCTCGTCAGGGCGGCTATGGAGCGGCGGTATCGCTCCCGCTCCTGCGCGCTTTCGCTTTGCGCCAGCAGCAGCACTTCCCTGGTCACCCTCTGGGAGAGCATCCTTTGCCGGCCTGCCATATTGATCAGCCGGGCGTCACCGGAGCTACGTTGGATCAACTGGTTGGTCAGGAGATAGTTGGAACTGCTCAGCAACGCGATCAACCCCAGGGCGATGAGGTTATAGGTCATCAAGGAATTTGAGTTGATGAGATTTTTCATTTTCATTTCAAATCCAGGGGAGATTCCTCACATAAATCGCCGAATTCCGTTTCATCGAACCTGACAGTTGCCTTGCCGCGTTTGACCAGCCCCCGCTTGTCGCACCACTTCGTAAGATAGTCCCGAGGGGTACGAGGCCCCTTTCGAGACCATCCAAGTGGTTACAGCCATTCGTGCAGGTGGTTTGTGGCCCAGCGCGCTATGTGGTCTGATCCCGGGTTGAGGCGCCTGACCGGCCCGCCGCAACAACACCACCCAGCCAGCCTGGCAGGCAGCGAATCGAACCGGCCAATCTAGCCAGGTTCGAATTCGGACCCCTGTTGCCCCGGGGAATGCCCGGTGTGATCGTGAATCGGCAGGGAATTCTTTCCAGCCATATCCAAGACCTGGCGGATCGCCTTTCCCAGTTCCGGGGGGGTGAATGGCTTCATCATCAACCAATCGATCCCCAGGTCTTTCAACCGTTCGTTGGGAAGCTTGTCGCAGTCTCCGGTGCAAAAGATGATGGGAATATCGGGAGCGATATTCGACACTTCCCCGGCCACCTTTTCACCGGTCATCAGAGGCATTGTGCAATCGGTTATGACCAGGTCGTACTTCCTGGGATATAAACGTAAGTGCTCCATGGCTTCCACGGGATTGGAGAATCCAGTGACCTCATAACCGAATTGCGCCAGGCCAAGACGGATAGAGGAGACGATATCTTCCTCGTCGTCGATCACGAGAATGGATTCGCTTCCCATGTACGCGAGTGAGGCCGGGGTATTACCCCCGTTGTCCTGGGTATTTTCCGTACCCGGCAATAAAATTTCGAACGTTGTGCCCTGACCCGGCGCACTTTCCACGGCGATGTAGCCCTGGTGGTGTTGCACGATCCCGTAGACGGTGGACAGGCCTAATCCGGTGCCCTTGCCCACTTCCTTGGTGGTGAAAAAAGGATCGAAGATGCGCGCCAGGGTCCCCTCGTTCATGCCATGGCCGTTGTCGGCGACGCTGAGGCGGACGAATTCCCCCGAAATTCTCCCGCGATCACGCACCTCGTAATCGGCCAGAATCATCTTTTGCAGTTTTATAGTAAGCACACCGCCATCGGGCATGGCATGGCTGGCATTGGTGCAAAGGTTCATCAGCACCGAATGGATTTGCGTCGCATCGGCTGAAACCAACGGCAACTCCGGATCGAAATCATATTTGATCTCGATCGTTTTGGGAATGGCCGAACGGAGCAGTTTGAGGACTTCCTTGACGAGGAGCTCCAACCCCAGTGGGTGGCGTTCGCCATTGGTCTGGCGGCTGAACAGGAGAATATGGGCTACGAGGTCTTTGGCCCGCAAGGCCGCCCGAAAGATGGCATCCATATGATTTTGCATCTTGGAGTTCTTGGGCAGCGCCATCTTCACGATCTCTGTGTATCCGAGAATCGGCATAAGGATGTTATTGAAATCATGGGCTATCCCGCCACTGAGCACTCCGATTGCTTCCATTTTCTGGGATTGGCTCAGTTGCGCTTCCATCTCCATTTCGCGGGTGACGTCGCGCTTGATGGCAACAAAATTGACGATCTCTTCCGCCTCGTTGCGGATCGGAGAGACGGTCATTTCTTCCTTGTAAAAAGAGCCGTCCTTTCTGCGATTGGTGATCTTGCCCTGCCAAACCTCTCCGGAAAGAATGGTTTGCCACATCAAATGGAAGAATTCCTTATCATGCTCTCCGCTGTTGAGAACGTTCGGATTTTTTCCCATGGCCTCATCGCGAGAGTAACCGGTGATGTGTTCGAAGGCCGGATTCACATATTGGATGGTTCCTTCGACATCGGTGATCACGACTCCTTCGGCAATCTGTTCGATAGCTGTCGCCAGTTGGTGGCGTTCTTTCTCCGCAAGTTTTCGGGGGGTGATATCGCTGATGGACGAGGTGAAAAATATTTGATCATCGAATTTGATCGCGTTCACGATCATTTCGATTTTAAGCAGCGATCCGTCCTTGCTCACAGCCGGCGTCTCGAATCGATTGTTCAGGAGAGGTGATTGGCCCGTTTCCAAATACTGGTTCAACCCCTCGGCGTGGCGTTCGCGCAACTCCGGGAGAAGGAAGAGTTCCGCCAATGATTTGCCGCTGGCCTCACTGTTGGAATAGCCGAAAATTTGCTCCATGGCCGGGTTCAGTTCCATGACCCGGCCCTGATCATCCATGGTAACAATACCTTCCGAGAGAGAGCTGATAACTGTGGATTTGAATGATTCGCTACGCCTCAGTGCCTCCTTCGCTTCTTTGATCTTGACAATTTCTTGATTGAGGCGGTTGTTCGCCCTTTTGAGGGCTGCATAGATATTGCGAATGACCGTTGTTATCAACCAGAGAATGAATATCCCTGTGGAAGTGGATGCTATTGTGAAAATGATAATCCATCGCATCGAATTGTTGATGGATGAAAGGGAATCGGAAAGTTGGGTCTCGTAATTTGTTACGAACAGGTCCAAGCTTTTCAGCATGACTTCAGCCGCCTCATCAAACTTTGCCATATACCGGTTTCCGGCCCGTGGTCCTTCAGCGACATACACCCGGGCCATTTCCAGGCCAGCGCTGTAAAACTCAACGAAATGATTATTGAGTTTTTCCATAAGTAATAATCCATCGGTATCGCCGGATTCGATTAATTTGGCCCGCAGTGTTTGGATATCCCTATTAAAATCATCTTTATGAATCCCGGCTTTTTTAAAGCCCTCATCAAGTCCGTCGAAACCACGAGTGGCTGAAATATCGGTCAACCACTGCCATATGGACAAGATGTGCAGTTTGGATTGAATTGCAAGCTGGGCATGGGGGAGTTTTTGCCGATAAGAAACTTCGGCCTTTACTTTAATTCCATCCAGGATTGAATAAATAGAAACGCTGAACAAAATAAACACGATCCAAATGATTGCCAGACTGATTGTCATGGATAGAGAGAGATTCTTTTTTTTAAACATATCGTATAATTGGAATGTGATTTTGCGTCGGAAATTTCCCGCAGGAGTACGGGTTCATTCCTGAGCTAATCCCTTTAGCCTGAGAAGTGTGGCCATTACAATCAAGAATAATGATCACTTGGAAAATGCATCCGAGAAATAAAATACTTTCACACGAAACGAAACCACTCTTCAGTGATGGTGAGCCTGCTTCCCTTTCGGTTTTTCCCTTCGACTCCGTTCCAGGAAGCAGGAGATGTGGGAAAGAGGTTAAAATGACGCAACCTCGTTCAGCGGCTGTTCCTCGGACGTGTGTTGACCTCCATGCCCCAATTTCCATGGGCGGCCCACACCTTTGTGGGCAATAGGCCAAGAGTTTCGTTCCAGGTATTTCCGAGCCTTTTTCCCGCCCCCACCTACCGGCCGGAAGGCAAAAAACGCCTTCCGGCCGGTGGGCTCGCAGGTCACTCAGATTTCCTTGAAATCATCCTCGTTCAATTCGCTGATTTTAGGTGAAAGGTGGGTTGCGGATTGTCGATCATCCGCTTGCAGTTTCTCCTTCAGTGAAACCTCGTTGGATTTCAGAACTGGACGATGAACGAGTTTTCCGCCAAGCGAAGGGCTGTTTCCGGAACCCGAATCGGAATGGGCGGCCAACAAGTGCCTTTCTTTGACTTGCTCACCCAGGTGATAGACCGGGGCGGTTGCGCCGATTCCATCTCCGTTCCCTTTGTGGTCACGGCCCGATCCCACCATGTTCATCAATTCGGAAATCATGACGGTGAGTTCCTGAGCCTGCGCGGAGAGTTCCTCGCTGGTGGAGGAGGCCTGCTCGGCGTTCGCGGCGTTGCCTTGAGTGGAGCTATCCATCTGCGACACCGCCATGTTGACCTGGTCGATGCCTCCGGATTGTTCCTTGCTCGCCGTGGCCACACTGCGGACAAGGTCGTTGATTTGCACGATGGCGGAAAGGATTTTGCTCAGGGCGGTTTCGACTTCCCCGGACACCTTCACGCCCAATTCCGCTTTTTCCTGGGAGGATTCGATCAATTCGTTGGTGTCTTTGGCCGCCGCGGCGCTGCGCTGAGCCAGGTTTCGCACCTCCTCGGCCACCACGGCGAACCCGCGTCCGGCATCTCCCGCGCGAGCAGCCTCCACCGCGGCATTGAGGGCCAGCAGATTGGTCTGAAAAGCGATCTCGTCGATGGTCTTGATGATCTTGGCTGTTTCACCCGAGGAGGTTTTGATCTCCTCGATGGCGGCACTCATCCGCCCCATCGCTTCCCCCCCTTGCTCCGCAAGGGTGGTGGTCTCTTTGACCAATTGATTGGCCTGATCGGCGTTTTCGGCATTCTGCCGGTTCATGTTGGCCATTTCCTCCAGGGAGGATGCGGTCTCTTCCAGACTGGCGGCCTGTTCGGATGTGGATTCCGCCAGGGCCTGGCTGGAGGACGAGATTTGTTCGGCCGCCGATTGCACCTGGTTGGAGGCGGTAGTCACTCCTTCCACGGTCCGCCTGATCGGCCCGGCAATCATCCGGGTCAGCAACAGAGCAATCGCCACGATTGAAGCAAAGGACACCAGGGCTATGATCCCGATTATCCATTCAATCCTGGTCAAGGCCTGAAACGCTTCCCACTCGTCGATCTCGGCCATGAAGGCCCAGGTCGTCTTTCCAACCTTGATCGGCGCGTACGCGGAAAGGACCGGGTTGCCGTTGTAGTCGATGACGATCTCCGTGCTTGTTTTGCCGGCCAGGGCCTCGTCGACAGCCTTGGTGTCGACGCTGCCTTTGTTGGGATTGGCGAAGGAAGCCTTCACGGTGTGGTTGACCGGATCCAAAAAGGAGTCCGAGCGCATCAGCTTATCCACTCCCACCAGGTAGGTCTCGCCCGTTTCCCCCATGCCGTCCCGTTGGGAGGTGATGGCATTGATGGCGTCGAGCGAAATCTGCAAGGCGATGATAAGCTCGGCCTCGCCCTCATGCATCACCGGCTGTGCGATAAAGGCGGCCGGTTCGTCGTTGCTGGGAGCATAGGGAGCGAAATCCGCCAATCCGAACTCGCCTGAACTTTTCACCTCGCGCACCAGTTCTCCCAGGTTGGAGTCCCGGTATTTGCCGCTGATCATGTTGGTCTGATAGTCGGCCTCCCTGGTGACGGTGTAGAAGACATAGCCGTCGGGGTTGATCAGGAACAGGTCGTAATAGCCGTAGAATTCCTTGTACTTGGCGTAAAACGCCTTGCCTTTATCATCCACCGGCGAAAAAGCCTCGGCCGCGTCTATCTCGGCGATGATGGCCCAGCGCAGCCCATGGATTTCGAGGGGAGCGTAGGCCGAAAGCACCGGATTGTCGTTGTAGTCCATGATGACATCCATCCCGGCATTTCCGGCCAGGGCCTCGCGGGATGCCTCGGTATCGACGCCGTTCTTTTCCACCGTGCCGACCAACGAGGCTGCGACCGAGTGCCCCTTGGGATCGAGGAAGGAATCGGAGCGCATCAGCTTGTCAGGGCCAACCAGGTAGGTTTCACCCGTCTTGCCCAGGCCGGTGCGTTCCTGCATGATGTTGTTGATCTGGTCGAGGGAAAGCTGCATGGCGACCACGCCGACCGTCCTTTTTCCCGACTTGATCGGCGCTCCCACAAATGCAGCGGGTTTGTTTCCGCTGGGGGCGTAGGGCTTGAAATCGGCCAAAGCCGGGTCTTTCATGCCTTTCCTGAAAAGATCGCCCAGGGGGGAGTCTTTCAGGGAGCCCCTGATCAGATTTTCCCCCAGATCGTCCTCTTCGGCGACGGTGTAGACGATGTCGCCGCGGGCGGTGATCAGGAACAGGTCGTAATAGCCGTAGACCTTGTTATATTCCTCCAGCCACGGCCCGAACCGGGACTTGGCGTCGTTCCAGGCGGCCCCGCCGGTCCGGCCCCCTCCGTCCGAGAAGGCATCGCCCAAAGCGTTCAGGGCGGCGGAAACGTGGTTGTTGCTGGAAAGGACGGTAGCGTCGCCCAGGCGTTCGCCAAAATAGCTTTCGATCTGGTTTTTCTTGATGACCTGCACCGCCAGCAGCTTGTTGAAGGCTTCTGCTCTGAGCGTGTCCACGATCTCGGTGAGGACGGCCATGTCGCCTTTCCGTTCGGCGAAAAACCGCTCGATCTGGTCCTTCTTGATTCCCCGGACGGCTTCAAGCTGATTGAAGGACGCCTTGGAGAGGGAGGTGTTGATATTCACCAGTGAGATGACCGCCAGTACCGCAAAAGGAATAATGCCTACCAGCAGAAAGAAGACCAGCAATTTTGTCCCGAGTTTCATAGCGCCTCTGAATGTTTAAAGGTTTTTCTGCTCCAATTTTCGGAAACAGCACATTGATTATTTCCCTTCCCCTTTCGATTTTTCCCTTTGACTCCATTCCAGGAAGCAGGAGGAGGTGGGAAAGAGGTTGATAAAACGCAACCTTGTCCAGCGGCTTTTCACCGGACGCGTGTTAACCTCCCAACTCCAATTTCCATGGGCGGTCCACACCTTTTTGGGCGATAGCCCAAAGTTTCGCTCCACGTATTTCCAAGCTTTTTTCCCACCCAACCCGGGGCCGGAAGGCAAAAAACGCCTTCCGGCCGGTGGGCCCGCGGGATCACTCAGATTTTCTGGAAATCACCCTCGGTCAGATCCTGATAATGTTCAGGCTTTCCGTCGAGGTGCCGATCATCCTCCTGTTCGATTTTCCCTCTGAGATCTCCAGAAGGGATCAACTGATTTGAAATTTGCGGGGTCCTTTCGAGGCGTTTGTTCCTCTCATTTCCCTTCGTCCGCTCCTCGGGGCGATGTTTGACGGCGGAGAATTGAGAGGTCGTTTTTTGGCGATCAACCCTGTGGCGTTTCGAACCGTTGCCATGTCCGTTGCCTCGGCCGGTTCCCACTATGACTATCAATTCGGACACCATGGCATTTAGTTCCTGGGCCTGTGCGGAGAGTTCTTCGCTGGTGGCGGAAGTCTCCTCGGCGTTGGCGGCATTATTCTGGGTTGAGGAATCCATCTGGGACACGGCCATGTTAAGCTGGTCGATTCCTCCGGATTGTTGTTTGCTGGCCGTGGCCACATCGCGCACCAGCTCGTTTATTTTCAGGATGGAGGATTGAATGTCAGTGAGGGAGTTTTCGACTTCACCGGCAACTTTCACGCCCAACTCCGCTTTTTCCTGGGAGGAGTCAATCAACTCGTTGGTGTCTTTGGCCGCCGCGGCGCTGCGCTGCGCCAGGTTGCGCACTTCTTCGGCCACTACGGCGAAGCCCCGGCCGGCGTCACCGGCGCGGGCGGCTTCCACGGCCGCATTCAGAGCCAGAAGATTGGTCTGGAACGCGATCTCGTCGATGGTCTTGATGATTTTCGCCGTCTGATCGGAGGAGTTTTTGATCTCACTGATAGCATCGCCCATTCGCCCCATCGCGGCTCCACCTTGCTCCGCAAGAGTGATCGTCTCCCGGACAAGTATCTCTGCTTGCTCGGCATTATCGGAATTCTGGCGGTTCATATTGGCCATTTCCTCCAGCGAGGAGGCCGTCTCTTCCAGGCTGGCTGCCTGTTCCGATGCGCCCTCCGCAAGCGCTTGACTGGATGCGGCCGACTGCGAGGAGAAACTTGTCACCTGTTCCGATGCGCTGGCCAATCCATTGATGACCCTATTTAACGGACCCGTCGTCGAACGGATCATCATCCAGGCGACTATGGCGAAAATAAGCAACATCGCGATACTGGTCCCGATCATGAATTTGACCACCCAATTCACCGATTGATGAATGTCCGAAAGGGAATTTGAAAGGTTGCCCTGATATTTGGAAACGATCTGCTTCAAGGTTTCCAACATGGTTTCGGCCGCTCCATCGAAAGCTTCCATTTGTTGGTTTCCTTCTTTTGCTCCGCCATCGATGTATGCCTGGGCCATTTCTTTCCCCACATCGTAAAACTTGAGAAATCGGACTTTCAGCACCCCCACAAGTTTTATTCCCTCCGTATCGCCTCCCTTCTCTAATTTTCCCAGAATTTTCTTGGTTGTCATATTGAAATGATTCTTGTGTATCTCGGCTTTCTCGAAGCCATCATCCAATCCATCCAATCCCCGGGTGGCTGAAATATCGGTCAGCCATTGCCAAACTTCCTGTATATGCATTTGTGTCTTCATTGCCAATTCGGCGGTTGGCAGGTTTTGTGAAAACGATATATCGGAATTTTGTTGAATTTGATTCAGACCAAAATAGATGAAAATACTATAACCAACAAATAAAACACCAAGGAGAGACATACTGATTTTCATTTTTGCGGGGACACTTCGTTTTTTAAACATTTTTTCACTCCAATCAAAAATAATAGTAATTAATTTACACGCTCATTTGTAAAAGTTTGATATTCCTTTCTAGCCGAAAGACCCGGCGGAAAAACGATTGGATCATCAGATTATTTCCCCTCGATATTGTTTAAAGATCGTTATTTTATTTGACATTTATTTGGCTGATCATACATTGACGATGCCGGGGGGTATGTTCATTGGAATATCGCCACTCGAATCATACAGGATCAAGATTCGACTGCGATAATTCCGGGAAAGCTCCAGGCAGGTGGACCAAAGGTTTTCGCGAACCTTTTCTGCGATTCGAACCATAATAAATGTCTCCTGGAATGCCGCATAGCTGACATATCTCTTTCCGTTGTACTGAGATGAAGATATTTATTTTTTTTTAGGCATTGATCGCTGATGAAAGCATCCTTCAACTAATTCAGTAAATTTGAGGGAATTTCCGGATGATCGGCTTTGTCGACAAATTGCTCGGAAACGGATTGTTGGATGTGGCCCATGATGCCGGAAATTTTCCTCAACCGGACGACGACCTCCTTGGCGAAATTCTCGGGGTTCTTCCCTGCGTTTTCCGAATTCATTAATTCATTCAGAATTTTAGCCGAGGCAAAGGGTATCAGCCTTTGGTACTGCATCAACTTTTCGGATATGATCGAATATGTTTGGGTCAGATTGGAGACGTCACACTTTGAACGTTCGACCTCCGCTCTAATTGTTTCAGCTTCTAAGATAATCCGATCTAACCAATCAAGGGGTCTTTCCTCATCCTGCATTTCAAATGCCGAAATATTCATTGAAAATCTTGCCGGTTTGGTCTTTTTCATGAGAAATGCCATCTATATTAAAAATGATATATAAAACATTTTTAAGAATTTCCCAGCGAAAAATATGCCGTTTTACTATCCTTCTGATTTTTTGTTGGCTGCAGTAATTGGGCCAAGGGGAAAAAATGTGTAAGCTATTGATATTATATTGATATTACAATTTCCGGAGAGGAGGATGAAATCCCGTGGTGTCAAAGGATTAAACCGGAATTTGACGCAAAGCCGCTAAATATCTAATTTTAAAAAAGATTTATTGAGGTTATCAACAATTGACACTGTCAAAATATTTTACATACACGTTCGATTCGGGGCTCATTTTTTTTTAAGATGGAAGGCGAAGGCGGGGACCACCGGCGCATTGGAACCGGTTTCAATATAGCTGAAATTGCGCCGTTGGATGCGCGGTGGCCCAACACCTCCCGCAACAAGCAAGACTCCTTGCATCCTGCTTTCGAGGGGGTACGTCTCCCATTGCCATTTGCCACAGCGGGGGCCATTGCCCAACAAAGCCGGCTGAAGAGGTGCCGGGGGGCCGCGCTCACCCGAGGAGGTGGTTTTGTATGGGAATCAGGGGAGGGGGGCAGGTATCGATGAGAACGGCTTGACCATGAAAGTTCCTGAAGGAAGTTCCATGGGGCAATAGACCTGGCGCCGGAAGTGCGCAATGAAACCGGGGAATTTTAGCCAAAGGCTTGAATAATCATGTTGCGGCCCTGCGGGGACCGGTTCTGTGGATGCTATGCGTCCCGTTTTTGGAACGACTTGGTTCGATTACCGGCGGAGTGACTCGGACCGCGTAGCGAGGGTTCTTCCTTGAGACGCTTGTTCAAGGTCTGCCGAGTGATCCCCAACATTTCCGCCGCAATTTTCTGATTGCCTTGGGTACGTTTCATGGCCTCCCTAACGAGAAAACGATCGGTGTGTTTCAAGGTGGGAAAGGGCATGCGGGCATCGAGCGTCAGCGCGAATTCGGCGCCGGGCGCCGGATCGGTCATCCCCTCGGCGAGGGAAGTTCCCTCCTTCCGTAGATTATCGATGATCTGACGGATGCCTTGGGTGGAGAGGGTCCCTTGCCTGTGTTGGGTGACGGCGTCGAATATCAGGTTTTGCAATTCCCGCACGTTGCCGGGGAAGTGATAAGCGGACAGCAGTGTGAACAGTTCCAAGGGAACCTGCGGCTTTTCCAATCCCAGGGAATCGGCGGTTTCCTGGATAAAATGCTCCATCAGCAAGGGCAAGTCTTCCATCCGCTTACGCAAGGGAGGGATGTGTAACTGATGGATATTCAGGCGGTAATACAAATCCTTGCGGAACCGCCCCTCCTGCAATAATTTTTCGGGTTGGTATTGGGTAGCCACCACGATCCGGGCATCGGTATTTTTGGCGAGGTCCGATCCGAGCGGATAGTACTCGCCTTCCTGTAGCACCCGCAGCAGTTTCACCTGTGAACTCAATTCCAAATCGCCGATTTCGTCCAGAAACAAGGTTCCCTTTGCCGCCCGACTGACCAGGCCGGAGCGTGATTCCTGGGCGCCGGAATAGGCGCCTTGCACGTGGCCGAAAAGGGTATCGGTGAACAGCGTGTCATCGAGTCCGGCGATGTTGACGGAAACGAACGCTCCCGGCCGGTTGCTCAGCACGTGAACGCATTTGGCGATCAATTCCTTGCCGACGCCCGACTCCCCGGTGATCATCACCGGCCTTGAGGTCTTCGCCACCATCTCCAGGTATTGGAAAATGGAATGCATCGCGGCGTTTTGAGTGATGATGGTGTTGAAGACCTGAGGGTGTTCCAGGCGAGAGGTCAACAGGCGGTCCTTCAGGGAGATGTTCTCTCTTTTCAGTTCGCGATTTTCGATGACCTGTTTGACCTTGGAGACGAATTGGGACGGGTCGACCGGCTTGACGAGGTAATCAATTGCCCCCGACTGAATGCACGTCACTGCGGTTTCCACATCGTTGACGCCCGTGATGACAATGACGGGGACATCCGGATGTTCCTGCGTCAACCAGGCCAGGATCTCCTCTCCCGACAAGTGGGGCATGGAAAGATCGAGCAGAACCATCTCGACCGGTTGCCTGGCGAAAAGCGGCTTGATCTCCCGGCTGTCCCGCAACGTGATGAGATTGTCGATTCCCTCCGAGCGCAAGGTAGAGCGGAAACTGTTCAGGATGGCGGTCTCGTCGTCCACCAATAGAACGGGATTGGAAGGGTGTTTCAAGTTTTTCATGGAAAAATACGGCCCTCCTGATGAGTGACCTCC
>CAZOXD010000119.1:0-15045 GCA_964583525.1 uncultured Pseudomonadota bacterium
CCCCCAGTTGTCCCAACATTGCGGGCAGGGCCGCCTTGGCCTCGGCGACTTCCTTTTCGTAATCGAAGAGGGGCTCCAGCGGGCCGGAGATGACGGCCTCGATGGGTGCGTCCGCGCCGAAGAGGACTTTCATGGCCTCCCGCCGCCCGGGTTCGTTGCTGCCGGCGTCTGCCATTTCCCGCAATACATGCGCCTGGTGGGTGACCCGGACGGTGGCCATCAGCTTCCAGTTGCCCAGCAGTATCCGCAGCGTGTTTTCACCTTCCCGGATAAAATTACTTGCGCTCTCCACCCGGCCCGGCAGGTGGATCACCTCCTCGAACCTCCAGCGGTAGAGGGTTCGATATAGCGAGTTATTCTTCCTTAACTCCCGCTTCCACTTCTTTTGTTTTCCTTCAACCCATTTCTCCTGCTCGTCTTTTCCCATGGCTTTGGATAAACCTCCAAAATACCAGCCTAAATATTCACTCAACAAAGGCCACTCCGCCTCCAGGCGCAAGCCGTTCCCCTCCCGATGCAAACCATAGTGCAGAAAGAAGACGGAATTTATCCCCTTTAGACTCCCGGTCAGGCTCGGGAAATATCCCGTAAAAGTACGGCATTCCCACCCGGTGGTTCGGACATAAACTTCAACCTCCTTAACGGCTTCCAACTTGAAGAGTTTCGTCCACATGCCACTCCGCTGCGCTTCCTCCCTGCTCCGTATTTTCGGCTTGCCGGAGGCATCATACTTCCGAATGCATCCGTTAAATTTCACCTTTCCAGAGCTGTCCGGATTGAGGAAGTACTCCGTCCGGAAGCTGATATCTCCAAATCCTTGCGCAAATGATGGGTGCGGGACCAGGAACAGCCCCAGGGCCACCAATCCGGACAGGGTCCAGGGCAGGATTTTCCTGTAAGTCTTGGAAATCGTGTTCATGGCTCTCTCCTTTCCATCGGAGACGGATGCGGGGCCGCTTGGCGGGAGCCCGCCATGATTCCAGCTTACGAGGGGAGGACCTACAGATCGCTTACCGGCACCCTACAAATGGCATACAGAGGAGAGTGCTGGCTGAAGGGGAATTCTCGGGATATATCGGATTCGGTCAGAATCCTGTATAGCGGGAATAGGTAAAAGCGGGTGGGAACCGGGGAGAATAGACGCATATCGTCACAAGCATTATCCCCTGGCGGGACGCTCCCCTCCCCCACCCTCTTTTCAGGATTCTCGTTTTTCAGGCCGGTGCGCTTTTTATCAATCGAGACGGGATAATGGGTCCCAGACAATCGGCACAGGTAGAGGAAGTACCGTTTCCTCGGGTGAAAATCTTCACATTGGGACGGTTCGCCGTGGAAATCGAGGGGTCTCCTCCCTCCCTGGGCAGCAAGGGGGGAAGCAAGCCCTTCGGCTTGCTGAAAACCCTCATTGCCTATGGCGGGGAGTACGTCCCGGAATCCCAACTGGTGGAAGCGCTCTGGCCGGATTCCGATGGAGACCGCGCACACTGGGCCTTCGCCACCAACCTCTCCCGGCTCCGCAAACTGATCGGCAGGGATGCCTTTCTACTTGAGGACCACCGCCTTTCCATCAACCCCGGTGTCTGCTGGGTGGACGCCCTGGAATTGCTGGGCGCGTTGCGCCGGATTCCCCGGATTTCCGGCCCGGGGGAGGATTATCCCGTACTCACGGAGGTGGAAAAGGCGCTCAACCTCTATTGGGGGCCGTTTTTGCGGGGGGAGGAATCACCGCATCCCGTGTTGTCCATGCGGGAAACCCTGCACGATCTCTACCTGAAACAAGTGGAACGCCTGGGAAACCGCTTTGCCGAATCCGGTCAATTCGACAAGGCGGGCGCAGTGTATCGGCAAGCCCTGAATATGGATGACCAGACGGAGTTCCTCTACCAGGGGCTGATGCGCTGCTGCCAGAAACAGGGCCGGATCGCCGAGGGCGTGGCGCTCTTTCATCGCTGCCAGCGGACGCTGCGGACCCAACTCGGCATCGATCCCTCCCCCGCGACCGACGCCATCCACCAGGAAATTCTCGCCGAGCAAAAGCGGAAACTCTCCCTGCCCGGCCAACCCTCTCTTGCGTTCCTGCCCTTCAAGAACCTGACCGGAGACCCGGAACAGGAATACTTCGGGGATGGGCTCGTATTCGACATCGCCACCGATCTGGTGAAAATCTCCAGCCTCTTCCTGATCAATCACGACGCTTCCTTTCCCTACAAAAACTCGCAGGTTCCGGCCCAGCAGGTGGGCAGGGAGTTGGGGGTGGATTACGTGCTGGAAGGAAGTGTGCGAAAAGCGGAGCGCAGAATACGGGTGACTGCGCAATTGATCGCAACGGAGAGCGGCCGCGCCGTCTGGGGGGAGCGGTTCGATTGCAATGGGGACGATTTGCTCACCGTACAGGACCGCATCACCGAGGAGATCGTCACCGCCATCGATGTCAATCTCGTCCATGGGGAAGCGGGGAGAATCGTGCGCAAAAGCCTGAAGAACCTCGAGGCCCGCGAGCGCTATTACAAGGGATTGGAATGCTACGATCGCCATACGGTTCAGGGGATGTTCCTGGCCCGCAAGCATTTCGAGGAGGTGATCTCCCTGGAACCGGATTCTCCCATCGGATATGCCTACCTGGCCTGGACCCATTGGTGGGAAGCCTATTGGGGATTGAGCGGATCCACGGCGGATTCACTGGCCTTGGCCACGAAATGGGCGCGCCATTCCCTGGATTTGGAAAGCACCCTGGGGAGCGAGTATTCCCTGCTGGGGAATATTCACCTGTTGCACCGGGAGCACGCGGATGCGATTTCAAATTGCGAACGGGCCGTGGAGTATCGCCCTCAATGCTCCTCCACCCACGTCTATCTGGCCAACGTTCTCTATTATTCCGGCCGGCCCAAGGAAGCGGCCGGCCATGTCCGCCAAGCCATCCGGCTCAGGCCGGTGTACCCTCCCTGGTTTCTGGTGGTATTGGCCCGGGCCTATCTGCTGGCGGACTCCCATGAGGAAGCCTTGGAAACAGCCCGCGAAGCCGCCCACTCCGATCCGGACCATAGCGATGCCCAAATCATTCTGGCGGCGGCCCAGTCCGCCCTGGGACGAACCGGGGAGTCCCAATTGACCGCGGAAAATCTGCTTCGGTTGAACCCGGATTTCATATTGCGGATGTATGCGGACTCGGAACCCTTCATGGATCCTGAGCCCAGGGAACAACTGGTATCCCTGCTGAAGAAAGCGGGATTGCGGTAAATTCCCGCCTTTCAGGAGGAGAATTGCGGGCCCGCCAGGCAGTATTTTCACGGTTCCGCGCCAATAAAATTCCCGCGAAAGTTTTGTCAATCATTTGTCACCCGCCTGTAACCCGGTTTAGGATATCGATTCCACAGCGGGGAAATGGTTTCCTGCCATGACCGTCGATCGAGCAACCAAATCGCCTAAGGAGAAATCATGCGTAGATTCATCATCGAAAGAGAAATGCCTGAAATCGGGAGCGCAGCGCACGAAACCTTCAAGGAAGCCGCCCAAAAATCCAACGAAGTACTGACGGGGATGGGCCCGGACATTCAGTGGGATCATTCCTACGTAACCGGTGACAAGATTTTTTGCGTCTACCTGGCCCAGGAGGAGAGCCTGATCCATAAGCATGCGGAACTGAGCGGCTTCCCGGCCAATACGGTTACCGAAGTCAAGCGGATCATCGATCCCACCACGGCCAGGGGAGATTGAACCCGCACCGTTCCAGGATCCGGATGCGGAAATTCCCCGGCGGGATCCTGGGGGGACAATGATGGGGAGGCTCTTCGTGCGAAGGGTCTCCCCTTTATTGTGTCTTTTTTCGTATCTATCACATGCCTTCTACTCCCCGATGCGGTAATGGCGCAGGGCGTTCCCATGAAAGAGCGCTTCGCGCTGGGCGCGGGGCAGGTGGGCCGTGATTTCCTTGAACCCGCTGAAGATCGTGTCGAAGGAGCCCACCAGTCCATCCACCGGAAAGTTGCTGGCGAACATGGCCCGCTCCACACCAAAGATGGCGATGGCGTCCAGGACGATGCTTCGGTTGGCTTCCGCGCTCCACGGCTGGCCGGGCAGGCCCAGTCCGGAGATTTTCACGGCGGTATTGGGCTGGCCGGCCAGGGTCTCCAGCGCCTGCCGCCACCCCGCCAGTCCTTCCGGGGAGCGGTGGTTGGGCAGCCCGGTGTGGTTGAGGATCAGGAGGGTGCGGGGGAAGTCCCGGGCCAGTTGGGCGGCCTCGTCCAGATGCCACCAGGGGGTTTGCAGATCGAAGCTCAGACCGTGCCGTTCCAGCAGCGCATACCCGGCCCGCCAGGTGGAATCGCCCATGGACCCGGGGACGGGGGACCCGTTTGGGGTAGACTGCTTCGGCGAATCCACTGTGACGGGCTCGGTAGCGGGCTTGTGGCGGATGCCCCGCACCAAGGGAAACGCCGCCTGGGCCGCCAGCACCTGCGCGGCGTCCTCACGATCCAGCCAGGCCTGGGCCACCATGGCATGGGGGAAGCCATGGGCCTCGGCCACCCGATGCACCCAGCGCGTCTCCCCGATGGGGTCGTTGGGGTCCCACTCCGCTTCCACGTACACCGACTTGACGACATCATGGCCCGCGAAGACGTCGCCCGCTAAGCCGTGACCTGCGAAGCCGTGACCCGTGAAGTCCGCCCGGTAATCCTCCGGCATGTAATTGCGGCGCAGGGGGCGCGTATCGCCGTAGCGGAACGGATGCGGCGGTTCCACCCGCAGCCAGGGATGGTCGTTGGCGGAAAGGTCCCAGAAATGCTGGTGGGCATCGGTGATGGGCAGGCTGTTCATGGGGAATCAGCGAGAGGCGGGCGGGGCCGGGAGGGTGGGAAGAGGAGAAATTTGGGAAGGCCATGGCCTTCCCACTCCGCGCCCTGAGTTATCTTCCCTTGAACTCCGGGGGGCGCTTTTCCATGAAAGCCCGCCGGCCCTCCACGTAGTCCTCGGAATCGAAGCAGGCCGCCACCATGGCCTCGCTGCGTTTCAGGTCCCGCTCGCCGGGTTCCTTGAGCAATTCGGTGATGGTGGCCTTGACGGCCCGGATGGTCAATGGAGCATTGGCGGCAATGGCGCCGGCGGTCTCGCGCACATGGTTTTCCAGCAAATCCTCCGGCAGCACCCGGTTCAACCAGCCCATGCCCAAAGCCTCGGCGGCCGAAAACTGGCGCGCGGTGTAGAAGATCTCCTTGACGTACGCCGGGGAAACCGCGCCCATCAGCTTGCGGATGCCGTGGGTGCGGTAACCCACGCCCAGCTTGGCGGCAGGGACGGCGAAGCGCGATTTTTCCGAGGCCATGCGCAGATCGCAACTCATGGCGATGGTTACGCCCCCGCCCAGGCAGAACCCGTTGATCATGGCAATTGTGGGCTTCTCGCAATAGAAGATGCTGTTGGCCGCCTTTTCCGTGGTGGCGTCGTAAAGGCCGGTTTCCTGGGACGAGGCGCGCACCTTGTCGAACTGGGAGATGTCGGCGCCGGAGATGAAGGACTTGTCCCCGGCTCCCCGGACGATGATCACGCGGATTTCGGGATCCTGCTCGAATTCCGCCATGATTTCCGGCACCACCTGGAACATGTCCAGGGAAACCGCATTGCGCCGCTGGGGATTGTTGAAGATCATCCACCCGATCGCCCCGTCCTTCTCGGCGATCATTTTTTCCGTGCCCGTATCCATGCCAATCCTGGTTCGTGTGCGTCTGGTTCATGTGCGCCCGGTTTGCGTCCGCCCACCGTCCTCCGGCTCCTTCATCGGGCCCGGATTTCTTCGCCCCCGCGAATTGGCCATGATAGTTTGAGCCGGGAGGATTTGCAATTCGTTGCCTTGCAGGGCTGCCCTTCCCGCCCCGAGAATGTGGATTTTCACCTATTTTCGGATTATTTCAGCATTTATCTTCCTATTTCAGACCATTTTGTTAGGATTCCCGCTGAAGGATATGCCACCCTGACAGCGGATTCTTTTTCCGGGATCGAGTATTCATTGATGGCCGGGACCTCATTCCACTGCACCCGCGGTTCGCAGACGCCAAAAATTAATTGCAATTGCTTCCCACAACCGCCAACGCGTAGAGGGATCGGACAAAAAGGGGATACTTCCAGATGATTTCTCAAACGACGGAGTATGCGTTGCGGGCCGCTGTCTGTCTGGCGGGGCAGACGGAGTCGGCGCTGACACTGCCGGACATCGCCGATGCCACGGCCGTTCCGGCGGGGTATCTTTCCAAGGTGTTGCAAACCCTGCGCAGGGCGGGCGTGGTGAATTCCCGCCGCGGCAAGAAAGGGGGATTCACCCTGGCCCGGGATCCCGGCGAAATTTCCCTGTACGATGTGGTGCACGCGGTCAGCCCCATCGATCATCTCAGGATGTGTCCCCTGACAGGTACGGGAGATTGTTCCAGGGTGACCATCGGCGGGCCCAATCCGGGCCTTTGCCCGCTTCATTCGGTGCTGCTGACCATGAGTTCGGAGTTGGAGGAACGCTTCCGCTCCCTGAATCTATCCCAAGTGCTGGCCAATTCACCCCGCCCTGCGCCCGGCTTTTTCTAGCACCCTCCAACAAATCCAATGGGAGTAAATGATTTCGATAATTGAATATCTTGACTATGATTTCGGTGTGGATTCATTCACCCGAAGTTGGCGAAAAAATTCAGACAATCGAAACACTGAAATCTTCCGTGAATCGCTCGATGTCTCGCGATTCACCCCAGCCTTCCGCGCCTAACGGCGCTCCCTCCCTCCCCGCGCGCAGGAGGGAAAACCGCCATGGGACATCGCCGGATTACGCCCCGTTCCGTTTGCGGTTTGGGGTGGGATTTTCCCCGATTCTGCCGATGATGGCACGGACTTCGGCAGAACCTGCCTGCTTGTGACTACTCGTCGAGGCTGTATTCCCATGAGCACTCATGGTAGAGAGTCATTTCGGTTTTCCAGAATGGTATGAATAGCGAGGATCGGCTAGAGAATCCCCGCCTTGCCGGAGTGGACGGATTCGGCGATTGATGCAGCCTGTACCAGTATAACCAAGTTCGAACGGACAATTTGAAGTCAGGTCACTGATCACGGGAAAATCCAGATGGAATTTCTTGGGGTCTCGCTTTGCCGAAAGCCCCAGAAATCAATGCTTTCAGCAATTTTGGGAGCCCAATAAGAGTCGTAAAGGCTGATATTTATGGATTGCGACCAGAAATTCGGACACGAGAAGATGATAATCATTTTCAGTAGCCGGAATCAGTTCCAGATGGGAAATGCCTGTTCATTTAGAGAAACGGTCGTCTGCCACTTTATCTCTGAATCTACATGCCTTTCCTGACGTCCAGTCGTTGAAAAGAATCTTCCCTCTTCTCGACAGAATCCTATTTTTTTTGACCTAGATCAACGAGGATCGATTCCGGTGATTATACATTGTAAATAAGATGGCGCCATCGGGGGAAGTTTAGCGAAGAAGTCCTTTTCATATCCAAACTTCCCAAGACTTCTCAAACAGAAAAACCAGTTCGGAACACACCATGATCATCCCTAAGGGAGTGTTCGAGTAAGAATGGGGAGAGCGCGATAGAAACCAGCATTATCTGCGACCTTGGCCACCCGATCATCTGGGACTGGCGGGTCGCCACCGACCTGTTTTTCGGTGGCATGGGCGTAGGTGCTTTCTTGTTCGCCGTCCTGGTGGATGGCGATTGGTAGTTTGGGGAATCGGCCAAGCAGTTTTGCCGGCTCCATCCGGGAAATGTCGGTTAATATAGGTCTGAAAAAACGGCCTGCACTTACAATTGCAAAGGGAAAGGAGAAGAAGGTGGGAAGGAGTGGATACAGGTATCTCCTGGTGGGATTCAACTTCTGGTTGGCTATCCTCTCGGGTGGTTGCACGGCCCCTACCATCTCAACCTCGGATTCAGGGGATGTCACCGCCCCGGTAATCATTACAGGCCCGATTCTGACTCCGAACACCAATCCAGAGGTTCCTCTGGCCGCCCTGCTGGAATTGGAATCCGACGAGCCCACCCGGGTGAGTTTGGCCGTGGGTAACGACACGGCCAGTTGGCGCATCGAGTTCGACGATCTGTCCAGTGTGCATTTCCTGACCGTCCTGGGCTTCCGCCCCGACAAGACCCACACCATTGAAGTCACCGTGCGAGATGCCGCCGGCAACGGCACGAACCACCCAGTCCCGCTGGAGTTCGTCACCGGGCCGGTGCCCTATGGATTTCCTCCGATCCAGATGAAGCTGATAAGGCCGGATTTGAAGGAAAAAGGACTGACCTTTTTCGATTGCACCCCCCGATCGTGGGGCACCGGAAAAAATCCAGCGGCCAGTTTCCTGGTTGCCGTGAACGTAAAGGGTGAGGTGGTCTGGTACTATCACGCCTCCACCTCCCAATACTCCTTCGGAGACGCCAGGCGGCTGGCCAATGGTAATATCGGATTCACCTCTTTGCGAAACACCTTTACTGAAATGGACATGCTGGGAAACGTGGTGAGGGCCTTCCACGCCGATAAAAACAAATCGCCAGTTTCGGGGAGCATTTCGATCCCCATAGATGCCATTCATCATGAGGTGTTCGAAATGCCTTCAGGGAATCTGTTGCTCCTTGGTACAGAATTGCGCACCTTCGATAACTTTCCCAGCAGATACGGCCCAGCAGCGCCCACCGAAACGGCCCAGGTGGTAGGCGACGTGATCATGGAAATCGATGGGGACGGAAATACCATCAATTCCTGGAACATGCTGGACATCCTCGACCCATATCGAGTGATGGACGGCTCACTCCGGCCGTATTGGAACCGTTATTACGGCCAGGTGGTGCGGGATTGGAGTCACGGCAATTCCATTATCTATGACGAGCAGGATGATGCTCTTATCTATTCATCGCGGCATCAGGATGCAGTTGTGAAATTCAGCCGGCAGACAGGAGAACTGATCTGGATCCTGGCCCCCCATGTCCTATGGAAGGCTCCGCAGCACCAGTTCCTGCTCAACCCCACCAATTTCACCCGCTGGAACTACCATCAGCATGCACCCATGATCACTCCGGAAAGGAACATCCTGCTGTTCGACAACGGGAACTTCATGTTCGCCCCGTCCGATCCGGTGCTTCCGGAAAAAAGGACCTACAGCCGTGCCGTGGAGTATGCCATTGACGAGAAGACCATGGAGGTGACGCAGATCTGGGATTACGGATCTCCTTTTTCCGCCAATGAATTGATCTATACCAATTTTCTGGGGGATGCTGATTTGCTGCCGGAAACCGGAAACGTTTCAATTACTTTTGGGAGAATTCTGTACTATGCCAATGGACAACCGGCAAATAAGCAGTTCGCCCGGATTATCGAGGTCACCCGCACCACCCCGTCCATCAAGGTGTCGGACTTGACCGTTGGCGATGACGATCCGGCGGTTCCGTTACAATGGGAGGTGTACCGAAGCGAACATTTCCCTGACATATACCCCTTCGGAGCGAGGACCTTCGAATGATACGGGTATAAGGACATCAAATCCCTGGATTTGGCGATACACGCCCTCAAGGGAGAAATTGAAGACCTCCAGGCGGAGGTGGCTCGATTGGAAACCTCTTACCAAGGAAGAGATAATGAAAAAAGCAATGATCGCCCTGCTCCTGTGCTGCTTCACTCTCTACGGGACCTCCGTTTTTGCCGCGAAACTGAAACCCGGCGAGAAAAAAGATCTGCTCTCATCCGAAAAACATTTTAAGGACATCAATTCCATGGATTTGGCGATACACGCCCTCAAGGGAGAAATTGAAGATCTCCGGGCGGAGGTGGCTCGATTGCAAGCCTTACAGCCGACCTTCGCCACATTCATGCCCGAATTCAGCGAACGGTTTCACGTCATGCACATCGCCGGGGAAGCCGGAGATTGGGGCGTGGCCGCCCATGAACTTACCGAAATGCGAAGGTTGATTGAATTGAGCAAGATAATCGACCCAACAAAGGGAAGGTTAATGGATTCTTTCCTGAGCGGGAACCTGCACCAGATCAATGAGGCTATCACGCATGGCAAGGAGAAAATATTTTTAAAGGTGTTGGCTGACACCGTGGAAAATTGCAACCGATGCCACGTCGCGGTGGCCGCGTCCTACATAAAAGTTTCTCTGCATTTGAAAGATATCCTCAACATTCGCCATTCCCATAAGTTTGTCAGGACTAAGCCGGGTTCGATTATCCCTCATAAACATTGATCCGGACAACTCGAATGAAGATGGCTACCCGCCACCTCTCTCCGTGCGGACGTTTGAAATAGCCCTCCCGCACCTTTCCGGCAGCAGCGATTCGGTGCCGGAATTTCTCCCGCACCCCCTTTCGCAAGGTGACCATCCCCCGAATGCCCATCCATAGGGGAGATATCGGTTAAATGAACAGTGGCCCCCTAATACGGAGTAAAGCAAAGATTTACAAACAACTCAACCTATTGTATATATTCCCGAATTGGGGGTGCAGGGGCGCTTTTCAATGAACTGCAGGTTCCTTGCCGTGGGTTGTCAAGGAGGAATCGCGAGACTTCGAGCGATTCACATCATTTCGCAATCGCCTCGTATTCAAATCGTGCGGCGCTTGCGAGTCGCGCACCGCCCCCCGGTAGTTGCCATGGGCAAAAGCCGCCGCCGGAGGCAGTCCTTTATGTATTGTGTTTTTGGAATTGGTCACACCCCTTTTAAGCTGTTGGAAAAAAGCCCAAGGTTCGCCCCATGCCCCCAGCCATACAAGCCCCGCTGCATTTGATTTATGGCAATCAGGCCTATTCCGTGAACAAAGCCGCCCAGGGGTATGCCGATGCCGTGCTGGAGCCCGACGCGCCCCTGGATTTCGCCTTCCAGCGCTTCGATGCCGCCGAGATGCTCAAGGCCGGCTCCGCCGATGCCGTGGGGGACGCCATTGCGGAATTTCAGAATGCCTGCGAATCGGCCCCTTTCCTCTGCGAGCGGTGGGTGGTGCGGCTGGACCACGTGGAGGCAGTGAAAATTTCGGACCGCGCCGCGCACAACCTGGAGCGGGCGCTCGGGGAGTGGGTGCTCTTCCCCATCCTCCATGAGGGCGAGAAAGCCCTGGCCCTGGAGGAGGATTTGCTGGCCAGCGACGCCCGGGAGGGCGGAGGGCGGCCGCAAAACCTGGTTGCCGCCGTGGAATCCCGCAGTGATGGGCCGCCCCTGCTTCATTTCAATTCCCAGGCGGAACGACTGCGGCTGCTGCTCTCCTCGGGCGGCAAGCGGGTGCTGGTGGATGCGCGCAAGTACCTGCGGGAAAAGCTGAAGGGGAAATTCGACTTCGCGGGGGAAGTAAGGGAATCCCTGGGCGGGGCGTCCTCTGCCGCCACCTCGCCGGGTGCTGCCTCTCCTGCAACCTCCTCTCCTGCGACATTACCCTCCCGGCAGCAGGCGCCCCGGCTGCATCGGCTGCTGGAACGGCTGGCGGACAATCCGCCCCCCGGGCTGCATCTGGTGATGACCGCGGCCGCTTCCCGGGAAAGCGATCTATCCCGGCCCCTCCTCACCCACATCAAAAAGGGGGGAACGGTGGAGAAGCACGTCACTTACGACGACTATGAACCCGTGGATTGGGTGCTGCGGGAAGCTCGTCCCAGAAAGCTGGCGCTGACCCATCCGCTGGCGGCCCTGCTGGTGCACCTGGCGGGGAACGATTTGGGGAAGCTGGCCGGTGAGATGGACAAGCTGGCCCTGTTGTTCCCTGACGGTCAGGCAATCCTGGAGGAAGACCTGACGCGTACCGTGGGAGGGGGTGCGGTGCGTTCGTTGTTCCTGATCACGGAAAAGCTGGGGGCCAAGGACCTCTCCGGGGTGCTGGCGGTGCTGGAGGAATTTCTGGGCGACACCCCCGGGGAGCACCCCATGCTGATTGGCATCCTGGCCCGGTATTTCCGCCAATTGCTGCATGTCCACACCCTGCGCGCTCTGGGCGTGAGCGAGGCGGACTATCCCTCCCAACTGAAATTGCATCCCTTCATTGCCAAGAAGGTCGTCCTCCAAGCCTGGAAGTTCGACCGGGCCGAGTTGGAGGCCATCATGCGCACCCTGGCGGAATTGGATCTGGCGCTCAAGCTGCACTACCACCTGACCGGCCCCCTGCTGCGGGAATTCGCCGAGTCCGCCTGCCTGGGGCGCTTCGCCCGGGGGCGGGCAACGATGTTGACCCATCTGGAAGCCCTGCGCCATCCCGCGGGATAGGCTATTTAATGGTAATGGTAGAACTTCGCGTCAGAAGTTTACGGTATATCTCATTGTTATTCATTATGATGGCAATCAAACCGTATTACGCGAACTTCTGACGCGAAGTGCTAGACGCACCGGGCCCGCCGCCGGAATGCATTCCAGGGTATCCACGCGGTGCATGTTGGGCTATATAAGCATTGCATTGAAAATTCGGCGAAGGACCCCCTCCATCGCCCCCATTCCCGGATCGCCCCTCACGCTTCCATGACCTACAAACCGATTTCCGATTACGGCCTGATTGGCAACATGTACACCGCCGCCCTGGTGGGAAAGGACGGCTCCATCGATTGGTATTGCCTCCCCCATTTCGATTCCCCCAGCGTATTCGCAACCATCCTGGACGAGGCGAAGGGGGGGTATTTCAAGATCGCCCCCAGCGAGGCCTGCAACCATCAGCAGTTCTATTACCCGGAAACCAACGTCCTCATCACCCGCTTTCTTCATCCGGACGGAGTGGGCGAACTCACCGATTTCATGCCCGTGAAGGAGGAGGGCGATTTCACTGGACCTGGGCCACATCAAATCTTCCGCCGCATCAGTTGCGTGCGGGGTTCCATCCACTTCCGCCTGGAATGCTACCCGGCATTCGATTACGCCAGGGCCGCCCATCGCACCGAAGTCGGGGAAAAGGGCGTGGTCTTTCGGGACGGGCGGGACGGGCGGGACGGGTCCATGGCCCTGGGCCTGTTTTCTCCCATTTCCCTGCAATCCATCGGCAAGGGCGTGGAGGCCGAATTCACCCTGACCGAGGGCGACCACCTGATCTTCGTGCTCAACCTGGAGCTGAACGGGAAAGATCCCCTCGCCGGGGCGTTCGACGGAGACAAGGCGCTCGATGAGGTCATCCTTTACTGGCAAAGCTGGCTCGGCCAGTGCACCTACCAGGGCCGGTGGCGGGAAATGGTGTACCGCTCGGCGTTGACCCTGAAACTGCTCACCTTCGCCCCCACCGGGGCCATGGTGGCCGCCCCCACCACCAGCCTGCCCGAGGAAATCGGCGGCGAGCGCAATTGGGATTACCGCTACACGTGGATCCGGGATGCCTCCTTCTCGCTGTACGCCCTGTTGCGGATCGGATTCACCCATGAGGCGGGCCGCTTCATGGACTGGCTGATCGCCCGCACTGAAGAGAAGAATCCGGATGGCTCCCTGCAGATCATGTACGGAATCGATGGCCGGCACGAATTGCAGGAAACGGTGCTGGATCACTTCGAGGGGTACCAGGGCTCCTCACCCGTCCGCGTCGGGAACGGAGCCGCAAATCAGCTGCAACTGGATATTTACGGCGTATTGATGGACGCCATCTACCTCTACAACAAGTACGGCACTCCGGTATCCTACGGGTTGTGGAACTCGCTGGCCCCCCTGCTGGATTTCGTCTGCGAAAACTGGAACAAGCCCGACGAAGGCATTTGGGAGGTGCGTAGCGGCAAGCAGCATTTCGTCTATTCCAAGATCATGTGCTGGGTGACCCTGGACCGGGCCCTGCGGCTGGCCGACAAGCGCAGCTTTCCAGGCGATACACTCCGCTGGCGGCAGGTGCGCGACCGCATCTACAAGGAGGTGATGTCCCAGGGCTGGGACCGCGAGCAGCAATCGTTCATCCAGCATTACGGCTCCTCCAACCTGGACGCCAGCAACCTGATCATGCCTCTGGTGTTCTTCGTCTCCCCCAAGGATCCGCGCATGATGGCCACCCTGGACCGCACCATGGAACACCTGGTGTCCGACTCCCTGGTTTTCCGGTACCGGGATTGGGAGGATGGGGTCTCCGGCGGCGAGGGGACGTTCACCCTGTGCACCTTCTGGCTGGTGGAGGCCCTCACCCGGGCCGGGAGAATCAGCGAGGCCCGCCTGATCTTCGAGAAAATGCTCAGCTACGCCAATCATCTGGGGCTCTACAGCGAGGAAATCTCCCCCACTGGCGAATTGATCGGGAATTTCCCCCAGGCCTTCAGCCATTTCTCCCTCATCAGCGCGGCCTACAACCTGGACCGGGCCATCGACAACAAGAAAGGCCCGGGATCCTAGGGGGGGGGAATGGCGAACTGCAACTGCCTACCCCACCCCGTCCCGTTGGGCCACCCCTCCCCGCTGGGTAGAGAGAGGAACTGCAACAGCAACCACACCCCTCCCCTGGCCTTCGGCCATCCCCTCCCCGTGCACGGAGAGGGGAACTTGCGAACAACGGTGGGAAGAAATTTTCCTTCTCCGTGTACGGGGAGGGAAGGAGCGCCGTTAGGCGCGGGAGGGAGGGGTGTCCGCCGGGATCAATGGCAAGAGCAACGTTCTCAGGGCCTACCAACCCCAAAATCCTCCCCACTGGGCGGGGAGGGGTTCATGATTTTGGTGGTAAAATCGATTTCTAAAATAAGTGAAGAGCGGTCAGCCTCCCTATCAACTTGCAGGAGCCTATTTCAAGGAGTAAGGAAGGGCGAAGATTGGAGGATGCCATGGAAAAGGAAAAGTCTGCGTCTGAAAAGCCGGAATCCAAGCAGCCTGAGAACAACAAGAAAGAAAAGAAGGAAAAACCGAATTGGATCTATGAACATCGGGCCTCTTGGAAAGTTTGGGTGCCTCTGCCGATTGGCGCATTACTTCTTGCCACTGTTATCGCAACTATACTTTACAGGGCAAACATTTGGTTGGACGCTGAAAACAACTGGTTCTCCGGCTCCGGTCCGTGGACATTCATGCTGGCCGTAGGTGGCTCCCCCATCGCCTGGTTCATCTGGTATATTCGGGATCAGAACAAGGCCAGGGACATAGCAATTGAGCAGCA
>CAZOXD010000120.1:0-15032 GCA_964583525.1 uncultured Pseudomonadota bacterium
AGGGTGGGTGGGGGTTTGCGCTCCCCCTCGGTCATGTACACCACCAATGCTCCAAGCTTTTCCTTTGCAGGGGACTTTTTGGCGTAACTGATTTTCACGATGATCGGTCCTCTGGTTCTCGTGGGTTACGGGTTGATGGGTCAGGAATTTTAATCCCGGAGGGAGAAAGGCATTGGGAAGGAGACATTCTCTTCGACGACTTCCAGTTCCCGAATGGAGGCATGGGTCATCGATCCAAGGGAATCCACCAAATCCTGTACGACATCTTCCGGGGCCGATGCCCCCGCGGTGATACCGACGCGGGAGATGCCTTCCAGCCACCGGGGGTCGACCTTCCGAAAGGATTCCACCAAATAGGCTGGTTTTCCACTGGTCTTCGCCACTTCCACCAGGCGATTGGAATTGGAACTGTTTTCGGAACCCACCACCAACACCAGATCAGTGATCTCCGTTAGCTTTCGCACCGCATTCTGCCGGTTTTGGGTAGCGTAGCAAATATCTTCCTTTCCCGGACCTTTCAAGGGGGGAAAACGCCGTTCCAGCACCTCCAGAATCTCCCGCGTATCGTCCAGGGAAAGGGTTGTCTGGGTGAGGTAGGCCACATTTCCCGGGTCGGATACGCGAACATTTTCCGCTTCCTCCTTGGTTCCGATCACTACGATATGTTCCGGTGCTTCCCCCTTTGTGCCGATCACCTCCACATGCTCCCGGTGACCGATAAGAAATATGCTCCGATCCTCCCTGGAAAATCGTTGGGCTTCCATGTGGACTTTCGTGACCAGGGGACAGGTGGCATCCACAACGGAGAGACATTTATCCCTGGCTTGATCATGAATCTCGGGTGGCACACCGTGGGCGGAGAAAATTACCTGCGCACCCTTCGGAACATCGTCGAGTTCCTCCACGAACACCGCGCCCAATTTGGTCAGGCGGTCGACGACGGTGCGGTTATGCACAATGGCGTGTTTCACGTAAACGGGTGCGCCGAACTTTTCCAGGGCCCGTTCCACAATCGCAATCGCACGGTCCACGCCTGCGCAAAATCCACGGGGGCGGGCCAGTACGATTTCCAAAGGCATCTGATTTTCGGGGGTTTCACTCATGTCTGTAGTCAAAACCAAATCCGTGGAGAGCGCAATGAGAAAAACCGGGCAAAAAAACACGGTTTTACGAGGAATGTCAGGCAGCAGGATTGTTACAACTGCGGTTGGTGCGATCATGAATGGTCAGGAGAATTCCTCCAGACAATGGTCGAGCAACAATTGTAGCTCCAATCGGTCCAAATAGAGGGTCCATGATTGATTCGCGGGGTCGGAAAAACAATCCGTAAACCGCACGGGGTCCCAGGAGCCTTGCGGGGCCACTTCGGCTTCCCTGCCGGCTTCCACGGAAGCCTCCACAAGCCGGGTGTAAACCGGGCTGGCCCCCGTGCGGCGCAGCCAGTATTTCGAATTTTGATAGTCGGGCTCATGCCGGTGCACCAGGGCATGCCAGTGGGCGCCAATGGCCGTATGAAGATCCTGGGAGGTTTCGTGGGCGAGTTTCCAATCCCCGTTCAGAAGATACATTCCGGCCTTGATTTCGGGGGCGCATGGACACTCCGCGATTTGCCGTGTCCAGTCCAGGGATGGTTTGACGAGGATTTGATCGGCAAGTTTTCTGGTTGAATGGTTGGAAGGTGATATTGCCATAATGCACCTCCATATCCTTCAGATTCTCGCACTCCCGGGAACGATTGTTATCCGCGAGTGGGAACATTCGAGGGCTCCAGCGAAGACCGAAACTCCCGGATGGTGCAGAGAATCTCGTCGAGGCGGGCGGCTTCTGGGGGAAGGGGAAGCCTCCCGGCAATCCCAGCTTTGACCGCTTCTACAATGGACGATTGAGGAAGTCCCTCATCCAGCAACACGACCGGGATATTCTCTTTCCTGCCACGTTTCCGCAGGGCTTCCAGGAGCTTCTCTCCGCTATAATCCTCCACCGGCCAATGCGTAAGCACCAGATCCACCAATTCTTCTTTTATGATGGCGATCGCTTCGGGTGCCTGCACCGCTTCCAAAATGGTCTGGAAACCCTGCTTCAATAACATCCGGCGCAACTCAAGCCTCCGGGGTGTGATTGGATCCAATATCAGGGCCGTTTGTAGCGGATCGATGCTCAAACCTCTCTCTATGCGGCAAGGAACTCAGGGATTCCATCCCCATGATCCCAATGGGAGTTCTCGATGGATGAGAGGAGAATCGCACTTTCGCCCGATTCTCTCAATAACCCGGCCATTTTACATGGATTGCTTTGTGGTTGGAAACGATGACCTCCCGCAGGTTCTCCATGAACCGCCTCCTGGCCGGGGCATTGTTTTCCTCCAAGGCCCGGGGAGGCTCTATTCTAATTCGGACGTACCTCCCCCCAGCACGGGACTTCCAGAGGCTCTCGGTGCAATCCAGCAACCGGGTGCCATCGATGGTAACCGGGAGTACCGGAATGCCATTTTCCACCGCGAGTCTGAGACTCCCCTGACGGAAACCCTGGATGGCTCCATCCGGGTCCCGGGTGCGGGTGCCTTCCGGAAAAATTATAAATCCCCGGTTTTCTTCTTTCATCCGGCTCCCCAGCCTGGAAATGGTGGAAACTCCCCCGGAGATGTCTTTGCGGTCCAAGGGGATGCATCCGATTTCCCGCATCCAGAACGATAAAATAGGGATCCGGAATAATTCCTTTTTTGCAACGAATCCCAGCGGTTTCCCCAGAAACCCGCCCAGCAGGGGAATATCGTACTTGCTTTGGTGATTGACCATCAACACAAATGGCTGTTCGAGTGGAATGTGTTCTCTCCCCTCCACCAGCACCGGGCAATTCAATTTGCGGAAAATTCCGCGAAAAAAAATCCCCGCAATCATTCCCACCATTTCCAGGGCCTCTTCTTCCCGCCCCGATTTTTGGAGCAAACGCAGCCGAAACACGGATTTAAACTGGATCGCCATAGAGACGACCTGAGCGCATTCAAACAACAACATTTTCAACCAGATCCACCACATGACGAAACCCGCACCTCGACCGAATATACTGATTATTTGTTGGCGTTCCCCTTGCCTGGAACCGTCGCTCCTGATGTAAAATCTTGAGTTGGTATTCCGTTACCGATACGATGGACCCGGGTCGCTGGATATTCCATTCGACATGGAAAAACCTTCTCCCATTACGGGAAAATGAGCGGCAATTCCGTTATTTGCGGGACAAATTGCGTTTCACTCATCCCTATGCATGGACTTTGCATTGATTTCGGAAACAGAATGCTCCTTTTAGCGGATGACGGATCATGAGCGGTTTTGCGACGAGAATGATGCCAATATTTCTGGGGGGAATGATATTTATTGTGTGCATTTTTGCAGCCAAGATCGCCCAAGCCCAGTTTTTTGAAGATTCCCTTTTCCAGGAAGATTTGTTGGGGGATGATGAAGCCCTGTTTCTTGAGGATACGGACGAAGGGGTAACCCAGGAACAGGATTTCACCGAAGGTGATAAATTTGTGGACGAGTCCCAGGTTCCCGAGGATATTCGGGGAATCGACGAGAAGGGCAGACGCTTTCAATTGACCCTGGCCGGTGAGCGGGATGAACTCCTCATCAACATTGCATGGGGAGTGGGAACCGGGTTGATGATCGGCGGTTGGTATGCGCTGATCAATGAAGGGGACAACCGCGAAACCCAACGGTCACTGGGACTGGGAATGGTTTTAGGCAGCATCATGGGAACAATCGTGGGGTCCAGAACCTTGTTTTTTCCCGATGCGGCACGGCCGGTAGGTAAAACGGAATTGCCGGTCGATTCCACCCCTTCCTTTCTTCCCCTGATATCGTTGAACAAAAACGATGCCCGTATCGGATTTAGAATGACCTTCTGAGAGGGGTTTCACGCCCTCTTGGAAGGTCGTCTCGATTTTCCCGGCCAGCAGATTACCCAGCGCACCATATTCCCGGAATCACGATCGCCCTCGACACGGAAAGAAGATTGGAATCAATCCCCTTCGGTAGTGATTTCAGGCGTATCTTCGGCGAATTCCTCCAGGATATCATATGTTGCTCCCCGGAAGTCCTGGAATCCGGTTCCCGTGGGGATCAGCCTTCCCATGATCACGTTCTCCTTCAATCCCCTGAATCCATCCACCTTGCCCTGGATGGCCGCCTCGGTAAGCACCTTGGTGGTTTCCTGGAATGACGCCGCTGAAATGAAGGATTCGGTGCTCAATGCGGCCTTGGTGATTCCCTGGAGCACCGGCTTGGCGGTCGCTGCCGGCAGGCCTTTTTCCAGCGCCTCCTGATTGGCCCGTTCGAACTGATACTTGGATACCTGCTCGTTGATGAGGAAGGTCGACCCGCCCGGATCGATGACCTTCACCTGCTTGAGCATTTGCCGGACGATGACTTCGATGTGTTTGTCGTTGATGCCCACGCCCTGCAGGCGATAGACTTCCTGCACCTCGTCCACCAGGTATTTCTGCAATTCCTTGGTGCCGAGCACGGTGATGATGTCGTGGGGATTGGCGGGGCCATCCACTATCGGCTCACCCGCCCGGACATAGTCGCCCTCATGGACGATGATGTGCTTCCCACGGGGGATCAGGTATTCCTTGGATTCCCCGTGATCGGGAGTCACCACTACCTTCTGCTTGCGCTTCACATCCTTCCCAAAGGATATGAATCCATCGATTTCCGAAATGATGGAAGGCTCCTTGGGAATTCGGGCTTCGAAAAGCTCGGCCACCCTCGGCAAACCCCCGGTGATATCCCGGTTGCGGAGAATCTCCCTCGGAATCCGGGCCAACGTCGCTCCGGCTTTGATCTGCTGGCCTTCCTCGGCCATCAGTTCGGCCTTGGCGGGGAGGAAAAACCGGGCAGGCTGATTGGTATCCGGGGATTTGATGATCCTGCCGTGGGTGTCCCGGATGGAAATCTCGGGACGGCTATCCGAATCGGTGGGCTCGAAAATCACCCGGCGGGACAAACCTGTTTCCCGGTCCAATTGCTCGCGCATGGTGACGCCTTCCACGATGTCGCTGAATTTGACCGTCCCGGGAACGTCGGAAAGGATCGGCACGGCAAAGGGATCCCATTCGGCGATGGTTTCCCCGCGTTTTACCGGCAAATCCTGTTCCTTGAGAATCACCGCGCCGACCGGAAGGGAGCGGATTTCCACATCGCGGCCGGAGGTATCGACAATTCGTGCCTGAGCCTTGCGGTTCATGATGGTCCAGGTGCCTTCCTGGTTTTTCACGACCCGGGCATTTGAGTAATCGAGCGTTCCGGAGAACTTCACTTCCCACTTGCTGGTTTCCGCCCGTTGACTGGCGGCTCCCCCGATGTGGAAAGTGCGCATGGTGAGTTGGGTTCCAGGCTCGCCGATGCTTTGAGCGGCAATCACCCCGACGGCCTCTCCGGCGGAAATCATGCGTCCGCGGGCCAAGTCACGGCCATAACAAAGGGCGCAGACGCCGAATTCCATATTGCAGGTCAGCACCGAACGGATGCGCACCTGTTCGATCCCGGCTTCTTCAATGGCATGCACCTTGTCCTCATCGATCTCATCACCTGCATTGACCAGCAGGATATTGCGGAAGGGATCGATGATATCTTCCAGGGCCACCCTTCCCAACACCCGGTCGCCCAGGGTTTCGATGATTTCGCCCGATTCGACCAGGGCCGTCATGTCGATACCGCCGAGTGTCCCGCAATCATAGGCCGTAATCACGCCATCCTGCGCCACATCCACCAGTCTGCGGGTCAGATAACCGGAGTTCGCGGTTTTGAGCGCCGTATCAGCCAAGCCTTTCCGGGCGCCGTGTGTGGAGATGAAATATTGCAGGACGCTCAATCCTTCCCGGAAATTGGCGGTAATGGGCGTTTCGATGATTTCGCCGGAGGGTTTGGCCATCAGGCCGCGCATGCCGGCCAATTGCTTCATCTGCTGGGTGCTGCCCCGGGCGCCGGAGTCGGCCATGATAAAAATGGAATTCACATCGCCCTCGTTGGTGCCGGCCTCGGCGCGCAGATTTTCCAGCATGGCCTCGGCGACCTGATCGGTCAGCCGGGCCCAGATATCGATCACCTTGTTGTACCGTTCTCCTTCTGTAATCAGCCCATCCACATACTGCTGCCGCACCTCCAGTACTTCCTGCTGGGATTTTTCCAGCATGGCGGGTTTGCTACTGGGGATGGCCATGTCATTGATGGAGATGGAAAACCCGGCGCGGGTGGCGTGATGGAATCCAAGCCGCTTCAATTCGTCCAGCATGCGCACCGATTCCACGTTTCCCGCCAGACGGTAGGAAGCATCCACGAGATTCGCCAATTCCCGCTTTTTCATCAACTGGTTGACATAGGTGAACGGCACGGCCTTGGGTACATGGGTGTACAAAATAACCCGGCCGACAGTGGTATCGACCAACTCCCCATCCCTCCACAATTTGATCGAGGCGTGAAGTCCCACCTTGTTGTATTCATAGGCCAGTTGTAATTCCTCCACCGAGGTAAAGGTTTTTCCCTCTCCCTCGGCTCCGGCCACTTCCTTGGTCATCCAGTACAACCCGAGCACCATATCCTGTGTCGGCGTCATAATGGGCTTTCCATTGGCCGGCGAGAGGATATTGTTGGTGGACATCATCAATACCTTCGTTTCCAACTGGGCTTCCACGGAAAGCGGAACGTGGACGGCCATCTGATCACCGTCGAAATCGGCATTGAATGCCGTACAGACAAGGGGATGCAACTGGATCGCCTTGCCTTCGATAAGCACCGGTTCGAAGGCCTGGATGCCCAGGCGGTGCAACGTGGGCGCGCGGTTGAGCATCACCGGATGCTCCACGATGACCTCGTCGAGCACTTCCCATACTTCAGGGCGATTTTCCTCGAGCATTTTCTTGGCCACCTTAATGGTGGGCACCTCGTAGCGCTCCATCAACAGGTGGAAAATGAACGGTTTGAACAATTCGAGGGCCATGATCTTCGGCAATCCGCACTGATTCAGCTTCAATTCGGGACCGACCACGATCACCGTCCGGCCGGAGTAGTCCACCCGCTTGCCGAGCAGATTCTGCCGGAACCGCCCCTGCTTCCCCTTGAGCATATCCGAGAGGGACTTGAGGGGCCTCTTGTTGGTTCCCATGATGGGGCGCCCCCGCCTTCCATTGTCGAAGAGGGCATCCACGGCTTCCTGCAGCATGCGTTTCTCGTTGCGGACGATCAGTTCCGGGGCCCGCAGGTCGATCAGGCGCTTGAGCCTGTTGTTGCGGTGGATGACTCTCCGGTAGAGATCGTTCAAATCACTGGTGGCGAACCTCCCGCCCTCCAGGGGCACCAGGGGCCGCAACTCCGGGGAGAGCACGGGAATGATCTCCAACACCATCGAGGAGGGATCGTTGCCTGACTTGCGAAAGGCTTCTACGATCTTCAATCGCTTGACGATTTTTTTGCGTTTGGCTTCCGAGCCCACCTCGTGCATATCCTTGTAGAGTACCCCGCTCAGACTCTCCAGTTCCAGTTCCAGGAGCAATTCCCGGATGGCTTCCGCCCCCATCCCGACCCGCAGGTCCGGAAATTGATCACCCAATTCCCGGTAGCGTTCCTCTTCCACCAACTCCTTCTTGGCCAGGGTGGAACTGCCGGGGTCCAGCACGATGTAGGCATCGAAGTAGAGAACACGCTCCAGGTCCCGCAAGGTCATGTCCAACAGATTTCCGATTCGGCTGGGGACGCCTTTGAGGAACCACACGTGAGAAACCGGGCTGGCCAGCTTGATGTGCCCAAGCCTTTCCCGGCGCACCTTGGACTGGATGACTTCCACCCCGCATTTTTCACAAGTGATCCCGCGGTGCTTCATCCGTTTGTACTTGCCGCAATTGCATTCGTAATCGTGAATGGGGCCGAAGATTTTCGCGCAAAACAATCCGTCCCGCTCGGGCTTGAAGGTGCGGTAATTGATGGTTTCGGAGGTTTTCACCTCACCGTGGGACCAGGAGAGGATTTCCTCAGCCGAAGCAATGCGAATTTGAACGGCGGAATAGTCCGTTGGAGAAATCGGCTTGTCGACGATGGTGTTAAGTGCTTTCAAGGCAGCCTCCGGGTTGGTTTCCACCGGGTAATTCCCGTGGAGAATATGAATTCGTCAATAATCGATATTATTGCATTTGACGGGGTCCGGGAGTCCGGTGGGTTCCACCTCTCTCTCCCGGATCCGCGGGCTCTACCGCAACAAGTGGATATCGAGGCAAAGGCTTTTCAGTTCGTTGGTGAGCACCTTGAAGGATTCCGGAATCCCGGTCTCTAGGACATAGTTGCCCTTGACGATAGCCTCGTAGATTTTGTTTCGCCCGACAATATCATCGGACTTTACCGTGAGCAGTTCCTGCAGAGTGAAGGCGGCGCCGTAAGCCTCCAGCGCCCACACTTCCATCTCGCCGAACCGCTGGCCTCCGAATTGCGCCTTACCCCCCAGGGGTTGCTGGGTCACCAGGGAATAGGGGCCGATGGAACGTGCGTGGATTTTATCATCCACAAGATGATGAAGCTTCATCATGTAGATGTACCCGACGGTAACCGACTGCTCGAATGGTTCGCCACTAAGGCCGTCATAAATCGTTACCTGTCCCGTTTGAGGCAATTCCACCAGTGCGAGAAGCCGGACAATATCGGCTTCGTTGGCTCCGTCGAAGACCGGGGTGGCAAAGTGGAACCCATCCCAGAATCTTTTCACGGTTTCCAAAAAGGTCTCGTCGTCCATTTCATCGAAATAATTCTGGATGGATTTGGACGGATAGGCATCCTGAATGAATTTCCGGAGCTTTTTGATGGGATGGTTTTCGGAAATCATCGATTCCAAATGCTTGCCCAGTTCTTTGGCCGCCCAACCCAGGTGGGTTTCGAGAATCTGCCCCACATTCATGCGGGAGGGCACACCCAATGGATTGAGCACGATATCCACCGGGGTTCCGCCGTCCAGGTAGGGCATGTTTTCCATCGCCTCGATGCGCGACACGACGCCCTTGTTTCCATGGCGTCCAGCCATTTTATCGCCGACGGACAGCTTGCGCTTGACAGCGATATAGACCTTGACCATCCGGATGACCCCGGGAGGAAGTTCATCGCCCCGCAACACCTTTTCACAACGGTCCTGATAGATGTTTTCCAGAAGATCCATCTGCGATAAGGCGTTTTGGACGATCCTATAAAGCTTGGTGTCGGTCGCCTCGTCCTTTACGTGGACGTCCTGCCAGCTTCGCATGGGAATATTCTCGATCATCTCATCGGTGATCGCACTCCCCTTCTTGAAGATCACCTTATGGGTGTCGGAGGAGGTCACGTCATACACCAGTTTTTTTCCCTTGATCATGCCGGTCACGATTTTCAGGAGATTCGCGCGCACGATCCGGGTTTCGTCGTTGTGGTCCTCCTCGAACTTGGCGAGGAGGTTTCTTTCTATTTCGTGGGTGCGGACGTCTTTTTCCACGCCCTTGCGGTTGAAAGTCACCACATTGGTGACGACGCCTTCGATTCCCTGGGAAACCCGCAACGAGGTATCGCGCACGTCACCGGCCTTTTCGCCAAAAATGGCGCGCAGCAGTTTTTCCTCCGGGTTGAGTTGGGTCTCTCCCTTGGGAGTGACCTTGCCCACCAGAATATCGCCGGAACGGACATAGGTGCCGATGTGGACGATCCCGCTGTCATCCAGGTTACGCAGGGCTTCCTCGCTGACGTTGGGAATGTCGCGGGTGATATCCTCCTTGCCCAGTTTGGTATCGCGGGACACCACCTCGAATTCCTCGATGTGAATCGAGGTGTACAAGTCCTCGCGCACAATTCGCTCGGAGATGAGGATGGAATCCTCGAAGTTGTATCCGTTCCAGGGCATGAAGGCGACCAGGATATTCTGACCCAGCGCCAACTCCCCATTGTCACAGGAAGGTCCGTCCGCGATAATGTCGCCCTTTTCGACCCGCCGGCCAACCGTCACCGTTGGGCGCTGGTTGATGCAGATATTCTGGTTGGAGCGCTGAAACTTCGACAGGTGATAAATATCGACATTGGCGGGCACCACGATTTCATCGCTGGTGAGGTCCACATCGGCCTGAATCACGACACGGGAGGAATCCACCCGGTCCACGATTCCTGACCGCCGGGCTACCACGCAGGCTCTCGAATCGGTGGCGACCTTTCTCTCCATCCCCGTTCCCACCAGGGGAGCACTGGGCTTGATGAGAGGCACCGCCTGACGCTGCATGTTCGAACCCATCAAGGCTCGGTTGGCGTCATCGTGTTCCAGAAAGGGAATCAGGGACGCCGCCGCGGAGACCAACTGATTGGGCGCCACGTCCATATAGTCGATCTCATCCTTGCCGATCATCATGAATTCGCCGCGATGACGGGAGGAAACCAGTTCGTTGACTAATTGCCCTTTGGAATCGAGGGGCGCATTGGCCTGGGCGATCTTGAATTGATCCTCCTCGATGGCGGACAGATAATGAATATCGTCGGAAACCTTGCCTTTCACCACCCGCCGGTAGGGCGTTTCGATGAACCCGAAGTCGTTGATGGAGGCATAAGTGGCCAGGGAGGCAATCAGCCCGATATTGGGGCCTTCCGGGGTTTCGATGGGGCAGATGCGCCCGTAATGGGAGGCATGGACATCCCGCACGTCGAACCCGGCCCATTCCCGGGTCAGTCCTCCCGGCCCCAACGCGCTCAAACGCCGTTTGTGGGTCACCTCGGAAAGGGGGTTGGTCTGATCCATGAATTGGGAGAGCTGGCTGCTGCCAAAAAATTCGTTGATGGCCGCCGCCACGGGTTTTGCGTTGACGATATCGTGGAGCATCATGGACTCGGTTTCCTGGAGGCTCATCCGCTCCTTGACCGCGCGTTCCATGCGCACCAAACCGATTCTGAACTGGTTTTCCAGCAACTCGCCAACACAGCGCACCCGGCGATTTCCCAAATGGTCGATATCGTCGATGGTGCCTTCGATGGCTTCCTTTAGGTTGAGGAGATATTCGACCGTGCGCAGGATGTCGTAGTTGGTCAAAACCGTATTTTCCAACGGCTCGTCGAGGACCAGCTTTTTATTGATCTTCAACCGCCCAACCTTGGAGAGGCTATAGCGGTCTTCGTTGAAGAACAGGTTGTGCACCAGCAACTTTGCGGTTTCCAGGGTGGGAGGGTCCCCAGGCTTGAGCCTCTTGTACAGTTCGATCAGCGCTTCCTGCGAGGTGCGCATGTTGTCCAGGGCCAGGGTTTCCCGGAGGGAATTGCAGATGGTGCGGTCTCCCACGTAGATCAGGTCCACACGCTGGATTTTGTTTTCCAGCAGCAGTTCCAGCACCTCACTGGTGATCATGGAATTGGCAGGCAGCAGCACCTCTCCCTGCTCGTTTTTGATATCGGAAATGGGATAGTGCCCGATAATGTCCTCCAACGAGGCGAATATCCGTTCGATTCCCGCGGCCTGGATCTTCCTGAGGGAAGGACGGGTGATCTTACGGTCGGCATGAACCAGGACTTCCTTGGATTTCGGGTCGATGATATTGGTGCCGGCCCTTTGATTCAGGGTCACCTCCGAATCCACCACCTTGGAGAATTCCCGTTTCTCTGGTTCCTTGCCGATGGCCCCTGCAAGATCGATGGTTTCGTGCTTGTAAAACCGGTTGAGAATTTCTTCCTCGGAATATCCCAATGCGCGGAGAAGAACCGTGGCCGGGAATTTGCGCTTCCGGTCAATCCGTACATAAAGGATATCCTTGGTATCGAATTCGAAATCGATCCAGGACCCCCTTTGAGGGATAACCCGCGCAGAATAGAGGATTTTTCCGCTGGAATGACTCTTCCCCTTGTCGTGGCTGAAGAATATCCCCGGACTTTTGTGCATCTGGCTGACGATCACCCGCTCGGTTCCGTTGATGATGAAGGAGCCCTTTTCGGTCATCAGCGGCAATTCGCCCAAGTAAATATCCTGTTCCTTGATGTCATGAATATGCCGCGACCCATCGTCGGTATCCTTTTCCCAAACGATCAAACGCAACGCCACGCGCAGGGGGGCCGAGAAGGTGACCCCGCGGATACGGCATTCATCCACGGTATACTGGGGATTTCCCAGCCGATAGTGGACATACTCCAAGGTGGTCGACCCGCTGAAATCCGAGATGGGAAATACCGACCGGAAAACCGCTTCCAATCCCTCGTTTTTCCGTTGATCCGGCGGCAAATCCTTTTGCAGGAATCTATCGTAGGAATCCAATTGCATGTTAAGCAAATTGGGCATCGGAGGCATGGTATTACCCCCGAAATGGTGGCGGATTCGGCCCTGACCGCTGATGGAGTTTAACATCGGTATTCCTATCGAAGATTCAATGATCGACTGCGTAATGCCACGGGGACTTCCGGGGACGGGCGCCCCAGGCGATTCTTGGTCCAGTACATCGAGCGCACGGCCCCCTTAAATGGGAAGAGGCGTTTTCATGCGACGAATGCGGTCGGAAAATGGAATGACCGCGGGGTTAAATTTTTTCAATTGAAGTAAAGTCAAGGAGTTGAGCATGTCCGAGGCGGATGCTTTGCTGACCATGGAATCCATTCATAAATGAGGGTGGGCCAGCAACCGGCAAAATTTCCCAAACTAAACATTCTTTTTAAACAATTTTGACCCATTGCGCAAGTGGTGATTGCAAGATTATTTTAATTCCGTGGGAAAAAATTTCCAATTGCGCCTTATTGTGGGGATTGTGGGGTGGCCTCAAATTGGGTTCTCTCGTGGATTTCCCCCTTCAGATAGCCGAGAAGGTTTTCATAATGGTGTTTGTGGGAAAATGAATTTTCAGCCTTGTGCCGCCCTTGCCGGGCCAATCGGTCCAACAAACTCCTGTTTTCGTAAAGTTTTCTGATTTCATGTCCTAGACTCGCAGCATTTCGGCTTTCGAATAGCAGCCCGGTTTCCCCATCGTCGATAATCTCCGGCACGCCCCCTTGATTACTCCCGACTATGGCGGTTCCGGCACTCATGGCCTCAATTAGGACAAGGCCAAACGTCTCCTTGTAGGAAGCCAGCACGACACACTGGCAGATTTGCATCAATTGCTGGGGATTTTCCACAAAGTCCAATACCACTATATCCTTTTCCAGTTTCCTATCGGCTATGAGTTCCAGGATGATCCGATTGTACGTTGAATCAGTCGCCGGGCCAACCAGAAGCCCCATCACATCCATTCCGTCGTCGCGCATTTCTCTCAAAGCCTCGATTAGAAGATGCTGACCCTTTCCCTCGTTCTTTTTTCCAAATAATCCGACCGTGAAGGCGCCCGGGCGGATTCCGTTCCGCTTTTTCAAGGCATCAATTTGGTCCTCTTTCAAATCTTCGTAACTTTCCGTGCCGTAATAGAGGAGATGCACCCGTTCCACGAATTCCGGGTGAATTCGGTGCTGGAATTGCGCCTGCAATTGGCGGGTAATGACCAGAAAGGCATCCACCGGCGAATAAATGAAGTGATGATAGAAATTCTGCTTATTTTGGGACACCGACATCTGCATAGTGATCACCAAGCGGGGATTTCGGCTGGAAAAACGCTTGGCAACGGAGGTGACGGGCAGGTCTTTTAGCGAGTGGACATGGATTACATCAATCCGATCCCGGTCGATCATTCCGGCCATCTCTCTGGCGGCTATCAGGGGCAATTCGGGCAACCGGACCCGCAATTCGGAAAAGGTAAATCCACCGTTACTCAACCGCTCCCGAAGAAAGGAATTCCCGGGTGCAACCACGGGGTATACCCGGTGACCGCGGGATAGTTCCCGTACGCACCGCACCATGTAAAGCTCCAACCCTCCTTTCCCATATGACAGGCAAAGCTCGATGATGTTCACGAGGGCTACCCTCCCAGCAGTCGGGTGATGAGAGGCAGCCCCACGAATGTTCCCACGGTAGATCCGAGGTTCGCCAGGGCGACCACCAGCAGAATGCGGGTGATGCCGTTGCGCCAAACCCCCTTCAGGGAGGTTAAATCTCCCGGGAGGCTTTCAAAATCCCGCACCCGGGGTTTCCGCAAGACCGCCTCGACCAACCCGGCCACCCATCCCGCGGCGATCATCGGGTTAAGGGAGGTGAGGGGGGCGGCGATAAAGGCTGTGAAAATGGTGAGCGGGTGGGCCAAGGCGATCAGGGTTCCCAGCGCGGCCAGCAGTCCGTTGGCCAACACCCATACCTTGATCATCTCCAGGCTCACCGCGGCATCGGCGGTCGCAAACCCATAGCCCAACACCCCCAGCACCAGCAGGGGGATTCCCCATTTGAAGACATAGACCAAAATGCCGGAAGAAGGTGTGGAAGTTAATTCCTTCAGGTCGATGCGCTCATGTTCTGGATTTTCGAGGATTTTCAACATTCCCTCCACATGCCCCGCTCCCACCACGGCCACGATTTTCTCTCCGGGAGCGTTGCGCACGTATTCCGCCAGATAGGCATCGCGCTCGTTGATCAAGGTCACCTTGGCCCGGGGGAAGGCCCGGGCAAAGGTTTCCATGACTTGGCTGAGCATATCGTGCTCCTTGAGCTGCTCGATTTCTTCCGCATCGATTTCCGGTGTGAGCACCAGGGTCATCAGCAGCTGAAAGGTCAGCTTCATCTTGTCCAGCCAGGTCAGGGCTGCCCATGTGCGGCGCAGGGTAATGCGGATTTCCCGGTCGGCGAGCACCAATCGGGAGCCGGTCTGTTGGGCGGACTGGATGGCCTGATGCATTTCCGCGCCCGGTTTCACGCCCAATTGTTCCCCCAGGCGGCGCTGAAAGGCAGAGAGGATGAGGTGAGCCAGCAACAGGGTGGCCTGGCCCCGCCGGATCACCTTGACCACATCCATTTCGCGCCAATTGCTGCCTTCAGCCAGAGCCTTACGCCTGGCCTCGTCCAATTCCACACAGACCGAATCCGGCCTGACCTTCTCGATTACTTCCCGCACATCTTCCACGCTACGGGCGGAAATATGGGCCGTTCCCACCAGATACACC
>CAZOXD010000121.1:0-14870 GCA_964583525.1 uncultured Pseudomonadota bacterium
ATCCTCCCGTCCCAGGATCGGTGGAATCGGGAGGTGTTGCATTTACGGCTGCCAGGGCCGTGTCCTCCGCGAACGCCGACTGACAATAAAACAAATTTCCCGCATGGGTCGTCCAATCGAACCGGCTATATTTTCCGGGATTGTATGCATTGGCGTCGTCATTCCTGGCCACCAAGTAATTAACTTCCGTATCGATTTGTAACACACGATATTCGCTGTTCCCATAAACGGATCCATTCCTCCAGTGGGTCCGGCTAATCTCGTGGACACTCCCATATTCATCGATGTGGTCACCCAATATACCAAGGGCGATTTCAGAATTATTTGAGTTCGCTTCATCATTTCCACACCCTGCAACCACCATCGCGGAAATTGTCAGTAACAAAATGATTTTGATCTGGATGATCCAGCTTTTTTCCCAGATAATGTTATTCATCCATGCTCCTAATCGATGAAAGGTTTCAGGGCGTGTTGAACTCTCCGCAGGTGAGGGGGCCGTAACCGGCCTGGAGATCGGTGTCGGAGAGAATGTCTCCGGTATCGGCGTCCACCTCCGCCAGCCGGGCCCAGCCGAAGCCGCCCCGGGCCACGAACAGCCCACTTGGAGGGCCGGCGGCCTGGAAATAGGGGCCGGTGACCCGGGGCAGGGCCCAGTCAGTGGCGTCCAGGGAATTGGTGGCCAGGTTCACCGTGCGGGAAACGTCGTCGGGATAGGTGGTGAGCCAGCCCTTGACGCCGTCCGCCGAGAACAGCCCGGTGGGGTCGCAGCCGGGATCCGGGGAGGGCAGCCCCGCGCAGGCGGCCTCCGTTTCGATTGCGAGGGTGGCCAGGGTACCGTCCCCGGCCGGGCCGGTGGCGAAGAGGGCGGGATCGAGCACCTGCAACGTGCCCGCCGCGCCTTCGTCCCCGAAGTGGATGTACCCGCCGTTGTTGACCGCCCACAATTCCCCCTCTCCGTCCAGCAGGGTGGGATGGCGGGGATTGCGCCCCAGGGGAATGGCGTCCAGGTAGTACGGCACACCCACGGCATCCCTGCCCAGCACCAGCAGGGTGCCGTCGCGCACCGTGCCGTCGAAGTTGTTGACCACGGCGTAGGCGCACCCGGCCCCCCCGCACCCCAACCCATCCCAGCGGAACCCCAGCAGCGAGGTCTGCCTGTCGCCCAGCCCGGGAGCCAGCGCCGCGCAGCCGGCGTTGCCGGTGTTGAGATCGCAGTAGGCGGAGATGGTCATGGAGGCCAGATCCACCACCGCGGCGCCGTTGACGTTGAAGAAATCGAAGGTGGCGCCCCGCAGGGCCACCCAGGCCACGCCCGGCAGATCCGCGAAGAGCAGCATGCTGTTGGGGTTGGAGTTGGCCCCGAAGTTCAACCGCCCCGTTTCCCGCGTGGTCTTGGGGTCGAAGCGCACCAGGGCGTTGGAACCGTTCCCGCTGGAAGCAACCCGGGACAGGTAATACCCCCAAGTTCCGTCGAACCAGGGCCCCACCGGATCGAGATCCAGGTAGCGGGCCGTTTCCGGCAGCACGGCGCCGTCGGCCAAGCTGTAGGCCACCAGCGTGTGGCTGACGTTGGCGATGCAGTACAGGTGCGCGCCCGTGGGGACGGGAGCGGGGTCCTGACCGGCCTTCCCCCGCGGGTCGCGGGCCTGGGGGTCCCCGCACCCGGCGGCCAGCAGCAGCACCAGCGCCAGGAATATCGGCCATCCCCATACTGCCGGGGAGGGTGTCACCGGGGCCTTCCATGGCCACTCGCTCCTTTTCGCCCCGTGCCACATTGCGCCGTTCCCCATCGTTCCGCTCCCGCCGGTTCGCCCGGGACCCTTCCCGGCGCATGGGGGCGGAATCCCCGCGGATTCTCGCGGAAACTCAACCCCCACTCCCGCACGGGAGGGACAAAGCCTGAAACAACGAAGGGAGACAGAGCGGGACGCCGGAATCGGAAATCCGGACGGGTGATGCAGACACGCTTGCCAAGAAACACCCGAGTCTGACACGCCGGATGCAACTTCTGCCTTCCCTCCGAAGGGTGTCGAAGTACAAGGTCAGGCAGGTTTCCTGGCTTGCGCTCGGCAGCCGGCCTTCCCAGGGTGTCAGCCCCAGTGGCCCGTGGCTCCAACAACCGGTGGTTCAACAGAACGGTGGTTCGCCGGAACGGTGGCTGTGATGATCGCGCTTACAGTTACGGGGGTAGCTCCGGATTCTCGCCGGATTCCCTTTTCCCCTCCGCCGTCAATTCCAAGATCGCCAATCCCAAAACCGCGATCCAATGAACACCGGGATTGCCGTGCGGAAGGCACCTGACGGCCCGAGCATACGGAGGCGGTGGTGACATTGTCAAGGCGAATATGGTATTAACTAAAGTTGGCCAATCCCCACCCCATACCGGGTGATCCCGGGCTGGTGTTGACGCAGTTCGTACCCGTCGAAAAGGGTGTGCGAGGGCGCGGATAACCGTGGTGTGAATCCGGAAAACCATGGCGTGAATCCGGAAAACCCGGGCATTTCAGGCCGGGGCATTCAACGACGGGGGAGCGGGCCGAACCGGCGGATGGGTTGCACCCTCTCCCCGCACAGGAATTGGGGGGGCTGAGGATGAATTCAACCAGGACGATGGAGGAAACGTGAGTTTCGAAAATCGTGAAGCCGTCGTTGCCTGGCTGCATGAGCACCACGGCCGTAGAATTCGCCTGGGCGTGGAAGGATCCACCCTGAGGGTGGAGGGATTGCCCATGGGCGTCGAGAAGCTGGACGCCTGCAGTACCGAGTTTCTGTATTGCGAGATGGACTGCGGCCTGGCCGGGCTTCGAGTGTCCTTTTCACTCCACGAGAGCCGGCTGGCGCTGCACGTCCTCACCGACGTCCCCGGTCAGAGCGGCAGTTCCCTGTCGCTTCCTCTCAGTCTTCCCTACGATCAGGTGCGCCTTTCCACTGTGGATGAGGGCGCTTCCAACCTGTCCCCCTCCAGCCGATCGGCCGAGGAACCGGAATATTCCCCCTATGAACTCCTACACTTCAGGACTGACTGAGAATCCCATCCCACCCGAATGGCTGGAAGGCCGGTTTGGGAAGCTGGCGTTTTTTCCGTTTCCCGCGGAGAATCCCTGGCTACACCTGCTGGTTTCCCACGGTCTTTCGGAACATGCGGGTTGGTACCATCACTTGGCGCGCACCTTCCAGGACCGCGGGATTTCCACCTATCTGTTCGACCATTACCACCACGGTCAATCCGCCGGAACGCCCGGGGACGTTCCCGATTACAGCGTGCTGGTGGAGGGATTTCACCGGGCGCTGGAAGGGGGGGTAACCCCCCGCCGCACCGGTGACGCGCCCCTGGCCGTTCTTGCTCACAGCAACGGCGCCCTGGCGGCCCTGCTGGCCCTGGAGCAACTGCCCCCGGACACAGTGGACTCTGTGGCGGCGCTGGCGCTCACCTCGCCTTTTCTGGGAATGCATCCCTTCGGAGCTTTTTATGGAACGGTGGTAGCCACCCTGCTCTCCTGGATCAATCCAGCGATTCAGGTGCCCCTGCCCACCGTTCCCGAGCGGTTGACGAATCAGCGCGGCATCTGGCCCCAGTACCTTGCGGACCCCCTGCGCTTCAATCGGCTGTCCGTACGGTTCTTCCTGGCCATGCGCCGGGCGCACCGCCAAGCCGCCAGGCTGTCCTATCCCCCCGGCCGGCCCCTGCTGGTGTTGACAGCGGGAGCGGAGCAGGTGGTCGACGTCCCCTCCATCGCCGGCTGGTTCGCCCGGGCCGGGGCGCGGGACAAATCCCTCAAGACCTATCCCGGGTTGCGGCACGAGCTTTTTCACGACGAATCCTGGCTGGTAATCGTTGAGGAAATCGTGGATTGGCTCGCGGATCGCTTCCAGGGCGTGGATCGGGTGCGCAAGGAACGGGCGGCTACCGGGAATGGGGCGGTGTTCGCCGTGTCTGCGGCGGCCGGGAAATGAGGGGCCGGGAAATGGGGGCGTGGGAGAATCGCTGATGTCCCGGATGCACCGCGCCATGCGCAAGGATCCCCTCCACATTCTGGTGGTGCGCAACGATGGCCTGGGGGATTTCATCCTCACCCTGCCCCTGATTGCCTCCCTCAAGCAGCAATTACCCCAAAGCCGCATCACCGTGCTTGTGAATGAGGGATTGTTGCCACTGGTTGGGCTGCTTCCCGAAATCGAGGACGCCATCGGCGATGGCGGGTTCCTCCTGAGACGCCACCGGCACCGCCACCCCCCCAGGGAAACCCGGATGGGGCGGCAAGCCCTGCTGGAAAATATCCGGGCGCGGAATTTCGACGCCGCCATCCTGCCCTACGCGGAACTGCAGAGCGCCCGCCTGATCCACAAGGCGGGAATTCCCTTGCGGGCCGGCCCCCTGCGGCGGCTGTTTTTCTGGCACTTCAACGTCCTCAACCGCCGCTCCCGCAAGGGCTCGCTGGATTCCGAATACGCCCTCAACCTGGACTATCTGGAGTGCCTGGGCCTGAAGTCCGAATACCGGCGGCCGGCCTTGCGCCTTCCCGGCGGGGAGGGCGGTAATGCGCAAGGCAGCGGGGAGACTAGTGGGGGGGAGACAGCGCAGCCCACACCGGGGCTTGCAGTGGGGCCCATCGTGATGCACCCTCATAAGCGTAGCGGCACCGCTCCCAGTTGGCCCCTGGAACGCTTCGTAGAGTTGGCCCGCGAGTTGGCCCGCTCCCCGGGAACTCCCCCGGGTGGAGCGGGGAATGGGGACGCTGCGAACGAGGTGGTGGTGGTGGGCGACGAGGAGGACCGGCCCGTTTTGGAACGCCACTTCCCGGGCATCCCCGGGGTGCGGATCGAAACCGGGTGCTCCCTCCCCGAATTGACTGAGTTGATCGCAGGAGCGCGCCTGTTCGTCGGCAATTCCTCCGGGCCGCTGCACCTGGCCGGACTGACAGGCATCCCCCACGTGGGGCTCTACCCCCAGAACCGCGCATCCGCGCCCGAACGCTGGCGCACCCTGCCTGGCGAGGGGGCGCCGGAGGATTTCCGGCGCTATCTGCTGGCCCCCGCCTTTCCCAGGAATTGCACGGTGTGCGATAAGGAAAGGTGCCCCCATTTCAATTGCGTGGCCTCCATCGGGATGGATCAGATATGGGAAGCTGTGCAATCCTGGGGGTTGAAGATGGAGGCCTCGATTCCGAAAGACGAGTCCCTGGAAGGTGGGCCTCCAGGCGGTGGTCCTCCAAGCAGTGGGCCTTGAACGCCTGCTTGTTCCGTGACCCATGCAGGCCACCCGCATCGATTTGGCCTAGGCTGTGTCAGATAAGTGCTTTGGGCTGCCTCCTTCGAGACGCCCCGTTTGGCGGGGCTCCTCAGGAAGGCGGTTTGAATTGGGCAACATCATCAATCCGCGTCACTGAGGAGAGCCCGGTAGGGCTCGTCTCGAAGTGCGTATTTTGGGTTTTCAAACAAAGCCTAAATCCCGCTGAACTCCCATATCCTCCCTCGAACCCGCCAGCCAGCCATGACCACCATCGCTTTCACCATGATCGGCCACAACGAGGCCCATAACATTCCCCGCGCCATGGAATCGGTGGGGTGGGCCGACCAGTTGATCTATGTGGATTGCGAGAGCAGAGACGGCTCCCTGGAGGTGGCCCGGAAGTTCACCCAACAGGTGTTTTCCCGCCCCAACACCATGAACCTCAACGTCAACAAGGCCTACGGCATCGACCAGGCCACTACGGACTGGGTGTTCTACCTGGACCCGGACGAGGTAATCACCCCGGAGTTGGGGGAGGAAATCCGCGCGGCGATTGCCGGCAATCCCAGCGAAAACGCCTTCAAGCTGCCCCGCCGCAATTATTTCTTCGGCGCCTGGCTGCGCCACGGGGGGCAATACCCGGATACCCAGCTGAGGCTGTTCCGGCGCGGCAAGGCGCGCTTTCCCTGCGTGCACGTGCACGAGAAGCTGGAGGTGGAGGGCGCTATCGGCTCCCTCGCGCATCCCATGGATCATTACACCAACCCCTCTCCGGTGGAGGCAGTACGCAAGCTGGATTTCTACTCCACCTTCAATGCCGAACTGCTGGCCCGGTCAGGAAAATCCCCTGGTATTCCCATGGCCTTCGGGCAGTTGTGCTGGACGCCTGGAACGCGCTTTCTACGGCGCTACCTGCTCAAGGGGGGCTTCCGGGACGGCTGGCCGGGACTGACCGTAGCCGTGCTGGACGGGCTGGAGCTGCAACTGCGCTTCCTCAAGTTTTGCTATTATCATACCCATCCGGAGGCCCTGCCGCAGGACGGGGGAGACCCAGCCCCCGGCCCCGGAAAGGAGGCGCGATGAAGGGAAACGCGATGAAGGGATCTGGGCCCAAGGATGCCGTACCCAAGAACACCATTCCCAAGAACACCGTACTCAATGACACCATGCCCAAGGACTCACTCGCGTCCGTCGCGGAGGCCGCCATGGGGCTGCTGGAGGCGGTGCGCTTCGCCTCGGAAAAGCATCGCGACCACCGCCGCAAGGGCAACACCGCGGCGCCTTACATCAACCACCCCATCGCCGTGGCCGATCAACTGGCCGCCAACGGCTGCGCGGAAGACACCGGCCTGCTGATGGCCGCCATCCTCCACGATGTAGTGGAGGATACCGACACCACCCATGAGGAGTTGGTGGAAATCTTCGGGGAGCGGGTGGCGGGGATCGTCAAGGAAGTGACCGACGACAAGTCCCTCTCCAGCCGGGAAATCAAGGAGGCTGCCGTGCGCGCCATCGCGGGCAAGAGCCGGGAGGCGCGGCTGCTCAAGCTCTCCGACCTCATCGCCAACATCACGGACCTGATCCACCATCCTCCCAACTGGACCGTGGAGCGCAGGCGGGCCTATGTCGGCTGGGCCGAAACCGTGGTGGCGGGACTGCAAGGCACCCATGCCGGCCTGGAAGCGCACTTCGCCCAACTGGCCGGGGAAGCCCGGGCCAGCCTCGATGGAGGGGATTGAGACCACAAAATCCAACCGCTAATGGAACCGCCGATAAACGCAGATGAACGCGGATTTTGTAGGGGCACGGCATGCCGTGTCCTGAGCCTGTCGCAGGGCCATGTCCACATTATCGTCTGAAAAGTTCATTTGTTTGTGTCAGATCGATTTTCCTTTGGTTCCTCTGAGACCTTCAGGGAGCAGAACAGCAACAGCACCCCTCCCCCGACCCCTCCCCGTGCACGGAGAGGGGAGCTTATGTGCAAAGATAGAGCGTGATTCGGACGAGCAGTTCTCCCTCCACGTGCACGGGGAGGGAAGGAGCGCCGTCAGGCGCGGGAGGGAGGGGTTTCGTGGGTGAACCTCGAAACAAGGCAACAGCAACCCCCAACCCCGTGATGGGAATTCCGGACACGGCATGCCGTGCCCGCGCTTGGATTTCGTGTGTGATTTTCTCGGTCACCACCCTACCGCTTTTCGCTCTCCCCCTCGTAGCTTTCCAGGGCCTGCCAGGTGAGCAGGGCCTGCCGGAAAGCCTTCACGTCGTGGACGCGCACCATGTGGGCGCCCCGGGTGACGGCGTAGAGGCTGCTGGCCAGGGAGGAGCCGAGGCGCTCCTTGGGCACGGCCTCCCCGGTGATCCGGCCCAGGGAGCCCTTGCGGGAGGTGCAGATCAGGATGGGACGGTTGAAGCGCTGCAGCAGGGGCAGGGAGCGCAGCAGGATCAGGTTTTCCTCCAGGGATTTTCCGAAGCCGTAGCCGGGATCGATCACGATGCGCTCCACCCCCGCGGCCTGGGCCTCCTCGATCCGCTCGTCGAAGAAGGCCAGCATGTCCGAGAGGAAGGAGAGCCCGCTGGCCTCCTTGGGCACGGCGAAGTTGTTGTAGGTGATCACCAGCGGCGCGCCCCGCGAGGCCGCCGCCCGCGCCATGCCAGGATCGACGTACCCGCTCACGTCGTTGATCAGGTGCGCCCCCAGGGCCAGGCAGGCCTCGGCCACCGGGGAATGCTGGGTGTCGATGGACAGCGGCAGGGGCACCTCGGACAGAATCCGTTCCACGATGGGCGCGATGCGGCCCAGTTCCTCCTCCGGCGATACCGGGGGGGCCTTGGGATGGGAGGATGCCCCGCCCAGGTCCAGCAGGTCGGCGCCGTCCCGGGCCATTTCCCGCGCCCTTTGCAGCGCCTGGTGCGGATGGAGGGTCTCCCCCCCGTCTGAAAAGGAGTCCGGGGTGGCGTTGATGATCCCCATCAACAGGGGGTGGCGGAAGTCCCACAGGCCCGGCCCCACCCGCCAGGGCGGCGCGGGGGTGAGCGCCCCGGATTCCGCCAGGGGGTCTGCAAGAGTGGAAAATATGGGACGCTTCATTATCAGGCCCTGCGGTTCAGTGTTCAGTGAACGGGGTTTGGTGTCCGGTGTCCGGAATACGGGGCGGTTCACGCTTCCAGCGAATAAACCGGTGAAGCCCCCTCCCGGGCCGTGACCCGCCCTTCCCGGATCAGCTTGTCCAGGTGGGATGTCACGCTCTGCCCGGCGGCGGCATGGAGGTTGGGCGGATATTCGCGGTAGATCGACTGGACGATGGCCTGCACGGTCTTGCCACCCCCTTCCAACTCGGTGAGAATCTGTGCCTCGCGCTCCAGGCGGTGATTGAGGTAAAAGGCGATCTTCTCCTGGGGATTTTCGATCACGGGGCCGTGGCCGGGATAGATGCGCTCCAAATCCAGGTTCTGCAACCGGCGCAGGGTATCCAGGTATTGCCCCAGGTCGCCCCCCTCTTGCGGAATCACAGTGGTGCCCACGCCCAGGATCACGTCCCCGGTGAAGAGGGCCCGCTCCTCCTCCAACAGAAAGCAGATGTGGTCGGGGGCATGGCCGGGGGTGTGCACGGCCCGCAGGGTGTACCCTTCTCCGCGGATGACCTCCCCATCGGCGATGGGCCGGGTCTGGGATTCGATGGGGGCATCGCTGCCGGGCCAGGGATGCTTGTGCAGAGGCAGCCCCGGAATAAGATCCGTCAGGTGCGTCACCCCGCCGGTGTGGTCCGGGTGGCCATGGGTCATCAGGCAGCGCGCCAGGGGCGGAGCGGCGCATTCCGCCAGGTGGGAGCGCAGCAGTTCCAGCCATTCAGGCAGCCCGATCCCGGTATCGATCAGCAGCGGCTCCGGGCCGTCCATTCCCACCAGGTAGGTGTTGGTGCCCGGCCCTGTGAAGGGGGAGGGATTCAACCCCAGCACCCGGTGCACCTTCGGCGTGAGGATCGCCGTGGCCGGAAAGGCGGATACGTCCTGCAAAACCTCCGGCATGAATGCTCCTCGCTGCTCGATTTATCGAAAATAGGGGCCTGCTTCCCGTCCATCGGGATTCCATCCACCGATGGAAAGGATCATGCTACCATTGATGGCGGGAAATGCGGAAGGCAATGTAGGATGCATCGGATCCGAAATGAATGGAGGTCCGGGGCGCCAATAACCGGGAGTGTAAATCATGGGCATTGACTACCTGGTGGAAACGGGGTGGCTGGAGCAACACCTGGACGATCCGGACTTGCGTATCTTCGATTGCACGGTGCACCGCTGGATAGACGAGGACGGAGTGTTTTGCATCGAGCGCGGCAATGCGGAATACGAAAAGAGGCATATCCCCGGGGCCGCGCATCTGGACTTGGTGCATGACCTGTCCGATCCGGAAAGCGCGCTACGGTTCACACTGCCCACGGAGGAACGCTTTGCGGATGCCGTATCCCGCCAGGGCGTGTCGGACAATTCGCGAGTGGTGCTGTACGGCACCCGGGAAATCCAATACGTCACTCGGGTCTGGTGGATGTTCCGGGTATTCGGATTCGACAACGCGACTCTGCTCGATGGGGGTTGGCAGGCATGGGACCGGGAAGCCCGTCCGGTTACCACGGATTTGCCTAGCCATCCCAAGGGAGATTTCACCCCCCGTTTCAGGCCGGAACTGGTGGCGGACAAGGCGGACGTGCTGGCCGCGCTGGAAAACCCCGCGACATGCTTGATCAACGCCCTTTCGCCGGACATCCATTCCGGGGAAACCCATGTCCATTACGGCCCCAGGGATCAGACCAGCCGCAGGGGCCGTATCCCGGGCAGCGTTAACCTATGGGCATTGGACCTGATTGACCCTGAAACCAACAAGTTTCTGCCCCCGCACATGCTTAAAGCCAAATTCGATGCGTTGGGCGTTTTCGACAAGGACGGGATCATCACTTACTGAGGCGCGGGCATCGCCGCCACAGGCGATGCTTTTGCCCTGGCGTTGCTGGGGCGGGAAGACGTCGCAATGTATGATGCCTCCTTGCAGGAATGGGCCTGCGATCCGGCTCTGCCAATGGAAGATGACTGCGAATGATGGCGGCGTAAAGTGGGGAATTCGCGTTAAATTTTCGTTGATTCCCTTCCTCGGAACGACCTCTGATCACCCTGAATCTCCATGCGGGAAAACCGCATTCTTGCCTGGAATTGTGGAACAGGATTCACCAACCGTGCGCAGAGGATGCTGATGCGTCCGTCCCTGCCCGCGGGAGGGGGGGGCGAAACGGAATTCATTCGTGATCGGCAAGGCGTACCCGCCAATTTGCCAGAAAAAGACCGAAGGCTACACAGCAGAGACCGATGAGGAAAAAGGCCGAAATCTTCTCGGAAAGGAGGATTGCGCCCAGAGCCGTCGCCGTGATGGGGCTCAGCGCCAGGAAAATGGTCACTTTCGTGGGTGTCGCATGTTGGAGCGCCCAAAGCCAAAGATAATATCCGATACTGCTGCTCATGCCGATAAAGAGAACGGCGGCCCATCCGCCAAGGGTAAAGCGCGGCACCGAATTGAAAAATCCCTCCCCCGCGGCCAAAAGAGCCAGGAAAAGCAGGGAAGCCAACATGGCGAAGGCGCTGATATGGAGGGCCGGATACTTTTGGAGATAGGGACGGTACAACACGCTGCAGAAAGCACCGCATAATGCACTGCCGAAGACCGCCAGTTCTCCAATCCACTCATCTCGCACGGATCCGGGAAGGGTTAGCTTGTCGCCGAGAGCGAAGCCCACACCGGCGATGGTCAGAACAACCCCAGCCGATTTCAACCATGTGAGGGATTCGTAGCGAAAACCGGCGGCGATTACCATTGTCAACAAGGGAAACGTCGAGAAAATGAGGGCGCCGAGTGCCGAACCGATGTATTGCAGCCCAAAGTTCAGTAAGGCGATCAATATCCCAAATTGAGCGATTCCGAGGAGACCGATCGGCAGGATGTCCCGGCGGTCGAAACACACTCTGGGCGACAGCAAGACGGGTGGCAGGAGGCAAACGAATCCCACAACGTACCGCAGGAAGGCTAAGGACCCGGGCTCCGTCTGGCCAATGACAAAGCGCGTCGCGACGATGGTCGATCCCACGAAGATTCCCGTGGCAGCGGCCGCCGCGGCCGGCAGGAACTTGGGCATCGGATTCTCCGTCTCCATTCGGCACTGGCGTGGATTGGCTCGGGAATCTTTTTCAAGATTTCAAGGAACGTACCGGCGGAGGGTGGGCCTTCCGTCTCCGGCTTCCCGGCGTCCATCATGCCCGGCCTTCACGGTTGTGATTGGAGGGGGGGGATTGGGGCAAGGACAATTCCCAGGTTTCACCGACCAGGTCCTGACCGAAGCTATGGTGGGCCTCTTCATGGACAAGCTGGAACCCTGCTTCCTGATAAATATGCCGGGCCGCCCGCAAAACGCTATTCGTCCAGAGCGTTATCTTCCGGTAACCGGCACTTCGGGAGAATTTCACACATTCACTCACCAATCTGGCGCCGATGCCCATGCCTCTCGCGTTCGGTTCAACGATGAGTAACCGAAGCTTGGCTGTCGTATCCGACTGCTTGACGAGAAACACGGAACCGGCGTTTTCACCATTCATCTCTGCAATCCAACAGTACTCCCTTTTCGGATCGAAATTTTTTATGAATTCCGCCACGATTTCGGCCACCAGCGCTTCAAATTGCAAATCCAAGCCGTATTCTTCCGCATAGAGGACGCCGTGCCGCTGCACCACCCAACCCATATCGCCCGGTTGGTGAGGTCTGAGGAGGTAAGGAATCCTATGTTCGGGGTGTTCGCCGTGTATGCTCTCGATGGTATGCATCGCCGTTAGCAGACGATCCCGGTCTTCCTCCGGGAACCCCTTCAGCATGGCGCCGATCTCCTCGCGCGAGCGGGAATTGAGCAGCGCGAAGGCTTGCCGGCCTTTCTCCGTCAACTGCAGCAGGTATTGCCGGCCGTCGCTTTCGGAGCGCTCCTTTTCGATGAGTCCGCTGCTCTTGAAACCGCGCAGGATGCGGCTTAAATACCCGGCGTCCAAACCGAGTTCGTTGCAAAGCTCTGCCGCGGTGGTCACGCCGTGGTGTGCCAACTCATAGATCACGCGTGCATATGTGAGGGAGAAAGGACTCCTGAGCAATCCCTCGTGCAAAACCCCGATTTGTTTGGTGTAAAATCGGTTGAATCGCCGGACTGCTTCCACCTGTCGATTGAAATCGCCGTTGGCCATTTCTTTCACGCATGAATTCGATGGAATATTATTGCCATTGTCAAATATTTAGTTGATTTTGTCAAATAAATTCCCATGGCAAACATAACAAAATCCTGGCAGCTCCAGAGCCTGAAGGATCGACCGGCGCCCGTTTGACTTGATTCCCTCGGGCCGTATTGCAGCCTTTCGCCAGACCGGTGCGCCTGCACGATGCGGGTGTTTTCGATCGGTCTGAACTGTCCTTTTCAGCCGGGCCGCGCCCTTTCACTTTCTTGCACAAAAGGGAGCGGGGAGGTTGGCGAATCGCACACCGTTTCCGTGGTGCGCATCTCTCGAAGGTGCTAGTAGTCCTGCTAGCGGCAATGGGAAAGCAGTGAGGAAACACCCGGGCTTCCTATGCATTTCTCGTGTGCATTTCTCGTGATCACAACCGGGGACGGAATCATTATTCAGGCAGCGAGATCCATGACCCTCCTTTATAAATTCACCCTGTTCGCATTCCTGGCGGCGGGGATGACCTGGTTGCTGGCCTTCCCGGCGGTGGCCCTGACGGGAATGGGGCACTCCCGCCTGACGTTTTGGATGCATCTGCTCACCCTGGGCGGGTTTCTCACCGGGGCCTACCTGCTGCAGCAGCGGATGTGGCCCGTGCTGTACGGGCGGGGGACTTCCCGCTTCCGGCTGCTATCCTGGTTGGAAGCCTGGCTGCCCGCCGCAGTGTGGGCCTTTCACGTCCCCGGCGTGGTGGTGATGCAGTGGGGGTTCTTCACGCAATCGATCCGCCTGTCGCTTCTCGGCGGGCACTACCTGGTTCCCACGGGCATCGTCCTGGCGGTGATCCATGGGTGGTGGGCTCTCTGGAGACGGCCGCGGGGCGCCCCCCGTCATCTGTGGGCCCACCTCCCCGGCGTGGGCCTGCTGGTGGCCATGTCCCTGGGATCGCTGCTGGTGATGGATCTGCAGACCGGGAAATACGGAATCTATTTTCCCTCCACCATCTTCGTCCATTTGATCGCAGGTGGATTCCTGTTCATGTGGCCCCAGCTTCTGGCGGCGGAAGCTGCGGAAACGGTGACTGTGATGGCAGCGGGGCGGGACGCCGGCGGGGAATCTACGGGCGCGGTTCTTCCAACGGTGGTTTTGCTGCGGCTCTATGGCCGCATGGCCGCCGCCACGGGAGGCGTGTTCGCCGCCGTGCTGGCCCTGGCCCCCGGGGGGCATCCCATCGGACTCCCGGCCGGCCTGGCGCTGTTGGGCGCGCTGCTATTGTGGAGCGCTCTGCCCCAGCGCACTACGCCGGGCGCGTTCCTGGTGCGGGTAGCGGAAAACGCGGGCGCCCTGACCGTGGGAGTGCTGTTGCTCCATGCCGCCATCCGCGTTTCCCGAGGGGTTCCGGGATGGGAGTTGACCGCCTCCCTCAATGCCGGGGTGCTGCTGTTTTTCACGGGATACGCCCTCCCCGCGTTGCTCGATCGGTTGAGGTCAGCCGGGCCGGCCGGGTCAGCCGGGTCAGCGGAAAGCAGGGAAAACCAGGAAAGCCGGAACGTCCGGAGCCGCCTTCCCCGCGAATCCTTACCGCACAGATCCTTATGGCACGGATCCTTACTGCACGGATTGTTCCTGCTGGGCGCGGCACTGATCCTGGCGGGACAAATCCTCTCTCAGGGGGTGCTTGTGCAGGGGGGTGCGGCCCTCTGGCTGGCGGGACTGTTCTGGTGGGGGTGGGAGATGTTCCGGGCATGGCGGAATACCGGCTGAGCGGCGCCCCGCTACCCTGCCCCGTCCTCCTCCCGGTACTTCTCCGCACTGTGCAATATAGCCGCCAGGTGCGGTTCCTCCGCGCCCAACGGTTCCAGGTGGCGGATCAACTCGCGCAGGTAATCCAGGGCGGTGCCGCTTTCCCCCTCGCCCAGGGCCACCCGCTCCACCAGCCGGGCGGTGTCTTCTTCCCCGAAGTAGGAGGGATGACCGGGGTCGGGAACGTAGGTCCAGGCGTTTACCCGCCGGGGCGGGGGGCCCTTGTACGTATCGGCATTGCCCGTGCAGGCAATGTCCATGACGGCATTATCAGTACCGGCCACCAGTTCCACGGGCAGGGCATGGCGCACGTACCCGGCGCCCTCCCGTTCGTCCAGGTAGGCCAGCACCTCCTCCTCGCTTCCGGCGCCCGCCCTTTCATTAGCCCCTTTTCTCCTACCCCTCCCACCTACCGCAAAGGCCATGCCCAGGCAGGCGCCGCCTTCCCGCAGGCCCACCACCAGCCCCGGCTTTTCCGGGGTGCCCCGGTGGCGGAAGGAGTAGCGGCAAAAGGCCCGGTGGTAGCCCTCCAGGCGCGCGGGCCGGGATTCGGTGAAGGAAAATCCGGGCCGCCAGATCAGCGAGCCGTAGCCGAAGA
>CAZOXD010000122.1:0-4111 GCA_964583525.1 uncultured Pseudomonadota bacterium
GTTCAAATCCCCGCAATCCCCGCAATCCGCGGATGCCCTGTTGCAACGGTTACTGCAAAGGTTGTTGCATCGCTCCCGGGAAGGGGAGTACATTGAAGTATGCGGGGAGAGTGGATGGGAAGGGTTGTCCGGTGACATTCCTGTTCCCTTTTTCGCTCATGATCGCGGGTGCCGGAGATGAGACGATTCATTGGCATTGATGGGTGGAAACCGTTGGCGGTGCTGGCAATGCTGGCGCTGTTGTGGCCCCTGGCCGTGGCGTGCGACGCCGAATTCGAGAAGGAGCCGCCGCCCCCCGACGATTCCCTGCTGACGCTGGAGCGGGCCTACCCCAAGCAGAAACTTTCCAACGCATCCCCCGCGGAGTACCGCTTCCGCACTATCAAACGCGGGGCCTACCTGATCATGGTGTCGGACAACCCGCTAGACGTACCCATCCGCATTCGGCACCCCAAGCGCACCTGTGCGATCGAAGGCAATGGTTCCTGCGAGTTGGTGTCCTCCCCGGATGAAACATACGATTTCCGCATCACAACCACCTCGGAGGAGGAGGTGGAGTTCACGCTGCTGGTGTCGCACACGGAAGGGCGGGGGTTGTTTCAGGGCGAGGTGAGCACGCCGGTTTCCCTGCGTGGCGGGAGCGCCCACATCGGCTCCATCGGCGTGAAGGAATCCAGTTTCTATCAGTTCATCACGGAGGAGGGCGGTCCCTACATTATCAGCGTATCCGGTACGCACTCCGATCTGCTGTGGCGTCTCTTCGACGCCTCCGCTTTCGACGTGGTGTTGCAGGAATGCGATTTCACACCCGGGGCCGGTTCGGAGGTCTGCGAGACCTTCAACCTCCATCCCAACACCCGCTACTACGTGAAAGTGGAGGAGATGAGCGGCGTGCCCGGCGACTATTATCTCAGCATTTACCAGTAGCCAGGATTTTCCGGCAGCAGGGAACTTCAATCCGGCCAGCTCAGCTTCCCGAATCCGATCCGGTGTACGGTTCCGTCCTTCTCCCTGCTTCCAGCCCCCACTTGATTCCCAGCCACCGCTTGGTTTCCGGTCAGCGCCGCGAATCCCTCACCGAAGAGGCTTTCGTGGGCCAGCAGCGCGAAGAGCACCGCTTCCCGGGCGTCCGGTGGAATCCCCAGGGCGCCGGGCTCCATCCACGTCATTTCCGGGAAGGCCGCGCGCAGCCCGTCCGCGATGCGGGGATTGTGCAGGCCGCCCCCGTTGACGTGAAATTCCGCGCCTTCCAGGGAGGGCAACTCCCGGCGCAGGGTGGCGGTGATGGAGTTCACCGTGAGCAGGGTCAGTGTGGCGATCAGGTCGTACGGGGAAAGCCCAAGCGCCTCGGCCCGCTGGATGGCGTCTTCCAGGTAGGCGTCCCCAAAGGTTTCCGGGCCGGTGGATTTGGGGCAGGGCAGTTGGAAGAAGGGCTCCTCCAGCAGTTCCCGCAGCAACTCCTCGTGGGGGGCGCCCTGGGCGGCGAGCTTCCCGTCCCGGTCGAATCCGTCGGGATGCTCCGGAAAGAAGCGCCGCACGGCGCGGTCGATCAAGGCGTTGGCCGGGCCGGTATCGCCATACCGGACACCGGAAACCGCTCCCCCGGCGGGGAGGAAGGTGAAGTTGGCGATGCCTCCCAGGTTGAGCAGCAGCCGGGGCCGCTTCCCGGCGAAGGCCAGCGCCTCCGCATAGGGGGCCAGGGGGGCGCCCTGCCCGCCGGCGGCGATCTCCTTCTGGCGGAAGTCCGACAGGGTGAGGATGCCGGTGCGCAGTGCCAGGTGATCCCCGTCACCCAACTGCAGGGTGGCATGACGAGCCGCCCCGCCCTCCTCCCAACTGCCGGGGGCGTGGAAGACGGTCTGCCCGTGGGAGGCCAGCAGGTGCACTCCGCCGGCCGCGATGCCCCATTGCGCCAGGGTGTCCAGGACGATCCTGGCGTGCAGGGCCGCCAGCCAGGGATGGAGCGCGGTCAATTCCTCCAAGGTTGCTTCCCGGCGCGATACCACCCGCGCCAGGCGCTCCCGTTCTCCGGGCGAATAGGGATGGGTGCGGAAGTGTTCGATCTCGATGCGGCTTTCCCCGCCAGCGCCCCGGATGCGGCACAGGGCCAGGTCCAGCCCGTCCAGGGAGGTGCCGGACATCATGCCCAGCACGCGGCGTTCCGGCAGTTCGGCCAATCGCACCAGGCGGGCGATGCGGGGAGGGAGGGTCATGGGGCGGTTGCGCTAGTGCTCAATGGCGGAACTTCGCGTCAGAAGTTTCCAGTTTAATTCGCTGTTATTCGTCATGATTGCATTCACACCGCATTACGCCAACTTCAAACACGAAGTAACAGGGAAGGGATGAGGGAGCGGATGAGGGAGTGGCGGGGTCAGGAGTTGCTGTCCACGAACCGGCGCAGGTGGTCGATCTCTTCCTTCATTTCCGCCTTGATGGCGTCTTCGATGTAGGGATCCTTCAGGTTCGATTCCATCTTTTCCAGCCGTTCCCGGGCCTCGGCGATGGATTCCTTGGGCACCTTCACCACCCATTGGTGCTTGGGGTCGGCTACCATCGTCATGGCCACGGCGCCGGTTTGGCTGTGAAAACGCACCAGCCACCCGCCCGCCACCTTGGCACGCAGGGTCTGGGCGTCGATCGCTTCCCAGCGGAATTCGATTTTCAAGAGCGGCACCTTTGCTGGTTAACGAGGAATCCCCCGGTGGGTTTTTGTGCGGTGGAATATTGCACTGCGGAAATTTGTTCGGTGGGAGGGTACCCCCCCTTACATTCTTCCGGGACTTCTCCTCTCCTCATATTATCCAATTTGGCTCCAGAGTTCCACCGGATCCCCCGTTGGGTAGTGGGTCAATTTGATTATGTCATTGCCGAGCGCAGCGAAGAATCTCCCTTGTAATACCAGCCCGAGCTATCTCATTGACTTTCCTGGTTGAAACCACATAGATGCTTCGCTCCGCTCCGCATGACAGGGTCCTTATTTGCAGTTCTTATTTGCGGAGAAAAATTCAATTTGACCCACTACCCGCCGTTGCATCAGGCCTCCAATTCCTTCAGGCGGATGCGCAGTCCCGTGTGGCGGACGATGGGGCGGGCGTTGCGCACGGCCATGCCGACCGCCTTGCGGGTGCCGATCACCACCACCAGACTCCGCCCCCGGGTAAGGGCGGTGTAGAGCAGATTGCGTTGAAGCATGATGGCGTGATGGGTGGTCAGCGGCAGCACCACCGCCGGGTATTCACTGCCCTGGGCCTTGTGTACCGTAATGGCGTACCCCAGCGCCAGGTGCTCCATGTGCTTTTTCTCCAGGGTGACTTCCCGCCCGCTGAACGAAATGCGCACGTGGCCCTCTCCGGCATCGAAGCCGGTGATCTCTCCCATGTCTCCGTTGAAGACCATGTTCTCGTAGTCGTTGCGGGTCTGCATGACCCGGTCCCCGATCCGGTAGGGGGGGTCGCCCCAGCCGATCTCCTTCCCGCGCGGGTTGAGCCAGGATTGCAGCATCCGGTTCAGATTCTGGGTTCCCGTCAGCCCCCGGTGCATGGGAGTCAGCACCTGCACGTCGTTCCTGGCGTCCAGGCCGAAGGCGCCGGGTATCCGCTCCAGCAGCATGGTGCGGATCTTGTCCACGATCCGCGCCGGGTCTTCTTCGGCCAGGAAGTAGAAGTCGGAAAGCCGTTCTCCCTCCGGGCGGGAAAGGTCCGGCATTTCCCCTTTGCGGATGGAGTGGGCATTGGCGGTGATCTGGCCTCCCTGGGCCTGCCGGAAGACATGCTCCAGCCGGGCAACGAAGTAGCGCCCGGAGGCGATCAGGTCCCCCAGCACCAGCCCGGGACCCACCGATGGAAGCTGGTCCACGTCGCCCACCAGCACCAGCCGGGAGGCGTCGGGCAGCGCCGCCAGCAGGGCCGCCATCAGCAGGGTGTCGATCATGGAGGACTCGTCCACGATCACCAGTTCCGCGTCGATGGGATGGTCCGCGTTGCGCTGGAATCCCTTGGGCCCGGCTTCCAGGAGCCGGTGGATGGTGGTGGCTGGCTTGCCCGTGGCCTCGGAAAGGCGGTTGGCGGCCTTTCCCGTGGGCGCGGCCAGGGCCACGGCAGGGATGGCGGCG
>CAZOXD010000122.1:4211-12571 GCA_964583525.1 uncultured Pseudomonadota bacterium
ATGGCCGTCGCATGGGGCAGCCCGGTATGGCCCTCGCTCCCGGCCTCGTCCATCACGTAGATGACTCCCGCCTCGGCGCGGCGGGGGGAATCCCGGGCTACGCCCAGCTTGGCGGCGATCAGGTCCGCGGTGCGGAAGCCGATGCCCTGGATGTCCATCGCCAGCCGGTAGGGATTGTCCTTGAGGGTCTCCACCGCGCCGATGCCGTAGGTGGTGAAGATCCGCTCGGCGAAGAGGGGGGAGATTCCCACCGAGTGCAGGAACACCATCACCTCGCGCTTGACCTTCTGCTCCTCCCAGGTCTCCACCACTTCCCGGTAGACCTTGCGGGAAAACTTGGGTACCTCCAGCAGCTTTTCCGGTTCGTTGTCGATGACCTGGAAGGTTTCGTGACCGAAGATTTTCACGATGCGCTGAGCCAGCTTTTTGCCGACCCCCTTGATGTTGGCCTCCAGGTAGCGCTCGATGCCCTCCAGGCTGGTGGGCTCCATCACCAGCGAGGACTCCACGGCGAACTGGGGGCCGTAGGTGGGGTGATCCTCCCAGACGCCCCACAGCTTGAGGGTCTCGCCCTCCCGGACATTGCCCAGCACGCCCTTCACCGTGATCAGCTCTTTTTGCTTCTCGGCCAGCAGGCGCCCGATGACGAACCCATTCTCCTCGTTGGCGAAGGTGATCCGCTCCAGCATGCCCACCACGGTTTCCTTGCCCCGGCCCCCCACCTGGCTGGCCTGCACGTCCTCCAGGGTCAGTTGGGAATGGTCGAAGGGCTGGTCGAAACCCTTGCCGGGAGGATTGCCGGATGCTCTTTCGGTAACTTTTTCGGCAACATTTTTTGTTGAACGGGCCAAGTTCAGGTCTCCATAAGGCAGGCATCCCCCCACCACGATTACTTGCCGGCGTCCATGCCGGGGTATTGCCGGGTTATTGACCGGGGGATGAACCTGAAACCTAGCAGGGGGGGAAGGGCCTCGCAACGCCGGAGAGGCTCTTCCGGGAAAGATGAAGACTCCTGTTGGGAGCCCATTTGTTCACGGAGGACCTCCAGCCCGTACATCCGCGATATTATTGCATGGAAATGGTATCTGTTACTGAAATCATGATATGGGAATGCAACGGAACAGGATTCGGAGTCTGCTGGACTGAACATGGGGAAGGGAAAGCGAACGCTTCCTGGTCCCACCTCTGTTTCCAATGGGGGCTGATTCCCGGGGAGTTCGATATGGCCGCATCCGGTGCGAAGCGAAAACTGACCGCCGTTTTTGTCACCGACGTGGCTGGCTACAGCCGCCTCATGAACGACAATCCCGACGCCACTCTTGCCACCCTGGCAGCGTACCGGGAAATATTTTCCGCTCACATTGAAAAATTCCAGGGCCGGGTCGTGAATGCCCCGGGCGATTCCATCCTCGCGGAATTCGATAGCGTGGTGGATGCCGTGGACAGCGCCGTGGAAATCCAGAGGGAATTGGCGGGCCGCAACCGGGAATTGCCGGATGACCGCAGAATGGACTTTCGCATCGGGGTCAATCTGGGCGATGTGCTGGTCAAGGAAGGGGAGTTGTTCGGGGATGGGGTCAACATCGCCGCACGGTTGGAATCCCTGGCCGAACCGGGAGGGATTTGCATTTCCCGTCCTGTGTACGACCAGATCAAGTCCCGCTCAAAACAGGATTGGGAGTACCTGGGAGAGCAACTTGTCAAGAATATCCCGGAACCGGTGCGTGCCTATCAACTGGTGTCCATTCCCGAAGGTGGGGGTCCACGGGGCCAGGATTCTTACGGGACTGTTTCCCAACAGGAGTTGACCATGGAACTGCCGGACAAGCCGTCCATCGCCGTGCTCCCTTTTGACACCATGAGCAGCGACAAGGAGCAGATGTATTTCGCGGATGGATTCGTGGAGGACATTATCACGGAAATATCCAAATTTCGCTGGTTTGATGTGATCGCCCGCAATTCCAGTTTTACCTATAAGGAAACAAAGGTGGATGTCAGGCAGGTCTCCCGTGAACTGGGCGTTCACTATGTGTTGGAAGGAAGCGTGCGGAACATCAGCGACCGGGTGCGGATCAATGCGCAGTTGATCGACGCGGTTTCAGGAAATCATATCTGGGCGGAGCGTTTCGATTCCCCCCTGGAGAGCCTCTTCGACCTGCAGGACGATATCGTATCCCGCATCGCCGGCTCCATTCAGCCCGAACTCTATTCCGCGGAAGTTACCCGCGCGAAGCGCAAGGACCAGGAGAACCTGGATGTCTGGAATTACGCGGTGCGGTGCCGATGGCATGTGACCCGCGTCACCCGGGAAGACAACGCGGAAGCGCTACGGCTGATCGAAAAAGCCCTGGAACTGGATCCGGAGCATGCCCTCTCCCTGGCATTCCTTGCCTACTATCATCTCACATCCTTGTTTTTTGGATGGAGCGGTAACCCGGGTGAATCCATCTCCAAGGCCAACGAGGCGGCGGCCAGGGCGATGGGTCTGGAGGAAAACAATCCATGGGTGCAATGCGCCATGGGAATGACCCTGTTCGTGGCCAAGGAGCCGGATCGGGCCATCGCCCATTTCCGCAAAGCCATCGATTTGAACCCGAATTTTGCCATTGCCTATGGTTACCTGTCCCTGTCCTCGGCGCACGCGGGGATGCCCAAGGAAGCCATCGAGGCAGGGAAGAAGGCCGTCCGGCTCAGCCCCCATGATCCCGAGATGATTCACTTTTGTATCGGTTTGGGAACCGCCTGCTTTGTCTCCAGGGATCTGGAAGAGGCGCTCCTCTGGGCCCGGAAAGCCATCGAGGTTCGGCCGGATGCCCTGGCTGGACACCGCCTCCTGGCGGCAACCCTGGCGTTGATGGATCGCGTGGAGGATGCCAAGCAGGCTGTGGAAGGTTTGCTCGCCCTCAGGCCGGGTATGACGGTGACAGCGGTTCGCAACGCTATCCATTTCAAGCATCCAGCCGATTCCGATCTCTATGCGGAGAATCTTCTTAAAGCCGGTTTGCCGGGATAGGGATCAATCTCCATTACAGTACCCACCTGACAATTCACTCGGCCACCCTGAAAACATTCCCTTTCCGGGGGTGGAGGGCGCTAGTGTCCTGAGTTCGTAGTTCGCACAATTTAATCTCTTGCCGTTACAGAGTGTTAGCCCCGTAAATTAATTAGAGAAACCGAAACTCAGGACACTAGTGGGTCAGTTTGAATTTAATGCTTTTTGGATGCTGTGGTCTTTGTGAAGTCTGCAGAGAGAACTCTACAGCGCAGGAATTTCTTTGATGGTACTACCGTGGAACTCCAGCGTGAGATAATATCCCTTCCCAAGAGGGATGGAATTTCTTCCACGCCCTCTTTCCGGACAGCAATAGCGATATTTAAATCATATACAAATATTCTGTTTTTTCGGGGCTGACGGAAGATAATTACCGCCCGCTCGCTAGACGTCTCCATCTCGCCACTGGCAGACAATGAGGACACGCCAGCCCCCAGCTTGGCGTATTCGATACCCAGCTTGTCGCCGTCAATTGGCATCAGAAGGGTCTGATCGCAGCCGGTATCGAATATAAACGAGATAGCCCCCGATATCCCAAGCCGAGGCAATGTGATCAAAGCTTGGACGTAGGGGCAGTTCCCCGTATCCCCATATCGACCTGTAATCGTACCGATCACAGGAACATGGCCCGCCGATATTTCGAGATGTATCGGATGATTGTGCGGCTCACTGGACAGCCCTGCTTCTTAAGGGCCGCCAGTACATCCTTGAAAGTGTCCCCTTGAGCACAGACTTCTCCCTTATAGACGCCTACCCACTGATTCGGATATTCATCTATTAGCCGAGGATCATTGCCAGATAGCCGTTTGGCAGACTTTTCAAGAATTCGGAATTCTGTCGCGATGGCTTCCTCCCCGCCCCAAGACGCAATCGCATTATTGATGCGGTTTCCCTTTGCCATGGTTGTCTCCCATCGTCCCGTCCGTGGAACTCCGGTTTCAAACTCCTCCATATTGTGTTATGCTAGCGCCATGCCTAAGCGATCAAGCAAAAGCACAAAGCGCCCACGAGACCTCAATCGTCTTGCGGCCTCAATTGTTGCAGATGCTACTACATCTAATTCTAGCTTGGAAGCCCCTAGTGAGGATACAGGCAAGAATCCACACGCTGTTGCGCTTGGCCGTCTTGGAGGGAAGAAGGGCGGAAAGGCGCGAGCCGCAAAGCTCACGCCAGAGCAGCGGTCGGAGATTGCTAAGAAGGCAGCGAAGGCCAGGTGGAGTAAGTGAATTTAATTACCTGTCTCATCAAATGGCAGTTCTAGGTTGGTGTTGATTTTTGGAAAGGCTCGTTGAAGGGTTCTTTTAAATTCAACCCAGGATGTTGATCCCCTCATAATCGCTGTTACGGCATGAATGTGGGCGTCAAGCTTTGGGATACCAGTCTCCGAAAACCATTGATGATGCCTGGCCTTACGGTTTCCCTTATCGTCTTTAGGATTCCGCGCCTCCAGTTCTGCAAGTATTCCGGGGGCAATGCGCTGATACACAAAATCTTTGGTGTAGGTTCCGACCACACCGGGGCGCTTCTTTAGGACACCATCAATCTTCCAGCCCCTTAGTCTAAAAATTTGCTCGTAAAAATCGTAGTCGAATCGCTTTGCCCACGCACCGAGTTCCTTTCCTAGATAACGATCCAAGATACGTTGGAGGGCGTCCTTTGCCCGCAACTCCTGGAAACCAGTCGCTTCGTCAATAAGTGCTTCAATTGCCACATTTGTCAGCGACCTAAGCAGGATTTCGCAATGCTCAGCAATGTGTAGTTGGCTTTTTTGAAGCGCTCCCGCATTTTTAGCGTCGTGATAGACCCAGCAGACTGACGGCAGGAGGCTTGAATTAAAGCCCCAAGCCCTACCACGGTTTCCACCTGTCTTGGAGCGGAAGGCCAAAGGTTCTGAAGCGCTTACTAAGTCTTGTGATATGAAGGGCTTAAGGTTAGATGGGCGCAGAAATAGGGGCAACTCGAAGCCCTCACCTCCCGGTTGCCTGGGCCGCCCCTTTCTACCAAGGGCCAGCAAAAATCCATCCTGGGTAAGCACCCGTGTGTTGTCCTCATCGTCGAGAACCGCACATGGTAATTCCTTGTCTCCAATTTGAAGCACACCAACAGCAATAGCTGCTGGAAGGTCTTCGAGTCCTTCGCCCCACCTAGCTTGGGCGGCTGTCCTGGCGATTTCGGATCGCTCGGAGGGAGAAAGGGATTCTGCGCGAGCCTTTCCGGCTTTCACTTTCTTTTCGTCTTTCGCTTCCATGCTTGCACCTTTCCATAAGGGTTGTGCTTGCATCATATATGTGTAAGCATGCCCGTGTCAACAGGGATGTTGTGCATGCAGAAAGGGATTGACAATGCAAAAGCGCTCAAGCATGATGGTCACATCAAAAGAGGGTGTGACCATGAACAGACTATCCACTCAGAAACGCGCACAGATCATCGGTTGTTTGGTTGAGGGCATGTCCATCCGTGCAACCGTCCGCATAACTGGTGCGGCCAAGAACACGGTTGCCAAGCTGCTTACTGATCTTGGTGAGGCCTGTTGGGAGTACCAAGACAACACCCTCCGCAATCTCCCCTGCAAGCGTGTCCAGGTCGATGAGATTTGGAGTTTCGTCTATGCCAAGCAACGGAACGTCCCGGAAGAATTTAAAGGACAATTCGGTTATGGCGACGTGTGGACGTGGACAGCGATTGATGCTGACAGCAAACTGGCCTGTTCATGGTTCGTCGGTAGTCGGAACGCCGAAGCCGCCCAACTGTTCATTGACGATTTGGCATCCCGTCTTGCCAACCGTGTTCAACTGACCTCCGAAGGTCTCAACTCCTATCTGGATGCCGTTTCATCGTCCTTTGGGCGGGACATTGACTATTCGATGCTGGTGAAGAAATACGGGAAGGCACCAGACGGCGAGAGACGCTACAGCCCTCCGGTTTGTGTTGGTGCGGATAAATACAAGGTGATCGGCAATCCCGATCCTGACCATTTGTCCACGTCTTACGTGGAACGCCAGAATCTCACCATGAGGATGCACATGCGCCGGTTTACACGGTTAACCAACGCATTCAGTAAGAAGGTTGAGAACCTTGCATCCGCCGTGTCCTTGCACTTCATGTACTACAATTTCGTGAGAGTGCATCAGACCTTGAGGGTCACACCGGCTATGGAAGCAGGGATTACTGATCACGTATGGACGCTGGAAGAAGTGGCTGGATTACTCGATAGGTCAAACTGAACCACTACCCGGAGTGCGCTCCCCTTTCCACCCCTTCCTGCTTCGGGTACAAGCATAGGTTGGTGGGAAGGGCGGATCGAACCGCCAGCCTGATCGGGCCGGCCACCCGAAAGGGCGCTGGGAATACTTCATGGATGCATTTGCCGTTGCCATATCCGAACTGCTCGCCGAGGCCCTGAAGGCCATCGGGGGCACCGAGGTGGAGGACACTCCCACCGCCAACGCCACCTCCATCGCAGCGCACGTGGAGCAGCCTCCCGACACCTCCCTGGGCGACTACGCCTTCCCGTGCTTCGTTCTGGCCAAGGCGCTGCGCAAGGCGCCGCCGGTGATCGCGGCGGAATTGGCGGACGCCCTGACGACCCGGCTGGTAGACGCGCCCCTGCTGAGGGGCGTGGAAGCCAGCGGCCCCTACCTGAACTTCCGGGTGGACATGGCCGAAATGGCTCGGCGCACCCTGCCGGCGATCCTTTCCGGGGCGTATTTCCGGATCGACGGGGAGCGGGCCAGGGTGATGGTGGAGTACTCCCAGCCCAACACCCACAAGGCATTTCACGTGGGTCACATGCGCAACGTGGCCCTGGGCGATGCCCTGGTGCGGATCATGGAATACAACGGGCATCCCGTCGTCGCGGCCAATTACATCGGAGACGTGGGCACCCACATCGCCCGCTGCCTGTGGTTCCATCTCCACCACCGGGGCGAACTGGGCGCTGCCTCCGAACCGCCTCCGGGGGGTCATCCCGAGGAGCGCGGCGAATGGCTGGGGGAGCTCTACACCGCCGCCATCCGCCGCATTGAGGAGGCCCCGGAGGAACTGAAGATCCATTCCATGCGCGAGGTAAGCCGGGTGTTGCAAGCCATCGAGTCGGGGCAGGGCGAGGTGCACGCCCTGTGGCAGGAAACCCGGCAGTGGTCCCTGGAGGCCTTCGATGAGATCTACCGCTGGCTGGGGGCCCGCTTCGATCACGTCTTCTACGAGTCGGAAATGGAGGCCGGGGGCCGAGAAGCCGTGGAGGCGGGCCTGGAGCAGGGCGTGTTCGTGCATTCCCAGGGCGCGGTGGGGGTGGACCTGGAGGAATACGATCTGGGCTTCTTCCTGGTGCTCAAGGCGGACGGCACCACTCTTTATTCCACCAAGGACCTGGCCCTGGCCCGCATCAAGTTCGAGCGCTTCGGCATCGAGGAATCCATCTACGTGGTGGGCGCCGAGCAGACTCTGCACTTCAAGCAGGTTTTCAAGACCCTGGAGCTGCTGGGCTATGAGCAGGCTGCCCAGTGCCACCATCTTCCCTACGGACTGGTGACACTCCCCGAGGGCAAAATGAGTTCCCGGGCCGGCAATACCATCCTCTTCTCAACGCTGCGGGGGGAGATGGACGCCTACATTCACCGCAACTACCTGGAGGAGCACCGCGGGGACTGGAGCGATGGCGAGATCGCCGAGACCGCCCGCCGCATCGCCGTGGCCGCCATCCGCTACGGCATGGTCAAGCAGGACCCCTCCCGCTCCATCGTCTTCAACATGGAGGACTGGCTGGTCAGCGAGGGGGATACCGGCACTTATCTCTGCTACGCCCATACCCGCATCCGGAGCATTCTCCGCCAGGTGGCCGAGGCCAAGGGCATGCAGCCCGATCCCACAGCCGATCCCGCCCTGCTAACCCACGAGAACGAGCGCACCCTGATCCGCTCGCTGCACGACTTCAACCGCGTGGTGTCCCGCGCGTCGGAAACCCTGCGTCCCAATCTGGTGGCCAACGCCCTCTTCCAACTCTGCAAGAACTTCAGCCGCGCCTACGCCACCTGCTCGGTGCTCCACGCCGAAAGCGAGGCGTTGGCCCGGGCGCGCCTGGCGCTGTTCGCCTCTACGGGGAAGCTGCTTCACGAAGCCTTGGGCCTGATCGGAATCGTGCCCCCCGACCGCATGTAGCGAACGAATGGCGGCGCCTCCCTCTCTGAGCATGAGGCGTTGCCCGTCAACTCGAAAATTTCCGCTGGAAAAAATTGAAAAAAATTGTGGAAAAGGCTTGACAGAATGAAATATATATAATATTATTATTTCACTTCATGAGTTCTCTCAC
>CAZOXD010000122.1:12671-14650 GCA_964583525.1 uncultured Pseudomonadota bacterium
TTCGTGCATCCCAAGTGGATTCCCGCGCTGGCGGACGGAGTGGAGATCGGCACGGAATTCTCGGCGTTGAACGGCCCGCAGTTGAATAACATCGACACCTCGGCCCTGGTGCCCAACATGAAGGGCCTGGAAGGGGCGGCGCGGGCCGGGATGAAGGAGGTTTCGGTGTTCATGTCGGCCTCGGAGAGCCACAACAAGGCCAACATCAACCGCGCCATTTCCGAAAGCCTGGAGATGTTCTCGGAGTTGATTCCGGCCATCAAGAAGGAGGGAATGCAGGCCATCGCGGCCGTCAGCGTGGTTTGCGGCTGTCCCTTCGAAGGCGAGGTGAAACCGGAACAGGTGGCCATGATCGCCCGGGAACTGGTCTCCTATGGCGCGGACTATCTGATGCTGGGGGATACCATCGGCGTGGGCACTCCCACCCAGGTCAAGCGCCTATTGGAGCAGATCATCCCCCTCCACGACATCAAGCGCATCGGGCTGCATCTCCACGACACCCAGTCCACGGCGCTGGCCAACGTGGTGGCGGGCCTGGAAATGGGCATCACCACCTACGACAGCGCGGTGGGCGGCCTGGGCGGCTGCCCCTATGCCCCCGGGGCTTCCGGGAATCTGCCCACGGAAAACCTGGTGTACATGCTGCACGGGATGGGCATTGAAACCGGGATCGACCTGAACAAACTGCTGGAAGTGGGCATCTGGTCCCAGGAGATGGTGGGGCATTCCCTGTCCAGCAACGGGCTGCGGGCCTACATCGGCCGCAAGGCCGCCGCAGCGGTAAAATCCGGGAATGCCGCAGAAAATGCCGGGAAAGCCGGACAGGAGGAGAGCGCCGCTTCCGCGTGAATCGGCGCTCATGTCTGGAATCCCCATGAACTCCCTCTCCTCCCCGGAACTCCCTCCCTTCGCCAATGGCCCCGAGGCCAGGGTGTTCCGCTTCAATTACCGGGGAGAGTCCCTCCCCCTCCATGACTATCTGCTGGAGCGCTACCGCTACGGGCGGGATGATGCCTGGGCGCGCAATTTTTATCCGCACCGGGTGCGTCTGAACGGCGAAGTGGTGAAAGCGGATACCACCGTGCATCCGGGGGATGGAATCGAGTATCTGCACCTGCGCCGCGAGGAACCGGCGCCGCATCCTCCCGCCGTGTTGCATGAGGACGACTGGATGCTCGCACTGGAAAAGCCCGATTCCTTTCCGGTCAATCCAAGCGGTGTGTATTACTTTACCTCCCTGGCGATCCTGGCGCGCGAGTTCTTCGGAAATCCGGGATTGACGCCTCTACACCGGTTGGACCTGGAGACCAGCGGCCCGGTGTTGTTCTCGAAAGACCCGGCCCACTTGGCTTCGTTTCACCGCATGTTTCACGAGGGCCGGATCACCAAGCGCTACCGGGCCTTGGTGCATGGCCGGTTCCCAGTCGATCTACGGGAGATCACCGGCAGGATCGTGCCCGATCCGCAGTCCCGCATCCGCACCCGGCTCAAGCTGGTGCCGGGCGCGCCGGGTCAAACGGCGCGGAGGGAAGAGGGGTTGGCGGCCACACCGCCAGGTATTTCCCACACCCGGATTTTGGGTTCCACTCCCTTCCCCGAAAGAACCGGGGGTGAGATTTCGGAATTGTGGCTGGAGCCGGTGACCGGGAAGACCAACCAATTGCGGGTGCACCTGGCCCACGTGGGGCACCCCATCGTCGGCGATAAAAAGTACCATCCGGACGAGGCGGTTTTTTTGGACTGGATCCGGCACCGGGACTTTTCCCGCCTGCGGGAATCGTTGTTGCTGCCCCGGCAGGCGCTGCATTGCGAGTTGCTGGAATTCGCGCACCCCTTCACGGGAAAAGCGGTGAAAATCGCATCGGCAGAGCGCGTGTGGGAGAACAAGGTGGCGGGGTTGGATCCTCCCCTGCCCGAGTCACCCGCTTCCTGACCGCTCCCTTCGTGAATCGATTGAAATGAATTGACGGCTGAAATTA
>CAZOXD010000123.1:0-2465 GCA_964583525.1 uncultured Pseudomonadota bacterium
TCCCCGGGAATTGCCGCAAGGTTGCCCACCCTGCGCACCGCGTTTTCCGGCCACACGCCCAGCAGGGGCAGGGCGGCCCTGGCAATGCGGGAGAACACCGGCGCGGCCACCACGCCCCCGTAGCGGCCCTTGCGGGGGGCTTCCACCATCACCAGTATCGTCAAGGCCGGCCGTTCGGCGGGTACGAAACCCACGAAGCTGGCGATGTGCCGGGTCTTGGAGTAGCCCCGGGCCTGGATGTCGTAGACCTCGGTAGTGCCGGTCTTCCCGGCGACGGTATGGCCAGGCACCGAGGCGCGGTAGCCTGTGCCTTCCTTGCCGGTGGCGGCCATCATCAATTCGGTAACGGTGCGGGCGGTGGCGGGGGAAACCACCCGCCGCAGCACGGTGCGCCGCCCGCGCTGCAATACCTCCCCTTTTACATTGCGCACCTCGCGCACCAACAGCGGCTTGAGCAGCTCCCCGCTCGAGGCGATGGCGTTGATGGCGGTGACCAGTTGCAACGGGGAGACCAGGATGCCGTGGCCGAAGGATATGGCGGCGTGATCGACGGGTGTCCACTTGCGTACCGGGAGCAGGTAGCCCTCCGCCTCCCCGGCCAGACGGCGTCCGTCCGCCGCGTTGAAGAGGCCCAGCCGGCGCCCCAGCCCGAAGCGTTGCAGGTACTCGTGAAAAACCCCGGCCGGGATCGTCAGCCCCAGCTTGGCCGCGCAGATATTGGAGGACACCCGCATGATCCCGTCCAGCCCCAGCCAGCCGTGGGGCTTGGTGTCGTGAATAACGCTGTCATAGTGCTGCCACTCCCCGTTTTCGCAGAAGAAGAGCGTGTCCGGTTTGACCACCCCTTCTTCCAGGGCGATTGCCGCCGTGAGCACTTTGAAGGTGGAGCCGGGCTCGTAGCCGCTGGTGACGGCGCGGTTGAAGAAGGTCTCCTTGGGATAGGCCCAGTAATCGTTGGGATTGAAGCTCGGGGCCTGGGCCATGGCCAGGATCTCGCCCGTCTCCGAGCGCATCACCAGGGCGATTCCCAGCACCGCCTCGGACAGAGTCACGGCCCGGCTCAACTCCTGCTCGGCGATGTGCTGGATGGCGGCGTCGATGGTGAGGCGGATGCTGCCGCCTCCGGAGGGGTTCTCGTCCGCGCCGCTGAGCACGGTGCGCCCCAGGGCGTCCCGCTCGATCACCTTGTAGCCCCGCGCTCCCCGCAGGTAGGAATCGTAGGCGTACTCGAGGCCCTCCAGGCCCTGGGTGTCGATGCCGGTGAAACCCAGCAGCGGGGCCGCTGTGAACCGGGAAGGATAGACCCGGCGGTATTCCTCCGTGGACCCGATTCCCTGGAGGCCCAGCGCCCGTACGGCCTCGGACTGGGCGGGGGTCACCTGCCGCTTGATCCAGGTGAAGCCGGAGCGGAACCGCAGCTTTTCCTCCAGCACGTCCCCCGGCAGGTCCAGAATGCGCGCCAGGCGGTAGGCGCTCTGGGAGGGCCGCTCGATGAGGGAAGGGTGGGCGAAGAAGGAGTCCGCCCGCACAGACATCGCCAGGGGGCGTCCCTGCCGGTCCTCGATGGCGCCCCGCCTTCCCTGGTTGGGAATGGTGCGCCGGGTCTGCCGGATGGCCAGTTTGGAGAGGGATTCGTGCTGGAGCACCTGGAGATCGAAGGCGCGCCCCGCCAGCAAGGCCAGGGCCAGGGCGAACACCACTGCCACCAGCCCCAGCCGGGGCCGGAAACCCCGGAAGCGCTGCGGGACGGTCTTATCGAGTGACAACAGCAGACGGGACATCGGGTTTCAGGACGATGACCTGCGAAGGGCTGGGCGCGCGCATGCCCAACCGGCCCCGGGCCAGGGCGTCGATTCTTTCCATCCGTGAAAGATAGGCCGCCTCCACCTCCAGCGGCTCGATTTGTTCCTCCAGCCGGGCTTTGGACTTGCGCAGGGCCTCCACCTCGTATCCCAGGCGCACGAACTGGTAGCGCTGCCAGAGATAGAACAGCGCCCCGAAGGTCATCACCCCGGCGCAGAGCAGCAGCAGCACGGCGTAGGGCGCCGAGCGCAACACCCCCGGCAGCATGGGTCCCTTGCGCTCGTTCATGGCCGCGCTCCCTCCACGAAACCGGGAATGACCTCCCGCCCCAGTTCGAAGACCCGCAGCCGGGAACTGCGGCAGCGGGGGTTGTCCGCCTGTTCCTCCGGCGAGGCCATGATGGGCTTGCGGGTGACGCCGCGGCCCAGGGAAACTCTGCCGCACACGCAGGCCGGCATGGAAGGCGGGCAGGTACACGGCTTTTCCCACCCAGCGAAGCGTTCCTTGACCCGGCGGTCCTCCAGGGAGTGAAAGGAGATCACCGCCAGCCGCCCCCCGGGTTTGAGCAGGTAGAGGGCCTTGTCCAACAACCGTTCCAGTTCCCCCAGTTCGTCGTTGACTGCGATGCGCAGGGCCTGAAAAACCCGGGTGGCGGGATGAAA
>CAZOXD010000123.1:2565-14638 GCA_964583525.1 uncultured Pseudomonadota bacterium
GCTTGCGCTTCTTGAAGGCTGCGAGGCGCTGGAAGGGAGCCTCGCTGGCGAAGGCTCCGCTGAAGGCGTCCATGCCGGCCCGCACCCCCGCCGCCAGTCCGGAATCCAGCCAGCCTTCGATGAGCTTCTTCTGGGAGCGGATGGCCCCGATCTCCGCGGCCAGGATGGCATCCACCCAGGGCTGCATGGCGGCGTCGATTTCGGCCAGGGGGGCGATCTTCTCCAGGAAACCGATCCGGTGAGCCTCCGCCGCGTCGATGACGGCGCCGGTGTAGAGCAGCTCGCGGGTGCGGCCCCAGCCGATCAGGGTGGGCAGGATGGCGGCTTCCACCACCGAGGGCAGCCCCAATTGCACTTCCGGCATGCCGTAGCGGCTTTCCTCGCTGCCGATGCGCAGGTCGCAGCAGGCGGCCACCTCCATGCCCGCGCCCAGGCAGAATCCGTTCACCCGGGCGATGCTGGGAACGGGCAGGGCGCGGAAGAGGTGACAGGCCTGATGCACCTTGTCGATGAAGGCCAGGGCTTTTTCAGGATCGAAATCGGCCATCTCATCGATGTCCGCCCCGCCGATGAAGGCCCTCTCCCCGGAGCCGGTGAGGATCACCAGTTGCAATTCGTCATTTCGCTTCAATTCCAGCCCTTCCCGCAGCAGGGCCTCCAGCACGGGAGTGGACAGCAGGTTGAGTCTGGGTTCGCGAATGGTCAGCGTGGCCACCCGGCCCTCGTGGCTCAGGGTGCGTTCGACCAGGGGGGGGAGAGCGGATGAGGCGGATGCGGACATGGGCGTTTTCCCGGCTATGGGGGTGGATGGAGGAAGGGATTCCAGGTCGTATTACCCGAAATCATCCTTCCCGCGGACGAGCAGGGCCGACATGGACCGGCTTCCAGAATGCTGTAGGGCGGGGGTGATATAATGGAAGCTGAATCCGATGCGCCGATCCTCCGAGCGGTTCAGGGGCGATAAAAGCAACCCTGTCCACCATGAATTTCCGGAGATTATCGCCGTCCTGAAGTGGAATCCACCCTAAAGATATCGCCGGTCTCAGGATCGAGTCAACCCGAATTCCCAACTGGCAAGGGAGAAATGGAGAACCCTCAATCCTCCAGATCGTCCAGGGAGGGCAGCAGGTCCAGGGAGCGCGGTTTGCGTCCCAGGTGGTGGATCAAGTGGCGGGTAATGACCTTTTCCAATTCCTCGAGCATGCGGCGGGTAGGCCGCGGGGCGAGCGAATCCTCCCGGCGATTGGCCCAGTTTTCCACGAATTGCAGGCTTTGCGGGGAAAGAATCAGGGGTGCGCCCTCCCTGCCCGGGCAATCCGGGCACCGCACACCGCCCCGTCCGATATCGAACTGATGATTTCCCGATTTTACCACGACTGCGGGCTGGCGCACCTCCGCCCCCGGATGCTGGAACAATTCGCATCCACACACGCAGCAACGCCGCCAATCGGGGTGATATCCCAACAACCGCAGGTAGTGCAGCTCGAAGCGCAACCGCAGCAGGGGTTGCCTGCGGGCCGGGCCGGGTTCGCAGAGGGCTTCCAGGGTTTCCGACAGCAGGATATAAAATGGCTCGGCTTCTCCGGATTCCAAAGGGACCAGGTCGATCAACTCGCTGAAATAGCCGGCGTGGAGAAACTTGTTGTAGTCCCCCTCCAGAACCAAATACGGCGGAAGGGGATCGCATTTGCGGATGGTCACCAACCCGCCAGAGGGCTTGGGCATATAATGGATGACACCCCGGCTGAAGGGTTCGAAGCTGCCCACACCCCGGCTGGTCAGTTTGCGGGACCCCTTGACGATTCCCCGCATCCTCCCGGCGCCGGGCGTGTAGAAGGTAACCAACCGGTCCCGCTCGGCATAATCCTGATTTCGCAATATGATGCACTCGGACGAAACGATTTCCATGATGACTGCGTTCAAGGAAGAAGAAAGTGTTCGCGGCCGTGGCTTGACCGGAATTCGACAATCGCCCATCCACTGGATATGCTACGGTCCACTTGCCGGGTATCCATTTAGATGGACCCTCGTTCCTCATTTGGCGCGGTTACGGGCGCCATAGCTTACCATCCCAACACAACTCTCGATCCAATGGCCAACATCAAATACATCGTGGGAGATATTTCCCTGGAACATGTTCGCAATCGTCACGAAATCCGGGTTATTGAGGTCATGGACGACATGATTTCCGAATCGGAGGGTTTCTGCGGCTGCCGGATATGCCTGGAGGACGTCTTCGCCGTCGCCATGAACGCCCTTCCCGCGCATTATGTGCAGTCCGCATCCATCGTGCTGAAAAAGATGCCGCCTTCCGAGCAGGATATTTCCAGGGCCGTGGCTGACGCGATCGACGTGGTGCGCGTGCGCCCCAATCATCCCGAATAGGGAAGCGGCATCATGCGGCGCGGGACTCAGGCCACACCCAGGTCCCTGCGTTTCAGATACCCGATGGCGTCGCGCAGTTCCGCCGCTTTTTCGAACTCCAGGTCCTTCGCGGCGGCCAGCATCTCCTTCTCCAACTTCCTGATTTGGCCCAATACATCCACCTCCACGGTGATATTGGGGAAGGGCTCGGCCACCTTGGGCTCCTGGCTTGCCGACAGGCGGTCCGCGATGGGGCGTACCGTGGCCTTGGGCACGATCCCGTTTTCCTCGTTGTAGGCCCCCTGCGCCACCCGCCGCCGGTCGGTTTCGTCGATCACCTGCTGCATGGAATCGGTAATGCGGTCCCCGTAAAATATCACCTTGCCCTTCAGGTTGCGGGCCGCCCTTCCGCAGGTTTGCAGTAGGGAACGGCGGGAGCGCAGAAAACCTTCCTTGTCCGCATCGAAGATGGCCACCAGGGAAACTTCCGGGAGGTCCAGCCCCTCGCGGAGCAGATTGATCCCCACCAGCACGTCGAAATGCCCCAGGCGCAGGTCGCGCAGAATCTCGTCGCGCTCCAGGGTATCGATCTCCGAGTGCATGTAGCGCACCCGCACGCCCAACTCCTCGTAGTAGCGGGTCAGGTCTTCCGACATCCGTTTGGTGAGGGTGGTCACCAGCACCCGCTCGTTGCGGGCCGCCCGGTCCCGCAGCTCTTCCAGCAGGTCGTCCACCTGCCCGGTCACGGGACGCACCTCGATTTCCGGATCCAGCAACCCGGTGGGACGGATGATCAATTCCACCACCTCTCCGCCGCAATGCTCCAGCTCATAGGGGCCTGGCGTTGCGGAGAGGTACACCACCTGGTCTTTTCGGGTTTCGTATTCCTCGAACTTGAGGGGGCGGTTGTCGATGGCCGAGGGGAGCCGGAAACCGAATTCCACCAGAGTCGATTTGCGCGAAAAATCTCCCTTGTACATCGCCTCCAGTTGCGGAATGGTCACGTGGGACTCATCGATGAACAACAGGGAGCCCTTGGGAAAATAACTGAGCAGCGTCGGGGGTGCGCTGCCCGGCCCCCGGCGCTGGATGATGCGGCTGTAGTTCTCGATACCCTTGCAGGTTCCGGTCTCCTCCAGCATCTCGATATCGAACAAGGTACGTTGTTCCAGACGTTGTGCCTCCACCAGCTTGTTCTCCGCACGCAGTTGCATCAGCCGCTCGAGCAATTCTTCCCGGATCATGTCCACGGTCACTGGCAGTTGATCCTTGGGGGAGACGTAGTGGGCGGCAGGATAGATGCCGGTCTTGCTGAGCATCTCGATCTTGGTGCCCCGGATGGGATCGATGCGGGAAATGGCTTCCACCTCGTCCCCAAACAACTCGATGCGGAGTGCGTTGTCCGAATCCGCGGGGAAGATCTCGATCACGTCGCCACGCACCCGGAAGGTGCCACGGTGGAAGTCGTACTCGTTGCGCTGGTATTGGTTATCCACCAGGCGGGTAATCAGGTCGGTGCGGTCCAGGGTATCCCCCACCTTGGCGAAGATCAGCATGCCCCGGTAGGTCTCCGGCTCACCGAGGCCGTAAATGCAGGAAACGCTGGCCACGATGATTACGTCCTCCCGGTCGAACAGGGAATTGGTGGCGGAAAGCCGCATCCGGTCCAACTCGTCGTTCACCGAGGAATCCTTCTCGATGTAGAGATCCTTCCGGGGCACGTATGCTTCCGGCTGGTAGTAATCGTAATAACTAACGAAGTACTCCACGGCGTTTTGGGGAAAGAATCCCTTGAACTCCTGATACAGTTGCGCCGCCAGCACTTTGTTGGGGGCGATCACCAGCGTGGGCCGCTGCAATTCCTGAATCACGTTGGCCATGACGAAGGTCTTGCCCGACCCAGTGATGCCCAGCAGGATTTGGTGCGGCTTCCCCTCGCGCCAATCCCGCATCAGGGCCCGGACGGCTTCCGGCTGCCCGCCGGACATGGAAAATTTGGATTGCAGTTGGAATTGCTGATAGTGCGGCATGTCCGTCCCTGTCGATCTCCCCGATCTACCGGATCCATCCGTTGGTTTTCACTCTCCTCCGGCAAGCGTCCCTGCCCTGCCGCGGATCACCGGACAGTTTAGCAGAGGCCCGGCGCCTTGCCCAGAACCCGCCTTTTCCCAGCAGGGCACCCACATTCTCAATTTTTTTCATGGATTCGATCAAACGGAAAAAATAATAGTGGCGTGGGCGTCCCTGCCCGCGGGTGGGCGGCTCAAACTGCGATTCCCAAGGTGAAAAATAGCAAAAAATAGCCCTGTCATAACCGCACGCAGGGGAGCATCTCACGCGGCGGCGCGGGAGATCCTTTGTCAGGAAAAAGGATCAAGGTCAGCAGGCAGGCTTGGAAAATTGCGCGCGGAGAGAAAATTCGAGGAGAAATTCGGGAGAAAAAAAACGATGCCCCCGCGTCCAGGTAAAAGGAGGGAAAAACCCAGGCGCGGCGGCATCGTATCCTACAGGAGAGGACAGTTACTATTCTATAAAACGGTCAGTCTGCGAAATGGGTTCCCTTTTTTTCAAAATAAATTTTCCTGCTTCCGCCTTATCCCCTGAACCATCCTCCAGCGTCCATCCCGATATGCCGGGACATTTGGACGGAACCAGTTTCGTATTTATACCTTGGTTAAAAATTGGAGTCAATGGGGAGAAGAACGGTTCAAGATAGAAATTTCCGCAGTTGCTTGAGAAACAGGCGGGGCGCCTCGATGGGCACCATATGCCCCACCCCGTCCACCGTTTCGAAGTGCGCGCCGGGAATGGCCCCGGCCAGTTCCCTGCCCCCTCGTGGTGGCGTCATCCGGTCTTCGCTTCCCATCACAATCAGGGTGGGGCAGTTCACCCGGGGCGCCAGAGAGGCGCCTTCCCACTGACTACAGACGAGGAAATCCCGGTGCAAGGCGTCCGGGTTGCGGTTGATCAAGGCCAAGGCGGAGCCCAGCATCCAGTTGCCGGGGGTGGGCGCGCGCCCCAGATGGCTGGAGTGGCCATACCCGTAGCCCACGATGAAATCGGCGGCCTTGGCGGGAGCCTCCTCCGTGAATTGCAGCAGCGCGGGGCTGACCCGCATCTCCAGACCAATCCCCACCAGCGCCAGGGAGCGTACCCTTTCCGGGAATTCCGCCGCGCAATTCAGGGCGATGGCCGAACCGATGGAGAGCCCCACCAGCGAGGCGGTTTCCAATCCGATGGCGTCCATGAAGTCCACCACCCAGGCCGCGTAGTCCGCTACGGAGGCGATGGCCGGGTCGTCTTCGCTGCGGCCGTGGCCGGGCAGGTCCAGCGCAGCCACGTTGTACCCGCCGTGGGCCAGGGCGCGGGACTGCTGCTGCCACATGGAATGATCCATGCCCCCGCCGTGGAGAAACACCACTCCCGGATTGCCGTCCTCCCAGGGGACGCCCCCGTCGTGGTAGTAGGCTGCGCGGTTACGGACTTGGATCGTTGCCATTCCGCTATCCCTGTGCTCCCTTCTGGGCCGATTTCTGGGCCGCTTTTCCAGCACCCGCCTTTTGCCCCGATTTCTGTGACCGCGCCAGGGCGCGGCTCAGGTCTTCGATGATGTCGCGGGCGTCCTCCAGTCCCACGGAAAGGCGCACCATGTCCTCGCTGACGCCGCCCTCTTCCATTGCTGCGGCGGACATCTGCTGGTGGGTGGTGGAAGCGGGGTGGATCACCAGGCTCTTGGCGTCGCCCACATTGGCCAAATGGCTGAACAGTTCCAGGGATTCGATGAATTTCGCGCCGGCCTCCCGCCCGCCCTTGATGCCGAAGGTGAAGATGGCCCCGGCCCCGTCGGGAAGATACTTTTTCGCCAGGGCGTGGCTGGGGGAGTCCTCCAGTTCCGGGTAGTAGACCCAACTGACGGCCTCGTGCTCCACCAGGAATTTCACCACGCGGCGGGCGTTCTCCACGTGTTGTTTCATGCGCAGGGGCAGGGTCTCCAGCCCCTGCAGCAGGTAGAAGGCGCTGGTGGGACTCATGGCCGCACCGAAGTCGCGCAGTCCCTCCAGGCGCGCCTTCATCAAAAATGCCAGCGGTCCGAACTCCTCGCTGAAGACCACCCCGTGGTAGCCCTCATAGGGTTCGGTGAGCATGGGGAACTTCCCGGAGGCTTCCCAGTCGAAGCGCCCGGAATCCACCAGCACGCCGCCGATGGTGGTGCCATGACCGCCGATGAACTTGGTGGCCGAGTGCAGTACCAGGTCCACACCCCATTCCATGGGGCGGCACAGGTAGGGCGTGGCGAAAGTGCTATCCACCAGCATCGGCAGCCCTGCTTCATGGGCGATGGCGGCGACGGCCTCCAGGTCCAGCACGTCGGTCTGGGGATTGCCGATGGTCTCCCCGAACACCAGCCGGGTCTTTCCGTTGATGGCGCGGCGGAAGTTTTCCGGGTCGGCGGGGTCCACAAACACCGTCTCGATGCCGAAGCGGGGCAAGGTGTTGGCCAGCATGTTCTGGGAGCCCCCATAGAGCGAGGTGGAGGAGACAATCTGCTCCCCCGCGTTGACCAGGGTAATGATGGCCAGGGTCAGCGCGGCCTGGCCCGAGGCAGTGGCGATGGCCCCCACCCCAGATTCCAGGGCGGCCATCCGCTCCTCGAACACGGCCACGGTGGGATTGGAGATGCGCGAGTAGATGTGCCCCGCCTGCTCCAGGTTGAACAACCCGGCCGCATGCGCGGTGTCCTCGAAAACGTAGGAGGTGGTCTGGTAGATGGGCACCGCCCGGGAACCGGTGGCCGGGTCGGGCCGCTGACCGGCGTGCAGGCTCAGGGTATCGAACTTGTAAAAGGGGTCGTCGCTCATGGTCGCATTGCTGATGGGGGTGTGCTTGCGGTGGGTGGGAGGGTGACGCCTACTCCGCCTCCGGGAACGCCGCCACATGCCGGGTGGCCGCCGGCGAGGAATACAGGGCGTGTGCTTCCTCGATGTCCAGGGGGCAATCGTGGAAGACGTGCGGAGACTGGGCCGGGGTGACCCTTTCCCCTCCCTCTTCGGGGAGAGCCATGATCCGCACCCGGAAGGCGCCTTCGGTGTCCCGGTACAATTGGGTGGTAGTATCCTCCCCCATGGTTTCGGCCAACAATTCTTCTTGCATGGGATTGCTCCGGATAACAGGAGATGCGATTCACAATACCGGTTTCTGGCAAAGTATGTCATGGATTGGACCGGATTGCCCAGAAGCGGAAATCCTTCCGTACCTATGCTCATGTCCGCAACCCGGTGAAGGATCTTCCGAGCGGGTTCGATCCAATGTGCTGAACCTCCTGGGTGAAATAAATGCAGAAATAAATGCAATTGCAATTTGACCCAGGCGATTGCAGATTAATTCATATCAGTTGTGCCCAATCCACTCTCCCCGCCGTTACATAAACAGGGGCCTGGGGAAACTACAGGCATATCGCATCCTGAAGACCCCGTAATCCCGGTACCGGGGGAAGTCCGGTATTCCGTACGTCAGGGAGTTCACATCCTCCCAAACCGGATTCAAACCAAAGAGAGTTTTCCGCCATCCACCAGCCCTTTCACCAGGATGGCCGGGAAAATCGTGAATTCAGGGGACGATCCCATGTTGAAGGAAATCTACAGGAACGAGGTGGGGGGGCTCCGCCCCCATGACGAGTTGACGGTGTTGTTGGTGGACCCGGAACCGGACCGGCGGATGCAGGTGAAATCCATGTTGGCCCGGTTGAACACGGTGAAAATGTCCGGCGTGCGGAACACCCATCACTTCCTGAGCGACGCCCTGATTGAAAACAACATCGACGTGATCCTGTTCGACGAAGACACCGGCTTGGATAACATCTTCGATTCCGTGCGGGAGGTACGCACCCACCCCAGTGGGGAGGACATCGGGTTCGTGGTGATTTCAGGGAAACTGGACCCCCGCGTGGTGGAAAAGGGCTCCCAGGTAGGCATCCTGGGATATTTGAAGAAACCCTTCGGGATCGGGGAGTTGGAAAAATCCCTGGGGCAATCCCTGGGGGAAGTGGACGAGGACACCAAGATCACCTTGGCCTCGATGAAGGATGTCTCCTTTTTCTCTGCCTTCAGCGACCGCGAGTTGCTCCGTTTGCTCAACATCTGCCACACCCGGACGTTGGAGGCGGAAACACCCATCTTCCGGGAAGGAGACCCGGGAGAAACCATGTATGTGGTGCTCTCTGGCCAGATATCCATCCGCAAGCGCTTCCAGGACGAGGAAAGGGAACTGACGGTGATCAATCCCGGGGAAACGTTCGGGGAAATGGCCATTCTGGACAACGATCCCCGCTCCGCCGATGCCGTGGCGGCCTGGGATGCCACCGTGTTCGAGATCAACCACGAGACCATTCAGGAAGACGATGGATTGCTGGCCCTCAAGCTGTCACGCCAGATCGCCATCATGCTGGCCCACAAGATCCGTTCCTTCAATTACCGTTGAATCATTTTCTGAATAATTTTCGGTATTATTTTCGGTGGATACAAAAACGTTCCAGTCTCACTTCTCCAGCCACCGCGCGCATTCCGGTGGAATCTCCATGGCGGGATCGCTGAGCAGATTGAAAAGCCCTGCCCGCAGGGAGCGGGGAATCGCCGGTTCCCGCGGCCCTTTTCCTCCGGGCTGAATGAGCGCCCTGCGCGCGAGGCCCAGTCCCCCATGCCGCAGGTAGGAGGTCAGCCAGACGGGGTAGCGCCGCTGGGGCGCCAATGGCTTCCCGTCCGCGGCGCGGCGCAGGGAGGCGATGCGGGACCCTTTTTCGGCCAGGCTGACCCGCAGCCCTCCCGGCCAAAGCACCTCCAGGCCCGGCACCCGCCATTTGCGCATGTGCCGCACGTACCCCTCCAGGAGAATTTCGATCTGCCTGCCGGTGAGTTGCACCCGCACCAATGTGTCCGGATAACGCATCCAGCGGTAGATGTGACCTCGCCGCAGCGGCTGGCCCAGCGCCGTCTTTCCCGGTTTCTCGAACCGCCACAGGAAGGGCAGCAGGGACAGCGAATCCCGGCCATTCTCCTTCGCCTGATCGATAGCCAAATCGCCAGCCAGATAGACGGCGGCGCGGTGGGATAGCGCCCCCGCGCAGCGCTGAAACTCCCCCCGGCGGGGCACACGCCGGAAGCGGAAGACCGTGGCATCCTCCAGCAAGCCTTGGGTTGTGCGCAGGTCCTCGGCCACGATGGCCAAAGCCCCGGGATCCGCCTCCTTGGCGGCGGGAATCGTGCGCCGGGTGAGTCCATCTACCTTTACCCTGGCCCAACGCCCCTGCCGTTCAACCAGGGTGAAGGTAGCCACGGCCAGGGCGTTGCCCCGGGCGCCCGGTTCGAGCACCGGAACGCTGTAGGGAGAGTCCGCTCCCGCCGGTCTGCGCGGGGAAAGGCGGTGGGCATCGCCGCTGACGATCAGGTCGAAGCCCCGCTCGCCGAAGGGATCACCGCTCTTGCGGAAGCGATCCCCGCCGTCCGCCAGGCGTCCCGTCCCCGGCGCCCAAGGCGGGGTGCCCCGCAGCGCCGCGGCATGCTGGTACCCGCCGTCCAACCCCTCGTGCACCAGCCCGATCACCAGATCCGCCCGCTCCACATCCCGCAGGAAGGGCACCCAGCGCCGGGCAGCAGTCTCCACCCCGCTCAGGGCAAGTCCCTCCAGATGGCGCGGATCGAGACCCGCCACCACCCGGGGCGTGGTCAGTCCCAACACCGCGACCCGCACCCCCTTGCGCTCCACGATCCGGTAGGGTTCCAGGCGGGTGCCTCCGCCCTCCCGCTCAATATTGGCGGCCAACCAGGGGAAGTCCGACGCGGCCCGGGCGTGGGCAATGGAAGCCCAACCCAGGCCCAGGTCGTAGTTTCCCAGCACGGTGGCGTCATAGCGCAGCGCGTTCATCAGATCGAGGATGGGAAAGTGCAGAGCGGGAAGGCCGCTGATTTCCGGGATGATCGTTCCTCCCGGGGCCCCGCGCACGGTGTCACCGGCGTCCAGCAGAATCAGCCCGGGATCCTCCGCCCGCAATTCCTGGATCAGGGGGGCCAGGTGGGCCAGCCCGGCCGGAGCGCGGCGGTTGTACCGGGATATCGTAGTGATCCACCCCTTAAGGTCTCCAGTCACAGCAAGCGTGATCTCCCGCCGCCCGCCGGGAGGAGCGGGCAGGGAGGGCCGCTCCCGCGCTTCCAGGCCACCCAGCCGGTCCTCCGCGGACCAGGTTAAAATACGGGCCCGCTCCCGGCTCCGGTCTTCGCAAGAGCCGGCGGAAAGCACGGCGCCGGAAAGCACGGCAATCGGCACCACAACGGAAATGAGAAAGCGCGGGGAGTGCATGGCCGATCCCGGTAATGGATGCATCCAGGGCGGGGGGTGATCCGGGAATCCGGCGCACGCGAGCCCGCCTTTTCCCTTGCCACGCTATCCGGGTTTTCCTAGAATGGAAAATCCAGCCGGGTATGGATTCCCTGCCGGAACTCCTGGCTGGCACATCCTAGCCGATTGCTCCCGTAGTTAAACTGGATATAACGGCGGATTCCGATTCCGCTATTCCGGGTTCGAGTCCTGGCGGGAGCATTAGTAATATCAATGACTTGCGCATTTGGTCGCAAACCTCTTGCTATATTGGGACACTTATGGGACAATCGCTATGAAATCCACCCTGTTCCAGGAGGGCATTTTATGGCAACAATCACCCCCCGCAAAGCCTTGGACGGCAGTGTAGCCTATCAGGTCAAGGTACGCCTGAAGGGGTATCCCGCCACAACGGCAACGTTCACCCGCCTGACCGACGCCCGTCGCTGGGCGCAAAAGACAGAAACCCATATCCGGGAAGGTCGTTATTTCACCTTCAGCGAAGCCCGGAAACGTTCGGTCGCTGATCTGGTTGATCGGTATCTTGCCGATGTCCTGCCCACCAAAAAGGACACCGTCGCCCCCAAACGCCAATTGGAATGGTGGAAGTCACGGATCGGCCACTTGATGCTTGCTGATGTTACCCCGGCACTGGTGTCAGAAGCGCGTGATGCACTGTTGCGCGACCCGATTGATTGGTCACGGGCAAAACGCAAGGGGACTACGCCCCGAAGCCCTTCCACTGTTAATCGCTACCTGGCGGCGATCAGCCATGCGTTCAGTACAGCCGTACGGGAGTGGCAATGGATGGAATCCAACCCTGTCTTACGGGTAAGTAAAATGAAGGAACCCAGAGGCCGGGTTCGCTACCTGAAGGATGACGAACGGGAGCGGTTCCTGAAAGCCTGCCTGGAAAGTAGTCAGCCTTTGCTCTATTCGGCTGTGGTGCTTTCGCTAGCGACAGGAGCGCGTCAAGGGGAAATAATGTCCCTCCAATGGAAGGATGTTGATCTAAAGGAAGGGTTGATTGTTTTGCATGAAACCAAGAACGACGAACGCCGATCCGTAACCCTTTCAGGCCACGCCTTGAATACCATCAAGGACTTGCGCACAAAGCACCCGACCATTTTCCCATGGGTGTTCCCAGGACAGGGTGGCCGAAATCCAATTGACCTCCGTTCCCCGTTCGTCAAAGCAATGAAGGAGGCCGGAATCGAAGATTTCAGGTGGCACGATCTTCGCCACTGCACCGCGTCCTACCTGGCCATGAACGGGGCCACCCTGCCCGAAATCGCTGCCGTACTTGGGCACAAGCAATTAGACATGGTTCGGCGATATGCCC
>CAZOXD010000124.1:0-6001 GCA_964583525.1 uncultured Pseudomonadota bacterium
CCCCGATACCTGTCGAAAGGGCCAGGATGGCCCCAATCGCCACGCATGGAGCGTTATGAGGCTTAAACAGGTCAAGCTGAACGGTTTTAAATCCTTCTGCGATCCCGCGGAATTCAACTTTCAGGAACAGGGCATCACCATGGTCGTCGGCCCCAACGGGTGCGGCAAGAGCAACGTGGTGGATGCGGTGCGCTGGGCGCTGGGAGAGCAGAGCCCCCGCCTGATGCGCGGCAACGCCATGGCCGACGTGATCTTCTCCGGAAGCGGCAGCCGCAAGCCGGTGGGCCGGGCCGAGGTGACCCTGCTCTTCGACAACTCCGCGGGCGCCGCCCTGGAGAAATACAACGAGTTCAGCGAAATTTCCGTGACCCGCCGCCTCTACCGTTCCGGGGAGAGCGAATACCTGATCAACAAGCTGCCCTCGCGCCTGCTCGACGTGCGGGAACTGGTGATGGATACCGGGTCGGCGGGGCGATCCTATGCCATCGTGGAACAGGGCCGGGTGGACGAGTTCGTGACGGCCTCCCCCAACGACCGGCGGGCCTTCATGGAGGAAGCCGCCGGGATCATGCGCTTCAAGACCCGCCGCATCGCCGCGGAAAAAAAGCTGGAGCAGACCCGCCAGAACCTGTTGCGGGTGGAAGACGTGCTGAACGAACTAAACCGCCAGGAAGCCTCCCTGCGCAACCAGATGGAACTGGCGCGGGAATTCCGGGCGTTGCAATCGGAGGCGGGTTCGCTGCAAGGAGACCTGGTGCGGATTCATCATGGCAAAAGCGCCCGGGCTTGCGAGGAGTTGGAAGGGCGCCGCACGGGGTTTGTGCAGGAGGCCGCCGGGATGGCGGATGACCTGAGCAAAGTCACGGCCCAGGCGGAAGCCCGCAAGCTCGATCAAACCCGCCAGGAAGCTTCCCTGCGCGATAGCCGCTCCGCGGTATTCTCCCAGGAGCGGGAAATCCAGGAAAACGAGAAACGGCTGGCCCTGGTGCGGCAGAACCAGGAAAACACCCGGGACTGGATCGCCAACATGGAAGAGACCCTGGAGGAACTGCGCCGCCAAACACTCGCCGCCTCGGAACAGACCCGGGAAGGCTCCAGGGAACGGAACGAAATGGAAACGGCTTCCGAATCGTTCCGCATCCAGCTTGCGCAACGGGAAGAACAGTGTGAGCAGCGCCAGGAAACCGCCCACGCCCTCACGGCCCGCCTGACCGCCTCCACCGAGGAATTGCTGGCGAGCCATGCCAATCTGCAGGGCATCGAAAAACAACAGGAGTTGGTGGAAGAACGGCTTGCCGGGGACGAACAGCGCCGCACTACCCTCAACGAAAGGCGGGAGGAGATCAGGCGGGAATTCGAGGAAATCCAGGCCTCTCTCGCGGCAGCCAGGGTCCAGACCGCGGAGACAGCCGCCGGAATGGAAACCGAATCGCAGCGGGCCGCGGAATCGCGCGAGGATCTGCAGGGCCGGCAATTTGCTCTGGAACAACACAGGCAACGGGAGGAAGAAGCCGCCCGGGAGGCCGTGGAATGCCGTTCGCGCCTGGAAACCCTGGTGGAAATCGAAGCGGGCTACCAGGGATTCGGGGAAAACGTCCGCGCGTTCCTGCAATGGAGCGACGAGAATCCTCAGGAACGCAAAGCCCTGGGGATCGTCGCGCCTCTGTCCGATCTGGTCACGGTGCCCCTGGAAATCGTGGATGGAGCGGCGGATTTTCTCGCTCCGCACCTGGAATCCATCGTTCTGGAGCGGGCGGAAGCGTTGCCGGAAATTGCCAGGCGGCTGGAAGAACTGGATGCGGGCGGGATTCGTTTTCTCGCCTTGGACGCCCTTCCTGCCCCCCACAATGATAATCCCAGCAACGGAAAGGGGGATGGATCCACCACCCTCGCGGACCTGCTGGAATTTTCCGGAGAAGCCCGCACCCTGGGGAAAAGCCTCTTCGGGGCCACCTGCCTGTTGCCGGAAGGGGCCGGGCCGCACCCGCTCCCGGAACCCCTGGGCCAGGGCCGGGACTGGATATCCCGGGACGGCGCCTTTTCCATCGATTCCCGGGCGGCCATTACCTTGGGCAAAAGCGGAGCGCCCGCCAAGGGATTGCTGCGGCGCAAGAAGGAAATCGCCTCTCTCGAATCGAACCTGGAAGCCCTGGAAAAGAAGAGAAAATCCCTGCGCGCCACAGGGGAAACCATGGAAACCCAATGCGAGGAATTGGCGGCGCAAATTCGTTCAGGGGAAGAAATGCTGTCCGGCCTGGGGCTGACCGGCAGGGAATTGGAACGGGAAATTTCCCACGCGGAAAAAGAGTGGATACGGTTGGAACAGGTGCGGGAAAACATGACCCGGGAATTCGCTCAGTTCGATGAAGAAATTTCCCGCCTCCGCGGCAAAAAGGAGGAGTTGGCCGGGGAAACCGGCAAGTGGATGGAGGTGCGGGATCGGCTGGAAGGCGGCCTTGCTTCCCTCCGGGAAGAAGAAGAGCAGGCACGCACACGCGCCCGCGAAGCCTCGGAGGAATTGACGGAATGCCGGGTGGGGCACGAACGCGTGCGTTCCCGCCTGGAAGCCCTGCAAACGCGGTTGTCCGACCTGGAAAGAGATCGCCGCCAGGGCACCGAAAAACTGGAAGAAACCGAAACCGGACTGCGCGGACAACAACAAAAACTGGCAGGATTCTCCACTCAAAGCGAGGAAGTCACGGAAAAACTGGCTTCACTGCACCAGGAATTGGAAGGCCTCCGGAAAAGCGAAAGGGAGCGCAAGACGGTCTTCGATCAAATGACGGAGCAAATCGAAAGGGAGCAAAAAACGATCAACGCTGCCCGCTCCCGCCTGGAGGCGCACAACAAGCTGACCCATGATCTGGACCTGGAATGGACAAAACAAAAGGTGACCCTGGAGCAGTTCGCCGACCAACTGGCGGAGCTTCCCCCCAGGCAGGGAGAAGAGGAACTGGGAGAAGAAAGCACGGTGGTGAAACGGCTTTCCGCCGTGCAGGCCAAGCTGGGGCGGATGGAAGGCGTCAATCTGGGAGCGCCGGAAGAATACGAGATGCTGGATTCCCGGCTTTCCTTCCTCAATACCCAGGGGGAAGATCTGGGCAAGGCCATCGAGGATCTGGAGACATCCATCCGCCGGATGAACACCGAATCCCGCCGGCGATTCAAGGAAACCTTCGAACAGGTGAACGAGAAATTTCAAACCCTCTTCCCCAAGGTGTTCGGGGGCGGCGAGGCCCGCCTGGTGCTTACCAACTCGGACGACCCCCTCCTGGCGGGCGTGGACATCGTGGCTCAACCCCCCGGGAAGAAGTTGCAAAACCTGAACCTGCTCTCCGGCGGTGAAAAGGCGCTCACGGCGATCTCTCTGATCTTCTCCTTCTTCTTATATAAACCCAGCCCCTTCTGCCTGCTGGACGAGGTGGATGCGCCCCTGGACGATGCGAACGTAACCCGTTTCAATAATCTCGTGCAAAACATGACAGAACAGTCACAATTTATTATTATTACACACAACAAGCGCACCATGGAGGTGGCGGACCGAATGTACGGCGTGACCATGGAAGAAGCCGGCGTTTCCAAGATTGTTTCGGTCAACTTGTCCTGATCACAACAAACTGCTGGAAAATCATGAATGGCCGGATCGAACCAAGGAAATCGATTGGTGTGCTTTCCGCGGGAATTCTGGCGCTCCTTTTTGCCGCCACCATCGCCACCACCGCCACCACCGCCACCGCAGCGGTGGACCCTGAAACCTTGGCCGCCCGCATCGCGGAATCCCTGAAAAACGGGGGCATCGCCAGCCGCTACAAATCCGTGGCCATCTCCCGCATCCGGCAAATGGGGGGGAAGTACAACGTCAAGGACCTGATCGACTTCACCAATGTGAAGATCGTCCGGGGAAGACGCTTCCGCGTGATCGACCGCTCCAAGCTGGAACTGATCCTAAAAGAACAAAAAGTGCTGCTGCAGGATTTCGTCTCAGCCCAAAAGTACCAGGAACTGGGAAAGTTGATGGGGGTGGATCTCTTCATTTACGGAACATTCTACCGGGACGCCCTGGTATTGAAGGGGATCGATGTCCAGAATTCGGCCATCGTCTGGGCGGAATATTTCCCGACCACTAAAAATCCCCGGGAGGCGGCCCTCCTTAATTCCCTGGGTAATGGGATGATCCGATCATTGCAGAAGGATTACTCCAGATTGAAAAAAGCCAACATCCGCCTGATCAGCTTTTGGGGCCTCGATGCGGGCAAGTATTTCTCCTCACGATCGGTGATGGACTACCTGTCCATCGCATTGACCAAGGACCAATCCTTCAAGGTGGTGGACCGGGAAAACCTCCGCCTGATCACCGGAGAACAGAAGCTGAATCAGGAAGTATTCATCGACCAGAAGAACGCCAAACGCCTGGGAGAGTTGTACGGAGTGGACGGTTTCATCTACGGCAATATCAAAAAGCGCAAGGACGGCACCTTCCTGGCTTCGATGAAGATCATGAACATCCTCAACGGCGTAATCGAATGGGCGGACCTGATCCGCATCAACCCGAAAGCGAAGAAAACAGCCACAAAGAAGGGTGCCAGGGCGGTGCGCAGGGAAGGCGGCATGGTGTACATCCCAAGTGGCGTGTTCCGGAGGGGCGCCAATAGCGGGCCCTCCATTTCCACCCCGATGCACCGGGTGGACCTGCCGGCGTTCCATATCGATGAGACGGAGGTATCCAACGTGCAATACGAGAAATTCGTCCGGGAGCGTAAATACCGGCCGCCCGTGGGATGGAAAAATGGCCGGTACCCCTCCCGGCTGCGGGACCACCCGGTGGTGGGCGTATCCTGGGGGGATGCCCGCCAATATTGCGCCTATGTGGGCAAACGCCTCCCCGCGGAATCGGAGTGGGAAAAAGCGGCGCGGGGCCCCAATGGCGCGAAATTTCCCTGGGGGGGGAAAACCTTCTCGCCCGGATTCACCAACACCCGGGAATCCGGCCACAAATCCTCCATGCCCGTGAATTCCCCCACCCGTGACGTGAGCGAGTACAAGGTCAAACACCTTTCGGGAAATGTGCGGGAATGGGTAGCGGACACCCTCGCCTCCTACCGCCAGGGCGGGGGAAGCAGCGCCGGTAGAGGCAAGGACCTCAAGAAGGTAGTGCGGGGGGGCTCATGGGCGACCGATTACCGGTCCACCCCGGCCTATTTCCGGGGCTCCAGCAATCCCTCCCTTGCCTGGCCCGATGTCGGATTCCGGTGCGCCAAATCAGGGTGAGGATCGCGAGTCAGTTGTTGAGGTTGGGGGGCAGCACCCCGAGTTTTTCCAGGGCGATATCGGCGATTTCCCGCACCAGATCGCTTTCGTCCTGCTTGGCCATTTCCTTGAGCTTGTCGTCGAAATCACGTACCCCACATTTCATGAGGTTTTGAACAGTGTGCCAGCGGACGAGATTATCGGAATGGGATAGGAAATCCCCCAGCAATTCCGCCGCTTTTGCATCCTCGATTTGTTCCAGCGCGCGAATCACCGGAAGGGCCAGCTGGTCCTTGCGGCGTTTTTCTCCTTCATCCTCTTTTTCGCTTTCCCCTTTTCGGGATTTAAACAGTTTTCCCTTCCACCCGGTCTGAATCCCCAACAGGCTCAGTAGTTCGGCCGAGGCGGAAGAATTTCTGGTCTGGCCCAAGGCGTCGATAATGGATTCGAAGAAGATGGGGTTGGATTTCCTGTGTTTATCCAGCAATTCCAGCAATTTTTTAACAGCCGCGGGTTCTCCGTTGCGGCCCAGCGCTGAAATGGCATACATGGAGACCGGTGGTTGTTCCGCCTCGGAAAGATCGAGGAGCACCTCGAGAGGAATTTTTCCCGACCGCTCGTAATCGCTGAGCCGAATCATCGCGGAGTCGCGTTTCACGACATCGTTTTTGGACAACTGTTCGATCAATCCATCCAATTCGTCGATGGTGACCCGGGGCAATTTGATTGCCATCGTTTTGGAGCTCCCGTAGTG
>CAZOXD010000124.1:6101-14558 GCA_964583525.1 uncultured Pseudomonadota bacterium
GGTGATTTATGACACGGAAATTCATAGTGCGGCGATTCCCGGCCATTCCCTTGCATCGCACCGATCGTGTAATATGACGAAATCGGTAACCCTGGAAATTCCATGAATCACTTTCGAATCGGAACCGGGTTCGATGTGCATCCCCTTACCGCGGGAAGGCAATTGATCCTGGGTGGCGTGCATATCCGGCATACCCATGGGCTGAGCGGTCATTCCGACGCGGATGTATTGTATCACGCCGCCGCCGATGCCCTGCTTGGGGGTGTGGCCCTGGGAGACCTGGGTTTGTTGTTTCCCCCCGGCGATCCCGATACCGCGGGCGTGGATAGCGGCGTGTTGTTGCGCAATGTGGTGGAGCGGGTGGCCAACGCGGGCTGGAAGACCGGCAACCTGGATTGCACGCTGATCGCGGAAGCTCCCAGGCTGGCTCCGTTCATGCCCGCCATGCGCGAAAATCTGGCCGAATGCCTGGATGCTCCCCTCAATTGCGTTTCCGTCAAGGCCAAGACCACGGAAAAGCTGGGCTTCATCGGACGGGGAGAAGGCATCGCCGCCCAGGTTGTCGTGTTGCTGGTTCGCGCTTGACGCTTCCGGGCCTCTGCGCAATTAAACCTCCCGGCAATTAAACCTCCCGGCGGTTAATATTCCCGGCAATGAATCTCCCGGCCGAACTCAGGTCGCAGCCCCGCTTCCGCCCGCCGGTTTGGACTTCCCGTCGCTCTTCGAGGAGCTATTCGAGGCGCCGCTATTCGTTTTTTCCTTGGCCGAACTGTCTCCCGTTCCGGTTGACTTGGAGTCCTTCGCTTCGGATTTCGCACCGTCTCCAGCTCCGTTTCCAGCTCCGTCCCCGGCTCCGTTTCCGGAAGTTGAGGCGGCCTTTCCATTCGATCCACCATACTTGTCCTTGTACCAGCCCCCGCCCTGCAGGTGGAAGGCGCTCAGGGAGAGCTTGCGTTCCACGGATCCATTCTTCCCGCATTGGCAGGACTTGAGAGGGGCGTCGGAAAACTTCTGGAGCGCCTCGAACTCCTCCCCGCAGGCATGGCAAATATATTCATAAATCGGCATGGTCGAATCTCCAGAACCTTGAAACAACCGGGTTTTGAGGGTAAATCACTTCGGCCCAAGGGCCTGCCGCCAGATGGATAGCCCCGGGCGGCGCGGGAGCCCTAACTGCATGAAATTACATCAACTTATAAATGTAAGACCAAGCCCCGGTCTTGTCAAATCCTGATCGTTCCGGGCAGTAACTCAGTTTGAAATTAGGGGCTACCGCAAGTCACATTGTCTTAATCTCAGTCCTCCCAGGTAATCAACGCGCCGATCTTGGGATACCCCTTCTTGATGATACTGCACGGTATGATCTGTGGCGCCCTCATGATTTGCACGACGCAGATCTGAGTACGAAAATCGATGCGGTAGTCGAACATGCGTGTGGCGAAAGTTACTTGCTGCTGATAATCTTCGGATTCGGGATACATATCCTGCTCGGCGAACCCCTTCCCCTCCTTCAGTTTCTTCGCCATTTCGGCAATGTCCTCGTCGTCGAATTCAGCGAACGCTGTCGTACCGAACGCTACCCACAATCCCACCGCGATGAGTGCGGCCATGATCTTCTTCATGGTGTTCTCCTTTGCCTGAATGTTTTGCGCTTGAATTTCGGAGCGGGAAGCTCCCCTGCCGACTCTTCCATGGATGCCGAAAGCCGGGGATTCTACACTCTTCCGGGCAGTGTCTCAGTTTGAATTATTACTGTCATTGCTGAGCGAAGCGAAGAATCCAGCCCGAACCCGCAAAACCCAAACCCGCGCCAAATAGATACTTCGCTACTCCCGGCATGGCAAATGCGGGCAAACAAATGACACCAAGGGCGGAAAATCATAGGTGGAATTTCAAACGGAGTCACTTCCTCGTCCTGACCGCTCTTCACTTGTATGGATGGTTGAACCCGCGATACCAACTTTTCCCCCTGGAAAGGGGACAAGGGGAAAAACCGAATAAAATCAAACCGGAAAAAACCTCATCCCTGCCACCGATGCGCAATCGTTTTCGGCAGGCGCGATTTTTTCCCTCCACGCGGTTGTGCAAAATGCAGCAGGGAGGGGATGCCCGAAAGGCAGGGGAGCAATTCCTCCACGGTGGGCTAGCGCTCCTGTCGCCGCGGGGCATGCGCTCCATGGCAAAGCCCAGCTTCAATTCCTTGAGACGGTTTTCCGATGTCTCTCCCCGGCGGTTGTACCAGGCCACCGTCTCCTCTGCGCTCTCATCGCGATTGCTGGCAATCGCCTTGTAACGCAGGGGCGCTTCCTCGCCTTTGAACATATCCAGTTGCACCGGCCGCCGGATCACCACCAGCCGGAAGGCATTGCGGGTGGCGTTCATGGTGTACACCGTTTCGGCGATATGGCCGTTTTGATAGGGACGCCACCCGTCCTCGGGAATGGCGGCGATCACCCCAAGCACCGCGGAGTCCAGGTCGGCGCCGATGGCGAAGCCCCTCCCTTCCGCCTCGCAATCGTTGAAAATCGCTGCCTGGTAGGCCGCGCTGTCCGAGCGCAGACAGGCGATCCGTTTGCCTTTTGGCATCTGTGAGACGCAGTGGCGGATGAACTCCAGGTTGCGCGTTCCCGGCGAATCGTTGCCCGCGCGGAATTCCTCGCCCACCACCAGCACCGTTTTCCGCCAAATGTCCCACGATGGGCATGTAGCCGCGCTCTCCCTGGCAGGTGTATTTCGCAGCCCGCTTCTCCGCCACAATCCGGGTGGCGTCGATATCCAGGGTGTAGTCTTTTTCCCCATCCCCCTTCAACCCTCCAGCCAGCACCTTCCGATTCACCGCCGCCAACCCTTCCAGTCCAGGCCCCTGGCCCATCCTGCGCAGCCAGTCGCCCACCGCATCGGCGGGAGGGGATCCGCCCCATACCCGGCAGTTCCCGCAATCCCTCGTCTTGCCGGAGTTGACGCAAATCCTCCAGCTTTCGCCCGCCGCCGTGCAACATCGGTAAAAGCGGTATCACAAACTCCTCGGGCCGGTACCCCGCACCACTGCCCGGCGCGGGCAGCGCTTGATCGACAATTTCCGGAAAACCCAATCCATGCAGAAACTCGCCGAACAGCGCCAATCCCGCATGTGGCGTGATCTTGTCGTTGGTTACCCCTAATTTGAAGGGAAGTACCGTTTGTGCAATCATCGTCTTCACCCCGATGGTGTTGGTTCAGGTTTCTTTGATCGCCCTGATCATACCAGTATCAGCGGGGTTTTCTCATTCGTTCTATTTCCAATCGCGGGATTTGGATTATATACCGGATCATCGTTCCCGGAAATATCATGGGACCCGGTCCTAGTACTTCGCGTCAGACGTTCGCGTAATAAGAGCTGATAATATTTATGTTCAATAACAAATAGATAGCTCGATAACTTCTGACGCGAAGTTCTGCCATTAAGCATTAGTGAAATGTTGCCGGAGAGGATTTCCGGCGGTGCAGCGATAATGCTTGCTCCCCATGGGCAGCGGTGGGAAAAGGGGACTGCGGATCGGAATTGGCCCCATGGAAATGCCGCTCCGCAGCCTGCTTCCATGCTTCATGATAACACGCTCCGAGGAAAGGAAGGCCCCCGTGAAAGTGACCGCGATCCACACCCTGCGCCTGGAGGAATTTCCCAACCTGCTTTGGGTGCAGGTACACACCGACGAAGGCCTGGTCGGACTGGGGGAGACCTTTTACGGCCCGGACTCGGCCGAGGGGCATATCCACGGCATCATCGCTCCGTACCTGCTGGGCCAGGATCCCCTGCTGATCGACCGCCATCATGCCAACCTGATCGGGTACGTGGGCTTCAACGGCTCTTCGGCGGAACAACGGGGACGCTCCGCTGTGGACATGGCCTTGTGGGACCTGCTGGGCCAGGTCTGCGGGCAGCCGCTGCACCAACTGCTGGGGGGCGCGGTGCGGGAGCGTATCCGCATCTACAACACCTGCGCCGGATATCGCTACGTGCGCTCCCGGCCCGTGCAGGGCACGGAGAACTTCGGCCTGCCCTCCGGGGACGGGGAGGGGCCCCATGAGGATCTGGACGCCTTTCTGAACCGCGCGGATGAACTGGCGCACAGCCTGCTGGAAATGGGCATTACCGGGATGAAAATCTGGCCCTTCGACTTCGCCGCCGAAGCCTCCCACGGGGCCTATATCTCCCAAGCCGATTTGATGAAGTCCCTGGAGCCCTTCGCCAAAATCCGCAAGGCCGTGGGCGACAAGATGGATATCATGGTCGAAATGCACGCGATGTGGAACCTGCCTTCCGCCAAGAAAATCGTGGAGGCCCTGGAACACTTCGAACCGCTCTGGATCGAGGATCCGGTCTTCATGGATCAACTGGAAAGCCTGTCCGAGGTGCAGGCCTCCACCCGGGTGCCCATCGCCACCGGGGAAACCCTGGGCGGGCGCGCCCAATTCCGGGACCTGCTGCAACGGCAGGGGTGCGGGATGGCCATCCTGGACGTGGCCTGGTGCGGCGGAGTGTCCGAGGCCCGCAAGATCGGGGCCATGGCCGAGACCTGGCATATCCCCGTGGCTTTCCACGACTGCACCGGGCCGGTGGTGCTGAGCGCATCCACGCATCTGGCCCTCAACGCCCGCAACTGCTTCATCCAGGAGATAGTGCGCGCCTTCTATTACAGTTGGTACGAGGAACTGGTGACCGCCCTGCCTCCCATCGCCGACGGGCACATCACCGCGCCGGAAGGCCCGGGGCTGGGTTTGGCGCTCAACATGGATCGCTTCGGCGCCGCGGATGCCCACGTGCGGATCAGCGAGTGATCCGGCGCCGTGGAATACGGGAATGACCCCCGCGGGTAAGGCGCCACCATCCCGCCATGAGCCGGAGTCTGCAACGAGGAGAGAGGGAAATGGAACGCGATTTCGTGGGATACGGGAAGATACCGCCCAAGGTCAATTGGCCCCACGGGGCCAGGGTGGCTATTTCCCTGGTCGTCAATTACGAGGAAGGCTCGGAGTATTCCTATGGCTTCGGGGACGAGCGGCAGGAGAACTACCGGGAGTACGCCAAGTCTCTGCCCGAAGGCGTGCGGGACCTGGGAAACGAGTCGGTCTATGAGTACGGCAGCCGGGCGGGATTCTGGCGCATCCTGCGCACGCTGGAAAAGTATGAGACCCCCGCCACATTCTACTGCTGCGCCCTGGCCCTGGAGCGCAACCTGGAGGCTGCCCGAGCTATTCCCGCAGGGGGGCACGAGGTCTGCTCCCATGGCTACCGCTGGGAGGAACCCTTCACCCTCAGCGAGGAGCAGGAGCGCGCCTCCATCGCCAAGGCGGTGGAATCCCTGCAACGCACCACCGGCCACCGGCCGCTGGGGTGGTATTCCCGCTATGCCGCCAGCCTCCACACCCGCCGCCTGTTGGCCGAGGAGGGCGGGTTCGTCTACGATTCGGACAGCTACGCCGACGATCTGCCCTATTATGTGAATGTGCTGGACAAGCCCTATCTGGTGCTCCCCTATTCATTGGAAGTGAACGACGTGAAGTTCTGGACTTCAGGGGCCTTTGCCCACGCGGACGACTTCTTCCAGTACATGCGCGACACCCTGGACGTGCTCTTCGAGGAGGGCGGGACCACTCCCAAGATGATGTCCGTGGGGCTCCACCTGCGCATCGTGGGGCGGCCCAGCCGCATCAAGGCGCTGGAGCGCTTCGTTGAGTATGCGCAGGGATTGGGCCAGGTCTGGTTCGCCCGCCGCATCGATATCGCCCGGCATTGGCTTGAGCATCATCCGCCGGGGTAGGGAAAGGGGGATGAGGAGGAGCGAACTCTTCCGGGTGGAGACAGGATTTCCGCCTACGGTTCGCTGGGCGGGATTTGTTCGGAATCATCTTCTGCTTCGGGCTGCTCGGGGATGGCTTCCTGCGCTTCGTTTCCCGCATTGCAATTCGTCCGCACCGCGCCGCAACCGTTGGCGAAGCCCAATTCGCAGGCTTTTTTCCAGTCCGTGCAGGCCTGCTCGGGTTGTTCCACGTCGCGGTAGACGAATCCCCGGTTGTAAAAGGCTTTGGCGAATTGCGGATCGATCTGCACCGCCTTATCGTAATCGTCCAGGCTTTCCTGAAATTGCTTCATTTCGCTGCGGGTGATTCCGCGGTTGTAGTAGGCCACCGGCATTTTGGGGTCCAATTCCACGGCGCGGGAAAAGTCGGCGCCGGCCCTGGAGTAATTCCCAAGATGAAAGTAGCTCAGCCCCCGTTCGTTGTGGGCGATGGCCATTTCCGGGTCCAACTCGAGGGCGCTGGAATAGCTCTGGATGGCCTCGTCGTGCCGCGATAATTTTCCCAGCGCGATCCCCCGGTTATAGAAGGCTTCCGCCATGTTGGGCTCGATGCCGATAGCCTTCTCGAAGTCCGAAAGCGCCAGCTCGTATTTCTCCAGGCCATGGTAGGCCAGCCCGCGGTTGTTGTAGGCGGTGGAGAGGAGGGGGTCTTCCTTGATGGCGCGGGAAAAATACTGCACGGCCACCTCCGGCGTCTTGTACGCCTTGCCGTCCCACAGTTTTTCGCCCCGCTCGAACCATTCCTCGGAGGAACGTTTTTCCGGGCGCTGGTTCCCGGAACACGATACGAGGATGGCGAATGCCAGCAAGGTTGCCGCCAATACAATCGCAATGCGCCCCATGGCTCCCCTATCGCTTAGGATTCCGGCCGTATTCGGGCCAGCTTGCGATCATCTTATGCGAGATTGCGGCGGAGTGCTACCCGGGGGGTGGGGTGGGAGTGACGAGGGGAAAGGAGCACACTGTAATCTATTTCTCGGGAAATCCGGCCCTGCGCAGGCTTTCCAGACGTGGTTCGATGAAATCCTTGTTTTTAAAAGGGGCTCTCATGAGCCGCTTGCGGATGCGATTCAGCGAAGTTTCCGGGTATTTTTCCAGGAATTTCCGGGCACGTTCCCGGGCTTCCTCCTCCAAGCCCAGTTCCATGTCGATGCTGATCAGAATTCTTTGGGCCTGCGAGGACAAGGGCCCCCGTTGGGTGCGTTGGAGAACCTTTTCAAAGTACGGTTTAGCCTCCGCGTATCGACCCAGTTGAAGATACACACCTCCGGCAACTGCCAGGGTGGCGATGCCGTGGTAGGGGCTGAGACGCATCGACTTTTGGATCAGCGCCAGCGCTTCCCGGTGCTTTCCCGCGTAGAGCATGGTGAGGGAATAGGCATGGTAAGCGGCCCAGTTTCCCGGCTCCGCCTCCACGGCCCGTTCCCCGGCGGCGATGGCCTGCTCGTACTGCCCCTTCCAGGTATGGATGCGGCTCAGCACCGTATAGGCCGGGGCAACCGTATCGTCGATTGCCAGGGCCTTCCTGGCCCATTCCTCGGACTTGCGGAGGGCGGCCTTGGTGTCCTTCACCCAGCGATAACGCGAGTCATTCATGTACAGCCAAGCCAGGATGGCCATGGCACGGGCGAACTGAGGATCCAACTCGATGGCCCGGTGGAGTTGTTTCTTGCCCCGCGCGTTGGCTTCCTTCTCGAAGCGAAAGAAATTATTCGCACCCTGCAGGTAGAGGTCGTAAGCCTCGAAATTCTCCGTGGCGTGTTCGTAATAGCGTGCCGCTTCCCCACTGGTGAGTTTCACCGCCAGTTCGATGACGATGCGGTGGGTGATCTCGTCCATCACGGCGAACAATTCTTTCGGTTCGCGATCGTAACTGTCCGCCCAGAGATGCCGGCCGTTTTCCGCCTCGATGAGTTGGGCCGTGACGCGGATGCGGTCGCCGCTTTTTTGCACGCTGCCCTCCAGCAGGTAACGCACACCCAGTTCCTTCCCAATTTGCTGAACCGGCACCGCCTTGCCCTTGTAGAAAAACGAGGAATTGCGGGCGATCACGAACATGCTGTCCGAGCGGGCGAGGCGGGTAATGATCGTTTCACTGATGCCGTCGCTGAAGTATTCCTGGGCCGGGTCGCCGCTCATGTTGTCGAAAGCCAGCACGGCGATGGAGGGCTTGTCGGGGATGGGCGGGCCGCCGGCGCCCTCTTCCCGGGGATGTCCGGGAAACCAGAAATATCCCGCGGCGGCGATTCCCAGGATCAACATCAAGCCTGCGGCCAACGTGATGGCCGACCGGCGCCATTTTCGCCATTTTACTGTGGCGATCCTTCCCGCTTCCACCGTTCGCTGGGCCGCCGCCCCCGGTTCGGAGAGCACCTTATAGGCCCGCACCGGCTCGGGGATGTTCTTGACGATCTTCTCCCCCAGGTACTCGAAGTGCAGGGGCAGCCGCGCTTGCACCTGGTCGTACACGTTGCGGGAAATACAGATGCCGCCCGGATCGGCCAGGGCTTCCAGCCGCGCCGCGATGTTCACTCCGTTCCCGTAAATCTCGCCTTCCTTCAGCAGCACGTCCCCCATGGTCAGGCCGATGCGGAACTGCATGCGGCGGTTTTCCGGC
>CAZOXD010000125.1:0-4397 GCA_964583525.1 uncultured Pseudomonadota bacterium
TTATTCCGCTATTCCAGTTATAGCCGGGCCGCCATCCGTTTGACCAGCAATGGCGGGTCCCGCAGAGGTGGCGCCCTCGATGGCGGGGGATACACCCGGGTCTCCGGTGATGAAGCCGCCTACGAGTTGGGCGATGGTCAGGCTGGCCTGGCCTGTGGTGACTGTCCCACCGACAGCTTTCATGCCTCTGCGGCGGGCCAGGGCAGCCGCCCCAACCGTGATCGTCTGGCAGACCCCGGCCAGGCCGCGCCGGACGGAAACCGCCCCGCTTGCGGGGGTGATCGTGTTCCCCTGGCCGCCAAACCCGGGCCGCCGATCCAGCGCCGCTTGCCCCCCCGTGATCGTGGCCCCTGCCCCCGCATACCCCGGCCTGCGGTTCAGGGAGCATGACCCGCCCGTGAGTGTGTCCCCCGCTCCGGAGAAGGCCAGCTTGCGGTTCAGGGCGGCCTGTCCTCCAGTGATCGTGTTGCAGGTGCCCGAAAGACTGACCTTGCCCGCAATTGAGAGGGCCGCCGAACCTCCGGTGATCGTATCCCCTTGCGCGGAAAGTCCCGGCTTGCGGTCAAGGCCGCCCTGCCCGGTGGTCACCGTGGCCCCGCTGCCCGCATATCCCGGACGCCGATCCAGCGCCCCCGCTCCCGTGGTGAGAGTATCGCCCGTCCCGGCCAGTCCGGGCCGCCGATCCAGGGAGCCCAGGCCGGTGCTGACGGTGTCCCCTTGGCCCGCGAGTCCCCTTTTGACGCTCAAGGCCCCCTGCCCACCGGAAACGGTGCTCCCCTGGGCAGATAATCCGGGTTTGCGGTCGAGTGACCCCGCTCCCGTGGTCAAGGTGTTCCCCGTTCCCGCCAGGGCTACGGTGCCTCCGATGGAATAGTCTACGTTCCATTCAATCGCCCCCAGTTCCACCGTCGCCCGGACCGTTGGAGAGCCACCCGTCTTGGTACCAAACACCCGGCATTCCACGGCGGAACCGTCCGCCGTGCCCAGCAATGATGCGTCCCATGCGAATAAGAGGATTTCCCCGGTCAGGCTCGTAACGTTCAGTTCCGCCGATGCCGCCAAGGCCGCCCCGCCCCCGGTTTCCCACAGTTCGAGACGGCAGGTGGGGGTGCCGGTGCCGTCGTATTTGCGCACCCACACCCGGAATTCCTGCAAGCCCGCGCCCACATTGGGATTTCCCGTGGGGGTTCCAAAGGAGCAATCGGCTCTCGTGTTGGTATTATCGTTGGTGGCGATTAGCCAAAGGCCGTCCGGAGCGTCGGGATCGTCATCCACATCGGTAACGGCCCCGGTGCATCCCGTCAGATCGAATACAGCCCCATCCGGGCCTTGTCGTTCGGTCGCCATTGGATCAATCCATCGTGAAATTCAATTCCCCGGCGGCATATTCGGGGGTATCCCCATTCAATACTGGCTTGGCCACATCCAACAGGGCCGCCCCCAGGTAATCCGCTTCCACGGCGCCCGCCAGGGTTCGCCATAAACCGGCATAGGTCATGTTCGCTCCCCCAGACCACCCCGCAGCTTCCGTGCATTGCGCAAAGGTGATGGCGTTCAGGTTGTCCAGCAGTGCGGGATCGGCCAGGGTGGAAGGGTTCCAATCCGCTGGCAGGGTGGATACTCGGGCATACCCGGCCCCGGTAGCCTCATTGGCGGTCTGGCCGTCCTCTCCCGGGTCGCCGGTGTGGAGAGAAACGTAATAGTTGGCCGGGGCCGCGTAGGCAGGGGTCTTGCCGAACACCGTATTCATCAACTGTCGGCACAATTCTTGTCCAAAACTCATGGCTTACCTCATTGATTTTTATTGATTGGATACACCGGATTGCCCCCCTTCCAGGAACCGCCCGGCCAGTTCGGCCAGCTTGTTTGCTGATACCGTTTGCTCCCCGGCCTCCTTCCGGGCAAAGTGCCGCATCAGCCAATTCAGATCGCGGGGGTTCACTCCGTACTCCGAGCAGAATTTGTTTCCGCTCCCGGCCCGGGCCACCAGGGGCTTCACCGCGAGTTGCAGCCGCTTCACCAGCAGATCGTTCCCCCCGACCGACTGAAACGTTTCAACCGCTTCTGCCCCGGTTGCCGTTTCAACCGTTTCAGAGGCAGGGGGTGCTTCAGGGCGCGGAGCCGCATGAAACGGCGGTTCAGGGGGCCGTTTCATTTCAGGGGGCGGGGCCTTTTCAGAATTTGCACCCGCTGAGTGCAAATCCGTTTCAGCCATTCCAAGTGTTTCAGCTATTTCAGGCTCCCGTTTCAACCGGTGGCGGAAATTTGAAATGGTGAGTACGCACCACACCCCGGCCAGGTAAAAGGCCGTCATCGAGGCGATGAGGGGAGCGTTCTTCAGCGCCACGCCCAGCCATTCACGCTCCGGGGGGACGGGGGTGTCCCGCCAGGATTTCAGTTCGGTTTCCCGGGCCTCCTTCCGCGCGGTCATTGCGGCGGTTTCCCGGATTATAGGCTCCCACCCCGCCCGGGTTTCGCTGTTCTTCTCGTACTTTTCTTTGCTGGCGTTCAGGGCGGCGATCTTCGCCTGCACTTCGGGGATCTCCTTTTTCGCCACGGAACGATTGTGAATGACCCGCTCCCGGGCTTCATTGGCCGCGCGGATCGCGGCGAACTCCGGCGCCGCCACCTGGTAGACCGGGACGCCCACCAGCACCAGGCCGATCACCAGGCCCGCCGCCCGGTACCACACTCCGGATTGGTAGAGCATCAGGAAGGCGATTGCCTCCAGGGCCAGGGATGCAACCGCGCCCCATCCCCAGCCGATCCGCTCGTTCCAATAAAGAAAGGAGTGACGCTGCAACAGGGCCACGCAAAGGGTTAGCAGGATCGCGGGGACGATGACTTTTTCCAGCGCCTCAAGCTTTTTCATAATTCCACCGTCATGTTTCCGTCATGTTGAGAATGTCCCGGATGCGGCGCTCCCCGCAGTTGAAGCGCCATACGAGATCGATCACCCGCGCCCCTGCGTCGTACTCGGCGCGAATGGTGCGGTTGCGCAAGGGCCGGAACACGGTGTCGGCCTTGGGGATGTCGATCTTTTCCCCGCCGTAATACCCGGCCAGCACGCGGGCGGAGGTGCGGCCGAGGGCCTGGGCAATCGGATGGCGCTCCCCCACCCGCTTGGGAACGGTCAGCTTGGCCCCGCCCCTCCAGCGCACCAGACTGACCGCGCCTTTCTTGCCGATGAGGCGGTAGATATCCCGCAGCCCGGGGGGCACGTCGCCTTCCCGCAACTCCCGCCAGTCCGGTTCCCACTTGCGGAGCCTGTGCCCATTCAGTTTTTCGGGCTTTTCCGGCTCCGGCAGGAACGCCAATTGCCAGGATTTGCCGAGCATGGTTCACCTCATTTCCCGGCCGGGTCTTCCGGGTTGGTCCGGCCGGTTTTCTCCGCAGCCGTTCCCGTCACCGGCACCAATTCGATCCCTTTTTCCCGCAGCACATCCACGCACAGACACACGCACTCATCGCAGATAAATAACGGCGTCGGCCCGGCGATGATCTGCTTCACCTCGGTTTGCGTTTTGTTGCAAAACGAGCACACGATGACGTGGGGAGCTCCCATGCTCACGCCTCCTTTCCTGGCGGCGGATTGGGGAGCCTGACGGCCTCCCCCCTTGCGTATTCCATCGCCCGTTCCATATGTTCCTTGGCCAGCACGATTTCCACGGCCACGGGGTCGTTGCCCGGTCCCGAATACCAGGCCAGCCAGCGGTTCAATTCCGATACGATTGCCGGGATATCGGAGTTGCCGAATCCATCCGTGGGGCCGAAGGGCTGGGAGATAACCGGATTCTCTTCCGGTTCCGTTTGCTCTTCAGGCAGCGCCCAAAACCCCCACTTCGGATTCTCGACCTCCCCTTGTTTCTTTAATGTGGTCAGGCAATACCTCACGTTGTATTCACTGGTTTTCAGCGCCCTTGCTATTTCGGCGGGCCTCTGAATCCCGTTCTTCTCCAAACAGGCCAGCACATCCCATTGCAGACTCCCTCTTTTCCGCTTCACCTCGTGGGCCTCCCGTGCCTTTTAGCGTCTTTCATGAGCGCCGCAACGATTCCATGCAATTGGGAGGGATCGCACCATTCGGTTTTTTCCACTCGGTACATGTTGCGGGCGCAACCATCGGCGTACGCCCAGGTCCGGTTCGCTTCGGCAAGCAGCGCCTCGATCTTGCCCAGCAATGGCCCCCTCTCGGTTTCCATGTTCTTCGGCCGTCCGGGGTGGGGGCGGCGTTTGTTTTCCGGCAGGCTCCGCGCCAGGCCGTCCGCGAACTGGCGGAGTTCTTCATCGGTCAGGTCCCTTGCCGTGCGCACCTTGAAGTTGTCGAACAGCATGTTCCGGTAATCGAAATCGTCCATATCCAACTCTTTTTTCAGGATATGGACGCGGGCCAGCAG
>CAZOXD010000125.1:4497-14521 GCA_964583525.1 uncultured Pseudomonadota bacterium
AATCGAAATCGTCCATATCCAACTCTTTTTTCAGGATATGGACGCGGGCCAGCAGGGACGCCCGGAGAGACTTCTTCATGCCTATTCCTCCGCAATCATCCGGAGGATGATTTCTGGATCATCTTTACGATGAGGGCCGCGATCTGGGTCCCCATCGCCATATAAAAGCCTGTATCTCTTCATCATTCCGGCGTGGCGCCAGCAACTTTTCGCAAAGCCCCAATTCCATCCTCGGAGGAATGATATGATCGCATAGAGCCTCATGCACCACGGGGAGTTGGGGTCGCGCGGCCCAAGCACAAAATGCGGCCCGCCCAAAACGGTGTTATCCCGGCGAAGCACTAGGTATTTTCCACCTTTGATATCGTCCCTGTGCGCCCAAAGAATTGATGGTTGTTTCTCGTTCACGCGTATCCTCCATGCAAATTCGGTTTGAATCCTTCCTCCGCGCCTCCATCCCGGAGGTCCTCGAAGTCCTTCCAGAGCAACTTCCACCCCGGGGCGTCCGGTTCGGGCCGCCCTTTATAAAAGCCCGGGGGATCGATGTGTTCGGCCACAGCCCTTGCCACCGGCCTCCGGTCCTGGGTAAACACGATTTCCTCACCTTCTTGGCAATCCGGCCTGCGCGGATACCGGAACCATAGGCGGCCTTTTGGCGCCCTGTGCCAAAATATCTTCCGCCAGCGAGGGGGGATGCTCATCCTCACGCCACGTCCTCCGCCTTGAGGCCGATATCGGAGAGGGCCTCCATCCCCAGAAAGGTGGTGATGCGGCGCCCGGCCCAGTCGAATACGGCGATCACTTTTTCCTCCTTCACGGTCAGCAGGTGCCATGTGCGGAGATTTCTTTGCCTATAGAGAAACCGGGCAGATCCGTTCCGTGAAGCAATGGACTCCGCCAGTTGCCAGTACTCCTTTTCCGAAACCCACAGGCCGTACCGTTCCCCGAGGCGCTTCCGGGCGTGTTTCACAACGAGCTTTTTCCGGGCTTCCCCGGTGTGGTTTCTCATCCTCCGGCTCTTTTTGCGCATTAGGCGCCCCCTTCCCCGTCCTCCGGGTCGTCCTTCATGAGCGCCTTGACCAGCTTTTCCACATCGCCGTCCACGGGCTTGATGAAGACTTGTTCTCCGGACTCGATAACCGTCACTCCCAGCCGTTTCAGTTCGGCGCTTGAAAGGTCGTTTAAAGCCGTTTTAACGGGCTTTTCAGTGACGTTGATGAGGGTGTCGGTTTGCTCCGGGAAGTGCTTGCGGATCAACTTGATCACCTGGGCATCGTCCTCCCACTCGATCTTCCCCTTGCCTTTCTGGTACCCGAATTTGATCCCGTGCCAGGTATAGGACTTGGGTTTCTCGAAGTAGGTGCGCCCGGCCTGAATCGCGTTTACCAGCCGGTGTTCGGCTTCCTTGGCGGCGGCGAGGGCGGACTTGATGCCGGGGATACGGGAATTGAATAAGTGCCGCTGCCGTTCTTCCAATTCGCGGACTTCCCGGCCCAGCCGCTCCCGGGCCTCGGAATAGGCTTTGGCGAGGGGGTCGAATTTAGCGAGGCCTTCTTGGCTTGGCATGACGCGCCTCCTTCCGTGTGAGGGTGTTGCGTTCGATGAATTCCTTGGCCCTGTCCGCCAGAATCAGGGTGGGGGATTCGGGCCGCCCGGACACCAGATCGAATACATCCACCCCGCCGTCCGGCCGCTCGGTTATCACGATCACGACCAAGGCGGGCGGGAGCTTCTTCCGGCGCTTCCGGGCCTTCCGCGCCTTCTCCAGGCTAGCGACCTTGCCGCTCATGGGGCGGCCCTCCGTTCCCCGGACAAAAGGGCCGCTTCCGCCTGCGCCAGTGTCCAGGTTTCCACCCGCCCGGCCTCCAGTTCCACGGCCAGGGCGCATCCCCGGCAGGGGATGGGTTTGAATCTCAATTTCTTCCCGGCATCCCGGCCCCGGCCCCCGTCGTAAATCTCCCGCCTGGCTCTGTTCTCCCGGCACTGGCCCACCCGCATGGTGGGCGCGTTCAGGGGGCCGCAGTGAAACAGAGCATCGTTCGGAATGGGTTTCATGTCAGAGCCTCCCTCGCCTCTCCGCCCTGGGGAGACCTGACCCCCGGGGCGATGTGAATATGGACAACCGCTTTCTGGGGCTTTTTGCACCAAATACACTTCCGGCCGGAGGACGCGCTTGTTACCTCGAACTGTTTCCTCGGGGATATATCCCGCGCCCATTTGGCGTGGTGATAGAGGCACATGTAGAAATCGCGGGGAGTGGTTTCTTCCCGGGAAATCACCAGGGACTTGGGCGCGCAAATCTTCATCTTGACGCCTTCTTCCCCGAGGCGCCGGACATGAATCTCGATATCCGGGCCGATTCTCACCACGCATCCGTCACGCAAGGTTATGATAAGATTGCCTTTATCTTCCGGCGTTTTGCCGCGACGGGCGGGCTTGCCCGGCCCTCTATCGGTGCCGCTCATTGGCCTTCCTCTTTCACAACGGATTGCGGGACGTTCGGGAAAACCTGTTTCGCGGCTTTCCCGGCCAATTCCGTGCAAATGTCCCGATTTTTGGGCGTGTCCTCATACCCGAACGCCTTCAGGATTTCCGGGATATCGAAGTGAATTTCCTTGCCCACCTTGTAGATGCCTTTCCCGATCAGTTTCATTGGCCCTCCAAGTCCATTTGGATTTGCTCCTGCAATTCCTGCCCGGCTTTCGCCAGGGGAATCTGCTTCATGCGCGACACTTTTTTGAGGCTGCTCATCGCCCGGCCGTATAGGAATCGGCAGGTGTCGTCCCGTTCTTCCGCCGTTTGCGCGAAGAAATATCCGGTGGCGGGCCGTCCTCCGATGGGAACTCCCTCCCCTCTCAAGGTTTCCACCGCCCTGCGTAGGGTGCGGGGAGTGATGCCCAGCCGGGCCGCCAGGAACTCCGCCTTGATTCCGGAGGCTTTTCCCCGATGGCGGAACGCCAGCATCCGCCGCAGCGTTTCGGTCAGGGATTCTTCGCTCATCCGATCACCTCGTACGCGATCCCTTCCCCATCCAGCAGCGCCAGCAGCCGCCGAATTTCCTCCGGAGTCAACGGCGCCAGGTCGTAAACCCGGGAGTTCTCTTTGACGTTCGGAATACGGGCGACTCCCCAGCGGGAGATTTGGGTTAACGCGAACCGTGTAGCCATCCAGGCGCCAGACTTTGGCAACGCCAGGAAATTGGCGGACGTCACATCGCAGGCCGGGATGGTATGCTGAATTGGTTTCTCGTTCACCACCGCACCCCGCGCTTGATCCAGTCCACAGCCTGTTCGGTCAGGTAGCGGATTTGGGTTTTCAACCGGTGGCGGTACCAGATGCGCCGCCAGGCTTCTCCGCCCCATGCGACAAGGCCCATCTCAAGGATCGTTCCGCGTTCGGAATCAAGCTTCATGGCTCTGTTCATGGCTTTTCTCCCTTGATAGCGGGCCGGGCAGGCTTGCCCGTCCCGCCCTGGCCGGTGGATGGCTGCCAGGCTTCGCAACGCTGGCAATGCCGCCAAAATTTGACTTCTTCCGGCGAATTCGACGGGACCGGCCGGGTGCTGTACGCCGCGCAACGCGCGGCATGGATTTCCCGCCCCAGCCACGGGCATTCCACCGTTCCCAGGGCCGCCAGCACCTTCGCCGCGACGTTCTCCAGGTTCCCCTCGTACTTCCCGTGCATGATCAGATTGACCGTGGCCGGGGAGTACCCGATCCGTGCGGCGGCCCTGGCTTGGCTTGTATCCGCCACCTCGCGCTTCAACAGTTCTAGCCACATGGGAAGTCCTCCCCCTTGATAGCGGGCCGGGCAGGCTTGCCCGTCCCGCCCTGGCCGTTGCGGTCGCGCACTGTTTTGCCGTCCCGCATCAGCAGCGGGTGGAGCGGCCCGGTGTCCCGGAGGAGCGCCCAGCGGGATACCGGCTTCCAGTTCGATGCTGCCTGCGGCCCGTTCTTGAGGCGCTTCAGGTATCCGGCCCGCTCGAGGGCCAGCAGGTAGCGGCGCGCCCCGCGCGCGGCGCTCGTTTCGTTTTCCTGGGCCGCGATCTCAACCAAGTCTGTCACGGAAAACTTGCGGGCCATCCGTGCCGCCTTCCAGACCCGCTCCCGCAAACTTCCCCGCCGAGGGCGCCTCTTCGATCCATCATGGAGGCCCGAGCGCACCCGGCCCCCGGACTTGAAGCACTCAATCCCTGCTTTGGTGATCCGGTAGTGGCCCCTGTCCGGTTTCTCTGCCAGGCCCCGCCGCACAAGCACCGACAGGGACTGGCAGACTCGGGATTTGGACCGCTCGACAAACCGGGCCGCGTCTTCCAGGGAGACGCTCTTTTCGCTATCGAGGCGGAGTTTATACAAAAGTTTTTCGGCCAGGGGGATCATTTCTTCCCGTTCCCGTTGACCAGGCCAGGGCGCATGGCCCGCCAGTCGTGGATGAGTTCAAGGCCCCGCAGGTCGGCCAGTTTGACTTCCTTCCAGCCGTTGCGCCGGGCAATGTTTTCCACCAGGGCGATTCCGTTGAGGACGCTACGAATCTTCCCTTTCGAGAGGCGGTGCAGTTCGGCCACCAGGTCTTCCGCCATCGCGACTTCGGCCTTTTCCTTCACGCACAGGGCGGTGTCTTCCGGCGTGGCGGGCTCGAACTTCACCCGGCGGGCGATGCGCGATGAGATTTGTTCGTGCCGGTCCAGGCGGCGGCCGATGCCCTCCATCCCGATCAGAATCAGAGGAAATTCCAGCAGGTCGGAAAGGTCCCGGAAGGTTTCCAGCACTTTGGAGTCGTGGAGCGTGTGCTCCACTTCATCCAGCACCACGGCCGGGGGCGTCTCATCCCGGGCCATCAAAGCGAGGGCGTCATTGAATAAATCGGAGTTGAACCTTGAGGGACTCCCTCCCAATTCGGTGATGAGATTCGCCAAGGCCCTGTTGGGTGTCCAGGTCGTTTTGGCGCGGAGGTAGATCGCGCCTTGTTGCACGGCCCACCAGCGGGCCACCATCGTCTTGCCCAGGCCGGGCTTGCCCTCAACGAGCATCAGGCAGGCTTCCGCCGCGCCCCGCTTTTCCACTTCGGTGATTCCGGCCAGGAACCGTTCGACGTTTGACGTTTTGGCAAATACCGTGGTACGCATTGAATTCGACCTCCAAATCAAGGTTGTGGAAAGCCGCCCGGCGCTCGAACGCCTGGCGGTTTTTTTTCGCCTACATCGCGGCTTCCGTGCCGCCGTCCCCCGGCCCGAACAGCAGCCGGTATTCATCGCTCCCCTTGTAATCCTCGACCCACTCCCGGTCAGCCCCGGTCACTTCGGCCTTGTTGGTCCGCAGCCAGCGGAACTTGTCCGCGTCCGAGAAGAACACGGGCCTGTTATTGGCTAGCTCATTGACCGGCGCGGATTCCGGGGCCGGTGGGCTGGCGGTCTCCAGTTCGGCCAGCTTCGCGGCGGCGGCTTCCCGCTCGGCCGGGCTGACCGGCGTGGGCTCGGTTTCGGCCACTTTCCCGGCTTCGGCTTCCACTTCCGCCAGCTTGGTTTCCAGGCGGCGGCGGCGGGTTTTGGTCCGGGTGTCCCGGGCCTGTTCGATCATGGATTTGGGGAAGTACCCGGCTTTGTTGGCCCCGGCTTCGGCGGTGTAGATCAACGCGCCCTCCAGGTCGTGCACCCATACCCGGGCCGGGTCCCACACGTCGTACCCCACCAGCGCATCGCACCCGTGGTATTCGGCGAGTTCTTGCGAGAAGTAGATACCCCCGAACATGCGCACTTCGCCGCGCAGGATTTTGCGTTCCACCTGCGGGCGGAAAAGGGAATCCGGGTCTTCGGGGAACGCAGGCGCCCATCCTTGGGCGATATGGCCGTCCCAGGCCTCCTGCGGGGATTGAAAGCGGCGCTTCCCGGTCTCCGGATCGGTGATCTTGGCAAGGCCGGAATGGGGGTGATTATTGTTGTACTCCCACACTTCGCGGTCGATCAGCTTGCAGAACGCTTCCCAAGGCAATAACCATTCGCCGGTGGCGCGGGTGCGCTTGAACGCCACCTGCTTCGCCTCCGGGTCCATCTTCTTCCCCATGTAGGTGGGGAGCTTCTTGGCGGCCCTCACCCAAATCGTTTGATGGCCGCGCTCGGCCAGACCCCGGGCCTGGGAGTTGTACGGAATGGAGTGGGTAATGGTGGTGCCCATCCGGGCCAGCAACCCGGAAGCCTGATGCTTGAGAAGATCGTTTTTATACCCCGGGCCACGATCCACATAGAAAATCGCGGGAATTCCCTCGCGCACGGAGGCATGGCGGAGAGCATCCAGGGTGGCCAGGGCAGATTCGGCCAGGGTGCATGACCAGCCCACGGCCTTGCGGGTAGCGACGTCGATAACGAGGGTGATCTCCGGGCGGAAGGGCTTGCCGTGAATGGGGTGGGCGACTTCGGCATCAAACGTGTGCCCGTCCGCCGAGTAGCAATCGCCCGGGGACATTTCCGAGGTATCGCGCCGCACAAAGGGCCGGATCGACTTCAACTCGCGTGGCCCCATCCGCCCCCGCCGCTGGTAGACCTCCCCCAACCGGGCCAGGAAACCCCGGGCCTGGGTATAGGTGGGAGCCTTGACGCCCTCGGCCAAGACGCCCGAGGCCGACAATGCTTTCAGGGCGGCTTTCAGAGACGGCTTTTGCGGTTGCCGGTGCACCTTGAGCAGGGCCATCCCCCAGGGTGGGAACGCCGCCCGTTCGGTGGGCTTGGGGGCCAGGGCCGACACCCCTCCCTTCAGGGCCGCCCGCCAGCGCTTGATGGTGCGGGAGGATAGGGTGCGCTTGCCGCTCCCGCCGCCCTTGGCGTTGGCCACCGTAACCAGGCGCTGCAGGTGATCGGGAAGGGCGCCTTCCCTGGCGCGGCTTACCACTTCCTTGATGGCCTTCTCGATCCCCAGCCAAGCGGCCAGGTCTTCCACCTGGCGCAGAATGGCCGCCCGCGCATCCATGCGCTCCTTCTGCCAATCCTTTAGCGGGGCGGCCTGTTTCTGGACAACCGCCGGGGGCGGGGCCTCGACGACCCCGGGCAATTCCAATTGATTGAGCTTGCGGGTAATGATGGCGTTGAACGTGACCTCGGGAAGGGACTTGACGCTGTATTCCCGGCCGCCTCCCCGCCCCTTGCGGGGGCGGGATTTCCAGTTTTCTTTCTCGGCTCGTTTCAAGACACCTACCTTTGATGTGGGAAGACCCGGCAGACCGGCAAGTTCCACCGCGCTCATCCACTCATTCACTTCGCCCCCCCGAAATTCGCCGGTTTGAAATTCCCACTTTCCTGCAGGTACTTCTTCAGGCTTTTCTTTCGGCTTCGGATTTCAACCTCCATTTGTTCGAGCGTCCCCAAATCGGCGATCAGAGCCTCGGCCCCGATCAAGGTCCGGCAACCTCTCAAATCGTTATGAAGGTGGGTGAGAAAGTAGCTTCCGGTGGCGACTTCCAGAGGGAGTGCGAACTGGAATGGGAATCGGTGGTATCTCCGCGATTCGGCCGTCCATGCGTTCAACATAAACAGGGTGATTTCACTGCCCGTGTACTCGGACATCAGACCGGCGATTTCCTCTCGGCTTTTTCCGCTGGTGGATATCGCTGTATTCACGGCTTCCCTCACCTTGGATTCGATCCCGAGTGCTCCCGGCGCGGCTTCTGGCCCGGCTGGGAATTCAAACCGCATTTGTTCTTTAGCGCTCATGCTTCCTTGGAGGTTAGGTAACCGGGGCTTCGGCATCCCGCCTTCACCCCGGTAAGGTTCCCGGCCCTCCATGCGCCAGGACGATATGTCTAACCAGCCGCAGTCACTTTGCCGGTATCCACCTCGTCTCCCGGTGTGGTATTGCTTTGCGTATATTTATTTTTCCGGCCGTCCGGGTATCGCTCCGGCCAAATATCTTCCGGAACCAAGCCCAACTTGGAGGCGATGATGAACTCCATCTTCGGGTACGGCTTCACCTTGGCGACCTTGGGCGCATTCCGGCCCACACCGGCTTCGGCGGCGAGAGCGGAGAAAGAAGATTTGCGGCGTTGGAGTTGGTATTTGATCCACGCCCACCGCTCTTCATTTTCTTTTGGAATTATGTCTATTGCGTTCATGGGAATATACATACCGAAAACGTATACGCAAGGCAATAAAAATTCCAAAAATAATTGAATCGGAACAAATAGGGAAAATATGAGGAAAAATGTGCGCGCCTGCCTATATTCCCGGTTTACAGTTTGAACCGGGAATGAACATGCCGGAATTCGTTGCGGACCGGCATGATTTGTGGCCTTCGAGCTGGTTTACACTTTGTGGATTCGGAGTTTACTGTTGGATAAGGAAAACCGTAAACAATTCGCGGAACGGCTGTCCCAGGCTATCAAAGAAGTAGGAGGTGTGGTTCGGGCCGCCGATTTAACGGGCGTAAAGGACCGTACCATTCGGAAGTGGCTTCATGCAGAATCTGACCCGGACCGTGAGTATGTTGTCCGAATAGCGAAGGCCGCAGGCTATTCAATCGCTTGGCTTGCGGCCGGGGAGGGGGATAAATCAGGGGACGCAATGACCCGTTTAGAACACGGTATTATGGAAGTGCCGGAGTTGGATATTGAGTTGTCGGCGGGGGACGGTTCCATAAAGGACGCCGAAAATATAATTGGCGTAAGGCCATTCCGGGAAAGTGATATCAGGGCGATTACCAATAATCCCGATAACTTGGTTATGGTGAAAGTTCGCGGGGAATCTATGCACCCTACATTTTATCCAGGCGATGAGGTTTTAGTTGATATGTCGGCCCCTGTGCCCATCGATGATGGAATCTACGCAATCCGGCAGGATCACACCCTCAAGATTAAGCGTATTCAACACTTCCAAGGCGGGCGTATAAAGATCATATCCGATAACCCTGCCTACGAGTCTATTTTACTGGCTTTGGATGAGGCCGTTGATTTTGCATTGATTGGGCGCGTAATCTGGGGCGCCAGGCGCTATTAGCCTGTGCCAAATGGCGGCCCTTTTCCGGGCTTTCGCGCCGTTCCGTGCCAAATGTGAAAATTCCGGCCCGGTCCCGCCAAACCCCGGTATATCCCGCTTCTTCCCGGATTATTGCCCTCTCCCCCGTGTGCCAAACCCCAGGTAAATTCACAGTATTGCTGATTGTCGGGCCGGGCAGGCTTGCCCGTCCCTTTATCGTCGAAATCCTTTCGGGAGACCCTGCCATGGCCCGCGTGCCCTATCTGGAACCGGAAGACGCCACTGGAAAAATGGGCGAAATTTTGGGGAAGATGAAACAAAAAAATGTCCAGATCCTGAATCTTTACAAAACACTGGCCCATGCCTCGGGCATCGGAGACTTGGTGATCCGGATGGGAAACCGCATCCTGCTGCATGGAAAGCTGCCTCCCAAATTGCGGGAATTGGCGATTCTGTTGGTGGGGCAGATTGCCCAGGCGCCCTACGAGTTCACCAAACACATCGTGATCGGGTTGGAAGCCGGTTTATCCCGCGCTCAGGTGGACGTGCTCCCCTTTTGGCGCAGCGCCAATGCATACGACGCCGCCGAACGTGCGGTATTACAATACACGGATGAGGTTTCCCGAAGCTACCGCGCCAGCGACGCTGCATTCGCCGAACTGCGCAAGCACCTTGACGATGAGCAGGTCACCGAACTCACCATCATCATCGGATACTACGAGATGATCTGCCGGGTGCTGGAGGCGCTGCAGGTGGAACTGGAAGAGGAACCGTTCGTCCCCATCGGAAACTAAAGGGTCGGGCACGCCTGTCCGGCCCGGGGGCTGTTATGCCCTGCCGGACAAGCTTGTCCGGCAGGGGGATTATCGAGGGACGGGCACGCCTGTCCGGCCCGGGAATAATAGACCGTAGCAGGCAATCCCGATTCATATCCATGAAATTTACCCATCGGGAGACTGGGCGGGCGTGTCATTTTTTCCTTTTCATTCGATATTAAACGATTTAACTTCAACGCAGCTAGCTGAATTCCGGAAGGAACATTCATGTGAACACCGAACCGGGGATGGA
>CAZOXD010000126.1:0-14474 GCA_964583525.1 uncultured Pseudomonadota bacterium
TGTGCATAACTGCTGTGCATTAACGGAGCACAGCCTCCATCGTTCGCACAAGAGCCGATTCTAGAAGTCTAGCAATCAAAGCGCGTTACTCACGACGCTGGCAGTGTCGGGGTCAGGGGTTCGATCCCCCTCATCTCCATTAACCCCCCTCGCCCCTTGCCGCTCTCGTCCTTCCCTTCGCCGCAGCAACCCCCAATCTCCTTTCCTTCTTTGATCTGCTAGACTTTGTCCCGCCTCACTTGGGATTGCCACACCTGAAAATCGAGACGATCTTACCGGCCATGCTCCGGCAAAGTGTCCTTTAATTCTCGGGCCGATTTGTCTCATCTACTTTGACGAAATACAAGGAGGAGACGAGATGATAAACCGCATCAGCCATATCGGAATTGTCGTGAAGGACATGGATGCCGCGGTCGAAAAATGGACATCCGTTTTCGGTTTCAAAAAGTACAGCGAGCTTGAGATCGCCGTGGAAGGCATCCACAGTGTCTTCCTGTCGGTCTGCGGTACGGCGGATGAGATGACCATCGAACTGATGGAACCACTCGACAAGTCGGACTTGAGCAATGCCGTCGCCCGGCGGTTGGCGAAAGCCGGCGAGGGTTTTTATCACCTCGCCGTCGAGGTCGGCGATATCCAGGCCAGTGGCCAATCCCTTGCCGGGCGGGGGCTTACGATCTTGCAACTCCCCCCAACAAGCGACCAACACGCCCCTCGCTGGCTTGTTCATCCCAAGGACGCCAACGGCGTCATGATTGAGGGGATCGTGCGCCGCTAAATGCCTCCCACAGAAGTTCGGAGCAGTACATCGCCCCCTCCGAATTTTGTCACTCCCCACGTCACACAAACCCGTGTAAGGATGGGGCAGGGCGTGGCGAGATTCACTTTGCGTCAATCTCTGGAGAATCGTTTGCTTGTGAGTAGTCTCCTACCAACGAAACTCCGCAAACGGGTGTTCGGCTAAGGAGGACAAGCCTGTCCTACGGAGCCCCCGCTTCCCCTACTAACCGTCTGTTGCCTACGAAAACGGAAAAATGAAGGCCTGAACCCGCGCTGAACGACGATGTCAATGATGGGCCGTTGCTTGAGTGTTCCGTTTATTGGGTTTTTCGTTTGCGACTGCCGGGTGGTGGAAAAATCAGCGCCCGCGTATGGCGGGCGATCATCAGATCCTCATTCGTCGGAATGACCCGCGCGGCCGTGGGGCTGTCCGGTGTGGTAATCGGATCGGCACCGCGCTCGTTGCGCTCGCCGTCGAGGCGAAGGCCGAGGAAGTCCAGCCCTTCACAAACCTTCAGGCGCACCATGGCGGCTCGCTCCCCAATCCCTCCCGTAAAAACCAGCGTGTCCAGCCCCCCCAGCACTGCCGCCAGCGCCCCGATGTGCTTGCGCACCTGATCGCAGAACATCTCCACCGCCCGCACCGCTCGCGGTTCGCTGCCATACAGTTCGTGCAATGTCTTCATGTCCGAGGTGATGCCCGAGACCCCAAGCAGTCCCGCTTGGTGGTTGACGAGCTCGTTGAGGGCTGCGGCGTCCAGCCCTTCGTGTTGCATCAGGTGCAACAGCACCCCCGGGTCGAGGTCACCGCTGCGCGTGCCCATCATCAATCCGCCGGTTGGAGAGAAACCCATGGTCGTGTCCTGGGGCTGACCGTCACAAACGGCCGCGAGGCTGGCGCCGTTTCCCAGGTGCGCGATGATTACGCGCCCCTGGGCCGCCTCGCCGAGGGCGTTCATGATGTATTCATAGGAGAGCCCGTGAAAGCCGTAGCGCCGCACCCCCGCCCGCCAGAACCTTTCCGGCAGGGGATACCGCTGTGCGCTTTCCGGCATGCGGCGGTGAAAGGCGGTATCGAAGCACACGACCTGGGGCAGGCCGGGGAAATGGATTCTCACTGCCTCGACGGTGCGCAGCGCGCTGGGCATGTGAAGTGGCGCCAAATCCTCCAGCCGGTGCAGTTGGGCAAGAAGGGCGTCATCGACCTGCAGGGGGGCCGAGAAGCGCGCCCCGCCATGTACGAGGCGATGGCCCACCGCTGCGGGCGCCGGGAGCCGCATTTCATTCAACACATCGAAGACTGCGCTCGTTGCCTGTTCATGGGAGGAGAAGCGACGGCTTTCCGCCGTTTGCGCTTCCCGGCCCGGTAACTTGAGCCAGAGCCTGCACTCCGGCAGGGCGATGGACTCCACCGCCCCCTCGGCGCATAGCTCCTCCCGCGTGCCCTCCATCCGGTAGAGCGCGAACTTGATGGAGGAAGACCCGCTGTTCAGGCAAAGGATAATCTTCCGGTTCTGCTGGCTTGTGGCCATGCGACCCGCCTCCCACCACTGGAAATACGGCGCTGGCCGCTCAGGCTGCGCGCCATTTCCAATCCCGAATTTCCGGCATGTCCTCGCCCCATTTTGTAATGTACTCCTTGTGCTCGATCAACTTGTCGCGCACCGCCTGCTTGGTGTATGCCGCGTGCGCGCCCAACTCGGGCACACGGTCAATGACGTCATCCACCAGGTGAAAACGGTCCAGCTCATTGAGTACGGCCATATCGAAGGGCGTTGTGGTGGTGCCTTCCTCCTTGTAGCCCCGCACGTGAAGATTATTATGATTGCGACGCCGGTAGGTCAGGCGGTGAATTAGCCAGGGATAGCCGTGATAGGCGAAGATGATCGGCTTATCGGGAGTGAAAATCGCATTGAATTGCTCGTGGGTGAGCCCGTGCGGATGCTCACCCTGGGGCTGGAGTTTCATCAGGTCCACGACATTGACCACACGGATCTTCAGTTCCGGCGCCTCTTGACGAAGCACACCCACCGCCGCCAGCGTTTCCAGTGTAGGCACGTCACCCGCGCAGGCCATTACCACATTGGGGTTGGCGCCGCGGTCATTGCTCGCCCACTCCCAAATGCCGATGCCCGCCGTGCAATGTTTCACGGCGGCGTCCATATCCAGATACTGCAAGGCAGGCTGCTTCCCAGCCACGATCACGTTGACATAATCCCGGCTTCGCAGGCAGTGATCCGTGACCGAAAGCAGGCAATTGGCATCGGGGGGTAGGTAGACACGGATCACCTCCGCCCTCTTGTTGACCACATGGTCAATAAAGCCCGGGTCCTGGTGCGAGAAGCCGTTATGGTCCTGGCGCCACACGTGGGAGGTAAGCAGATAATTCAGGGATGCGATGGGGGCGCGCCATGGAATTTCGCTCCGGGTCGTCTTGAGCCACTTGGCGTGCTGGTTGAACATCGAGCCCACCACATGGATGAAGGCCTCGTAGCTGGAGAAAAAGCCGTGGCGGCCGGTGAGCAGGTATCCCTCCAGCCAGCCCTGGCAGGTGTGCTCGCTGAGAATTTCCATTACCCGCCCTTCGGGGGAAAGGTGGTCGTCCTCGGGCAGCGAGTCGGCCATCCAGGCCCGGTCGGTGACTTCCAGCAGGGCAGAGAGACGGTTGGAGGCCGTCTCGTCGGGGCCGAAGACGCGGAAATTCCGGTTCTCCATGTTGAGCTTCATCACATCCCGCAGGAAGCCGCCCATCACACCGGTGGCCTCCGCCACCACGGTGCCCGGATCGGAGATCTTGACGGCGTAGTCCCGGTAGTCGGGCATCTTCAGTTCCTTGAGAATCGCGCCGCCGTTGGCATGAGGGTTGGCGCTCATGCGCCGGGTGCCCTCCGGAGCGAGCTGCGCCAGCCTGGACACCAGGTTGCCCGATTTTTGGAAGAGTTTGTCGGGCTTGTAACTCTTCAGCCATGTCTCAAGTATCTTGAGGTGTCCCTTCTCCTTCATGTTGGCCAGGGGCACCTGATGCGAACGCCAGTAATCCTCGGTCTTCTTGCCGTCGACTTCCTTGGGGCAGGTCCAGCCCTTCGGTGAGCGGAGGATGATCATCGGCCAGAAAGGGCGCTTGGCCTTTTCCTTGCCGCGGGCGTTGCGCTGGATGGCGTGGATCTCCCCAATGACAGTGTCCAGGGTCTCGGCCATCTTCCGATGCATGAGCATGGGATCGGAGCCCTCCACGAAATGCGGCTTGTAACCATAGCCATGGAACAGGCTCTCCAGTTCATCGTGGCTGATCCGCGCCAGCAGGGTGGGGTTGGCGATCTTGTATCCGTTCAGGTGCAGGATGGGCAGCACCGCGCCGTCGCGTGCGGGGTTGAGGAACTTGTTCGAATGCCAGGAGGCAGCCAGCGGCCCGGTTTCCGCCTCACCGTCCCCGACAACGCAGGTCACGATGAGCTCCGGGTTGTCCAACGCCGCGCCGAAGGCATGGGAGACCGCATAACCCAGTTCGCCGCCTTCATGGATGGAGCCCGGAGTTTCCGGCGCGACATGGCTGGGGATTCCGCCGGGGAAGGAGAATTGCCTGAATAGATTTTTCATGCCCTCGGCGTCCTGGGAGATGTTGGGATAGACCTCACTGTATGTGCCTTCCAAATAACAGTTGGCTACAAGCCCCGGACCGCCGTGGCCCGGGCCCGCAACATAGATCATGTCCAGATCATGTTCTTTGATAACCCGGTTCATGTGAACATAGATGAAGTTGAGTCCGGGGGTGGTGCCCCAGTGCCCCAGCAGCCTGGGTTTGACGTGTTTCAGCGTAAGCGGCTTCCTAAGCAATGGATTGTCGAGCAGGTAGATTTGACCAATGGAAAGGTAGTTGGCTGCGCTCCAATACGCATGCATGTCTTCAAGCTGTTGCCGGGAAATTTTCTTCGTCATGGCTCTGCCTCCTACAGCAATTGTTCCGCAAACGGACAACATTGGTGATGGAAAGCTGTTATTATATTATCATCTAAGGGATGGACAAGGCTTTCGAATTAACGCCACCGGCAAAAAGGGAAAAGGAGGATTCATCTGGGGGTCGGGATTCTCACGACCCGGCGGGCAAGGACAGACACAGGCTGCGGCGGGGTTCGCTTCGTGATCTGTGCGTTCCATTTTCAATTGAGGAGGCGGTTGGGATGGACGGCCGGATTTTCGGCTATCAGACCTACGACCCGGAACAGGAAGGCCTGCGGGAGGCTGTGCCAAGCGAAAACTTCATGTGACGGGAGATCATTGACAGTTTGCACTTTCCGCAGGCTCCGTTTTCAGTTCATGGGATCGAACAGGTCTTCACCGCATACAACTCCCCCTCACCAGCGGATCGCCTGTTGCAGGCGAAAAAGGAAAATTGAAAGCCTGAACCCGCGCTGGGCGCCGATATCAACGGTGCCCCGTTGCTGAAGAGTTCCGACTTTTGGGTTTTCGCGAAGGACAACCTTTACGGGGAGTATCGGGGAGGATTGCCCTTACGCGTCGATCTGGCTGATGACATACTCGGTAAAGGGATCGACCGGTTGGACCCGCACCCTGGCATCCACGACGACACATCCCTGGCCCTCCGGCATCAGCATGACGGGATTCAGATCCAGCTCATGGATCTGGGGATGCTCTTCCACCAGTTGGGAGAGACGCAACATCGTCTCGGAGAAGGCCGCCACGTCCCGGGCCGCCTCACCGCGGTAGCCGGAAAAAATTCGGTGCGCCTTCAGCCTTTGCAGCATGCGCTCCACTTCTTTATCGGTAACGGGCAGCAGGGTGAATTGTACATCCTGGAAAAGCTCCAGATACACCCCCCCCAGCCCAGCCATCATCACGGGACCGAAGGTGGCGTCGTGGCTCACGCCCAGCACCGCCTCCAGCCCGGAGCTTGCCATCGGCTGGATCAATACGCCGTCCATGGCCTTTCGCTGCCGGGCCTTGGTCAACTTCTCCTCCAGTTCGCCAAACGCGCCGCGTACCTCCAAATCGCTGCGCAGGCCGAGGTACACCCCCTTCACGTCCGATTTGTGCAAGATGCTGGTGCTGGCCAGCTTCATCGCCACCGGATAGCCGAGGGATTTTGCCACTTTGGCGGCGTCCCCCGCCGTGGCGGCAAATGCGGTGGAAACGGTTTTGATGCCATAGCTTTCCAGGAGGCGGTAGCCGTCCATGGGGGAGAGCCACACGGCCTCCGGCGCGGCTTCCGATTCTCCGGGTTCCTCCCCGCAGGCCGCCACGATCACTTCCCGGGCCTCATTATGCCGTACATTCTTGAACTTGTGGGATCGCCCCTGTGACTGCTTCAGCCAGTCGGCATAGCGGGAATACTGTGCCAGGGCCACGACGGCTTCTTCCGGAAAGCGGAAGCTGGAAATTCCACCCGCTTCCAGCTCGTCCACGACCTGCTCGGCGTCAGCCTCCCCCATCATGACGGCCACCACGGGCTTGGCAATCTTCGAGACGCCGTGGGCCTTCAGAATGCCTCGGGCCACTTCCAGGGCCTGGGTTACCATGGGGGGGATGAACATGACGATCACCTGGTCCACTTCCTTGCTGGATAGCAAGACGCGCAGGCAGTTCTCGTACTGCTTCGGCGTGGCCGCGGCGATCATGTCCACGGGGTTGCCCGTGCTCGCCGTCGCGGGCAAATGCTTCTTCAGGCGGGACTGCAATCCCGGGGAAAGTGGCGTTACGGTCAACTCCTCGACTTCCGCCCGGTCGGCGCACAGGATGCCCGGACCCCCCGCGTTGGTGAGAATGGCCAGGCGGCGGCCCTGAGGCCGGGGTTGCGTGCTCAGCACCTTGGCGGCATTGAAGAACTGTTCCATGGATTCCACTTGGACAATGCCCGCCTGAGCCATGAGAGCGTCCGCCACCACCGCCGAGGATGCCATGGCGCCTGTGTGGGACGTCGCCGCCCGCTGTCCAGCTTGGCTTTTGCCGCTTTTCAGCACCACGATCGGTTTTTCCCGGCTTACCTGGCGCGAGATGCGCCCGAATTTCTTCGCGTTGCCGAAGGATTCGAGGTACAGCAGAATGACGGCGGTGTTCGGGTCTTGCCCCCAGAAATACAGCAGGTCGTTCCCCGATATATCGGCCTTGTTGCCCGCACCGACGAACTGGGAAATGCCCAGACGCAACGACTTCGCGTGGTTCAGCAGGGCTATGCCCAATGCCCCGCTCTGTGAGCTGATGGCCACCCGCCCCGGAGGTGGAAATTGCGGCGCGAATGTGGCGTTCAGCCGCACTTCCGATTCCGTGTTCAGCAGGCCAAGGCAATTTGGTCCGACCAGGCGCATGCCTTGCTGCCGCGCCAGGGTCAAAACCTCGTCCTGCATGGCCCGGCCTGCGGGGCCGGATTCAGAGAAACCGGCGGAGATGATCACGGCGGAATAGACGTGCCTGTCCGCGCATTGGCGAATCACCTGCGATACCTGCGCCGCCGGCACCGCCACGACCGCCATGTCCACTTCAACGGGGATGTCGGCCAGCGCACCGTAAGCCGGCAGGGAGCAGATCTCGCCATGCTTTGGGTTGACGGGAAAGACTTGGCCGGTAAAACCCTCTTTCAACAGATTGCTGATGAGCGCGTTTCCGATAGTGCCCTCGGTATTGGATGCCCCGATCACGGCCACGGAGCGGGGCCGGAACAGCCGCTCGATGGAGGCGATATAGGCGGACTGTTCCCGCGCCCAGCGGTGCTCCCTGCTTTTCGCCGTCTCCTCGAAGACGAGCTCGATGCGCACTGTTCCCGCATCGGCGCTGGATGTGATGACAAAGCCGGAATCCTGGAGCAGTCTGATCATTTCGCGGTTTTCCGCCAGCACCATCGCCACCAGGTGCTCGATGTCCATCAGCCGCGCGAATGGCAGCAATTCCTGCAACAAGTGGCTTCCGATACCACGCCCCTGGAAAGCATCCTCGACCAGGAAGGCGACCTCCCCCAGGGTCGGCTTGGGCATGCGCACGAGCCGCCCCACGGCGATCATGCGCTCCCCTTGCGGCTCCTTGGAGTCGGCTGCCACGCCGATTATGGCCATCTCGTCGTCGTAGTCGATGTGGGTGAAGCGGTGGGCATATTTCTCATCCACTTTGGGGATGACGCTATGAAATCGCCGGTAGATGGATTCCGGGGAGGCCCGATTGAGGAAGCGGATCCAAATGTCGGTATCCTCCGGTGTGATGGGCCTCAGCAACAGGCTGGTGCCGTCCTTGAGGATGACGGTTTTCTTCCATTTAGGTGGCTTGGATTTGGGCATGGCTGATTTCCTAGCAGTTACGCCGGGGCTGGCTCGAATAACATCGTGATCCATGAAAATGGGTTCAGATGCACATTACCGGTCGGCCACGGGTCGACTATTAAAAATTAGGTCTACGCCTGTTGACACAAGCCGTCGATCTGGGGAATCAACCTGCAAAATATTCGAAGTTCTTTCCTCGTGCGCCCCGTCGGTCATAATTGGGGATTCTCCTTCAGTTATTTCTTCTAACCTCTCTGCTGAGACGACTATCTCAGTAACCGATTCAACTCCGGCTACTGTGGACAACTTGTCAGCGAGTTGCTTTATCCCCGACCCCATCAGCTCGAACTGAACTGCCCCCCTGTTATTGTAACACTTCAGATGTTGGTCGTGTCGCTTTCGCTCCCTGTCCCTAGCGAAAACCCAAACGACAGAACTCTCCACCAACTGCGCATCGTTGACATCGGCGTCCAACGCGTCTCCATCCAAACCACTCGTTCCTTCCCGCCCTCGTCTTTCCTTCCGCCCACTTCTATTTCTGTGCTAAATTCCAGCATTCTTCATCAAATCCGTACGTAGCCGTTCCTGCCGTGGGGGAGCCGTGGCCTCTCCCGACGTTCAGCGCAAACTGACCGCCATCCTCTGCGCGGATGTGGTGGGGTATTCCCGCCTGATGGGCGATGATCCCGAGGGCACCCTTAGTGCGTTGAGTTCTTACCTATGTTTCTTCTTTCCAAAATTCACCAAAAGAGAGTGCTATGAAAAGGATCAACGCAATCGGAAATCCCATCCTAGTGATGTTGGTTATTACTCTGTTCCTTGGCCTGCCAAATTACGGTGCCGGAACAGTATTTGCGGGCCGAACCTCCATTCCGGAAACTCTGGACAAGGCCCATCGGGTCGAATTTCGCACGGAAGCCCACGCTCCACACAGATGGCCCAAGGACCCGGAAAAGATTTATGGCTATCTCTATAAGCCGGATGGGAATGGGCCGTTTCCCGCCGTGGTTTTCCTCCATGGATGTGCAGGCTTCCGACCTGTTTTTAAGACTAAGGTTCGACATTGGGCCGCACGATTGGTGGAGTGGGGCTATGTGGTTTTCCTAGCAGACAGCCTGGAAGCTAGAGGGGTCAAAACCTTGTGTGGGCATTACAATCTCGTCAGTCCCGGGAACGGCCGTCCTCGGGATGCCTACGGGGCGTTGAAACACCTCCAGAACCTCCAATTTGTCGATCCCGATCGAATCGGGGTGATGGGGTGGTCCCACGGGGGGTGGACCGTCCTTTTTGCCATGGAGAAGACGCCTGCATTTCGGTCCTCAGTAAAGGCACGGTTCAGGGCGGCGATTGCTTTGTATCCCTACTGTGGAAGTCACCGAGGTGGCATCAACTCCCATGCTCCTCTGTTGGTGCTGATCGGGGAAAAGGATGATTGGACTCCGGCGTATATGTGCGAGTCGATGGTTGCCATCGAAGCAGAAGGCGGAAATCCCATCCAGCTTAAGGTCTATCCCGGTGCCTATCACGGTTTCGATAGCAGGCGAATTACGCCTTTGGACTATTTGGGGCATCACATGGAACACAATCCTGCTGCGGAACAGGATGCCGTGAAAAGGGTAAAGGCGTTTCTAGCGGAAAACTTGAAGGAGAAATAAAGCAAACATGCGCAACCCCCAACCACCACGTCACACAAACCCGTGCAAGGGTGGGGCAGTGCGTGGGATGGGGGTCGTGAAATTATCCTTCCGGGAGTTGTCCGCCCGATTAATTGCTGAAAATCCCCGCCGTATTTATTTCCCTCACTCCCATCCTGAACATACCAGCACCGCTACGGGTTCACGAATATCGCCGCGTAGTGGTAAGGGCCGACATCGATCACCTTGACTTCACGAAGACCGGCAGGTTCCACAACCCTCTTGGTGGTTTCCGGGGACATGCGAATTTCCGTGGCGGGGCCACGCGGCATGTCCAACACCTTGGTCTGTTCGCGGGGGATGGGATACCAATTGATGACCACGAAGTGCCCGCCCGGTTCCAACACCTCCCGGACTGCTTGGGCCATTTCCGTCTGATCGGGAACCCCGTGGAAGGTGTTGCCGATTATGACCAGGTCTACGGGATCGGTTACCAGTTCATCCAGATCATCGGCGCCCCCTTCGATGAAGGTGACGTTGTCCGCCCCGTTGGCCGCAACTTCTTCCTTGGCCATGCGCAGCATGTCAGCGGATAGATCGACGGCGATAACTTCGGCGTGATGCACCAGGCGGGAAAGGGGGGCGGTGAAGTAGCCGTCGCCGCAATACAGATCAACGGTACGGACACCGGGCGCAGCACCTACTTTTCGCATGACCCCTTCCGGGTCTGGCCACAGCGCCTGCCACCAGTCCCGGTCGGGCATCCCGACAGCCCGGTAGAAACCGCAATCCGTGTCTTTCGCCCCGGCAGCCATAGGTGCGTGTCCCCTGTGGTTTGAATCCGTCACGTCCCAGAACGACCAGCATCCTTAGTGGATGCCCAGCTTTGCGAAGTGTTCCTTGTACTTCATGTCTTCTTCCAAGATGTGGGCCAGCAGCCAGGACATCATGAATTCCGTGATTTTCGGTTTTTCAATTCGCATGTGGAAAAAGTCATCGGTAAACTTTAAGACTTGGTCGAACAGATCATCGTGCTGCGCCCTGTGTTTATTAAACAGGGTGTAACCGGTTTCCTTCATCAAATCTTCTTCATCGCGGAAATGATAGTGCGTGTATCGAATCAGATCAGTTAGAAGGTCAGTTAAATCCTCCAGCGGCATGTTATCCATGCAAGCGTTTACAAAGTTGTTGGTGATCCCCAGTAGCTTCTTGTGGGCATCATCGAACTTGCGTACACCGACACTGTAGGAATCCTGCCATTCAAAATAATCGGCCATGACATTTTCCCTAACGAAGATGGATGGACACAGGTGAAAACTATTTTCCCACAATCTGCTGGTGTTCGCATTGGCCCCATCGTTACCGTATCCAGTGTCCGGGCAATTATTAGATAGGTCTTGTTAGGTAGGTGGCCCGGTCGAAAAAGTCCCCCAGATTGCCGATTTGACCCCTTCTTGGCGCTGAAATAACCTGGGTGATCAGTTCTGACGAATTCTATCTTCCCCCTCCACATCAATGACTTGGATGTGATATTGTCCAGGAAACCGGTGCCCATTCGACAATCCCCGGAACCAGAACACCTTTCAGGCCATGAACCCTAATCAACCGGACAAAAAACCTGCGGCAGTCCCCATCACGACCGTACTGGGGTCGGTGATGAAGGAGTTGGACAGGGAAGGCATTGAACCTGGTTTGTCCACCGGCTTCCACAGCATGGATGCCTACCTGGGCGGGCTGCATCGAAAAGACCTGATTGTCATCGGTTCCCTCCCTGGGGTGGGCAAGACAGCCATGGCCCTGGACATGGCCCAGCATGTGGCAATCGATGAAGAACGATCCGTGTTGATCTTCAGCCCGGTCACCACAAGCGAAGCCTTGACCCATCGCTTCCTTTCCGCCATGGGTTCGGTCGATCCCTTGCGTCTTCGGCAGGGGCACCTGGATCAGCATGAACTGAACCGGATGGAATGCGCTGCCAAGAAGCTGGTCAAATCCCGCCTGCTGTATGTGCCGGGAATGCCCTTGACGCCGGATACGATCCGTACCGAAGCCACCTGCATCGTGAAGCGGTTTGGTGCCATCGATCTGATCATCGTGGACGATTTGCCGCTGATGGTGGATCAATCAGACCAGCCGCCTGGTTTCTATCCTCCGGCAACATGTGCGGCTGAACTGAAACAAATTGCATGGGATTTTGATGTAGCGGTGTTGGCGACCATGAACCTGGAACAGGTGAAGGATGACAGGGGTGATCCCCGCCCACGGCTTGCCGACTTGCCCGGTGACGGAGTGCTGGAATCCATCGCCGACGTGGTGGTGCTGCTACACCGCGAACTGACCTACGATCCGTTGGTTGAAGCATCGGGCCTGGCGGAATGTCAGGTGGTGAAAAACCACCACGGGCCATGCACCCATCCCCGCTTTTCGATCAGGTTAGTTTTTTCGCCCGGATATGGTCGATTCTGTGATCTGCCATGATCCTTTCTTATTCTTCCCCCAGTTCCTGCTCCACGCGCACCAGCAATTCGCTTGGCCGTTTCCCCAATGCCTTTGCTACCGTCCACACCGTCTTTATCGTGGGATTACGAATGCCCCGTTCGATCAGGCGGGTTACGTAACTGCTTCCCCAGGCCCAGGTCACCCCCACACAGTCCGGGCATTTCGGCCAGGAAAAAGACCCCGGTCTGGTCGCGGCGGCGGTGCGGGGGTGGCGGCAAATGGCTTGGGGACAGGATCAATCGGATTTCAATCTGTCGATCTGGATGCTTCTGGGGGCTTCGATCCTTAACTGCACCACAGCTTCCCGTGTCATGTGTTGGTGTGGGACAACCTTGACCATGACTTCATCCATTATCTGATTCCTGGCCCCAAGGGGAATGGTGATGTTTGTGATTTGTCCTTGGTCGGTGGTCAGACGGAAAAGGAAATCCATTCCCCCGCTTTGTTCCCGCCCCAGATACCGGAGGGTGTTGGTTCCAATTTGAAGGTCGGTATCCCTGTAATGTGAAATCAGAAGCGCCATCGGGTATCCGTATCACATCGATCTTCACCGAATAAAGTTTGGGGGAAATCGCAATGGCCCCCCACGGTTTTTTCTTGCGCGACCGAAAACCGATCTGGCGGCGGCGGTGCGGGGTGTGACTGGGCGTATCGGTTAAATGGCCTAAAGATAGAATCGGGTGGTTTATTGGAGGGACAAAATCGGGCGTGGCATCAGTACGCCAAACCATTAGGTCACCGGTCGAAGGCTTCCTGGAATTCCGCCAGGTCAAAATGGTCAGGCCGCCAATCACCAATCCATTCGGCCAGGTCTTCAGCGTCCTCCCCATCAGGATCAATCCTTGTCGTGATGAATTCCAAGATGCGTTCCTAGCCGAAAACGCCCCCGCTGGATGCTTTGGTGATAACCGTTTCCCGTCCGCCCCCACTTGCTGCTTTAGGTCATTTCACGTAAAAAATAACGAAGAAATCCACACACCAATTCATGGCGCACTTGGGGAAGGTCGTCATGGGATCATCTGAAACCAACTAAAATCTGGGGGCAGTCGTGGGGTATTTGTCCCGACCGGGTGTCGATCAAGGCCCCGTCCTCAACCGACGTTCTTGGCGACTGCTAATCAACGCCGCCGTCGTGGCTCTCTTGCTTGTCTGTGTCTTCGCGTTTTCAGGTTGTGAAGAAGAAGAAGACGCTTACCGCTATGACCGGTTGGGCCAGGAATCCTACGCCAAAGGACAGTACCAGAAGGCCATCGGGTACTTTGAAAAGTCCCTCGCCATCGTCCGGGAAGCGGTGGGGGAAATGCACCCGAATGTAGCTTCCAACTACAACAACCTGGGCACGGCTTGGCTTGCCCTGGGCCAATACCAGAAAGCCATCTGGTATTTTGAAAAGTCCCTTGCCGTCAGCCGGAAAGCGTCGGGCGAAAAGCATCCCCACACCGCGATCAGCTACAACAACCTGGGCGAAGCCTGGCGATCCTTGGGGCAATACCAGAAAGCCATCGGGTACTATGAAAATGCCCTGGCCATCGACCGGGAAGCGTTGGGGGAAAAGCATCCGAAAGTTGCCATCAGGTACAACAACCTGGGCGCGGCTTGGGTTTCCCTGGGGCAATACCGGAAGGCCATCGGATACTTTGAAAAGGCCCTGGCCATCCTTCGCGGGGCATTGCCCAAAGGCCACCCCTCCATTCGCCAGGCAGAAGAAAATTTGGCGGCGGCGAAAAGCCAGCAATGAAGATGAACCGATCTGGTTGCCGCTTGGAAACCGAAATACCGAAGTCAGTGAACTAGCGGTGGGGGGCGTGCTCACTTTGAGAAGGCCGCCATGGGATCAACTGAAGCCAATCAAATTCTGCCGACATTCGTTGGGGCCACCCACCTACTGGGTGTCGATCAAGGCCCCGTCTATAACCGACGTTCTTGGCGACTGCTATTCAACGCCGCCGTCGTGGTTCTGTTGCTTTCCTCTGCCTTTGCAAATTCAAGCCTGGCTGAAGAACGGGCAGATGCCGCTGACCGCTATAATAAACTGGGCCAGGAATCCTATGCCAAGGGGCAATACCAAAAGGCCATCGGGTTCTATGAAAAAGCCCTGGCCATCGAACGGAATGTGCTGGGCGAAAAGCATCAGAATATCGCGGCCCTCTACAACAACCTGGGCGATGCTTGGCGTTCCCTGGGCCAGTACCAGAACGCTATTGAGTACTTAGAAAAGGCCCTGGCGATCGACCAAGAAGTGCTAGGCAAAAAGCATCCCAGCACCGCCATCGACTACAACAACCTGGGTGCGGTCTGG
>CAZOXD010000127.1:0-14462 GCA_964583525.1 uncultured Pseudomonadota bacterium
TTAATTCTTCGGTTCGTTGCGTAACACGCAGTTCAAGCTTTTCGTGGGCTTCTTGAAGTTCATTCTCCACTCGTTTGCGCCGTTCGATTTCAATCAACAGATCACTGGTATTTTTCGTAACCTGTTTCTTCAACATTACGTTCCAGGTGACAATTCCAATAATAATCAGCAACGCTACAAACACAATGCTGATAATGTATTTGAAGACCACCATTGGAGCGATGCCCCGTGGTTCAATTACGCCAAGCCATTTATCGTAAATCTCATCGTACTTGCCGGATGCTTTAACAATGCTGATGCCCTGGTTTAAGCGGGCCAGTAAATCCGTATCGCCTTCCCGAACTGCAAAAGAGAACGTTCGCTTGTAGGCGTCAATTATGGGCCCGGTAGTTTCCAGGTTGGCAAGATTCAATTCCTTCACTGCAATAAGACCGAGCAGCTTCGGCAGCAAGACGGCATCATGCTTTCCAGATGCGAGAAGACGAAGGGCGTCGGGAATGGTTTCCGTCAGTACAATATGTTCGGAAATGCCGCTACTCACGACAAAATCGTGTGCCGCATCGGAACGCATGACAATGATTCCCTTATCTCGAAGACCCTCCAATGTTTTGATCTCTGGGTCTCCCTTGCGAACGAATATGGCATCAAATGCAATCGTATGAGGCATGGTAAAATCGAAGGTCTCGTCTCTTTCCTCTGAATAGGCCACCAGAGGAAGCGCATCTATTTCCCCTTTTTCCAATGCGCTTCGCACCTCGGCCCATGGGCCTACCCGAATCTCAATCTCCAGGCCCAAAACCTCGGCAACCGCTTTTATCAGGTCAACCGAGAACCCATCGGCTTCTCCCTCTTCGGTTACAATCGCATAGGGGGGGAAATCGAGTTCGCTGCCGACAAGAATACGTTGTTTCTTGGGTGGATTTGAATCCCGGCTCTCATTCGGTGCAGCTTTAAGCGTTGCCGGGAGCATGAGTACAATGGAAATCACCACGCAAATCAGTAAAGAACGCATGATTTGTCCTGGATGGATCATTATATCCCCACTTGGCGTTTGGAGGCTCTTTCAAATCGTGGGAACTTAAAAAGACCCTGCCATCAGGGTTTCCCAGAGGGTGATCCGGGATAGAAATGCCTGACGGAAGCGACGCCTGTGCATTCTTCTATTTTACCATCGGGCAGGTCGAGGGAATAGATGTAATTCGGGGAAACTGGGACACTGTGGGACTGCTCATTGTCGGCGGGGCGCAGTGCTAGGGCTTTTGAACTGCGGCATAGCATGACAGACGCTGGGCACCTGGCAAGGTGACCGGCTGATCTCGCTCACGCTCTGCGACACTGCCGCCTATGCGGGGGCACCAGAAGTGTGGAATGAGAGAATCCGGGTGGCTCACTCCGGGGTTTTCACAGGAGCTATTTGATAAATGTCAGCTAACGGAATTTTCGCAGGTTATTGTCCTTCAGGGGGTAATCGGTGATTAAGGCCGACATCATTCGATCCATAGAACTCAAGTTGGGGCTGTCCCACGAGGAAGCCAGCCTCCAGGTCGAGCAGATCATTGCCCTCATCAAGGATCACCTTGCCGGTGGTGATTCTATGTTAACCGGGAATCACCATTACACCGGCCCGCTCACAGCTTCTTCCACTCCAGTCCCATTTCGCTTACCAGCCGGTCCGCTTCCGGGGGACCCCAGGTGCCACAGGGATAACTGGGCAGCCGGGTGTTTCCCTTGGCAGCCCAGGCCTGGTGGATCTTGGAGATGAACTCCCAGGACGTTTCGGTCTCGTCGTCGCGAATAAACAGCGTGTTGTCACCCAGCATGCCGTCGAGGATCAACCTTTCATAGGCCTCGGTCGGTTCTCCGCCAAAATAGTTGGCATAGCGGAACTCCATATCCACCGGTGTGATATCGATGGAGGGACCGGGCACCTTGGAGCCGAAATGCAGTGATATGCCCTCGTCCGGCTGAATGCGCACCGACAGCAGGTTGGGCACGGGCTGGGATCCATCGGTTCCGAAGAGCATGTGGGGGGCCTTGCGGAAGTGAAGGGAAATCTCCGTGACCTTCTTGGGCATGCGCTTGGCACTGCGGAGGAAAAAGGGCACCCCCCCCCAGCGCCAGTTGTCGATAAACAGTTTGAGCGCCACGTAGGTTTCCGTGGAGGAATCGGATTTTACGCCGGGCTCCTCCTGGTAACCCGGAACCGATTTGCCCTGCGCCTGCGCCCTGGAGTACTGGGCCCGGACCACGAAATCCTCCATTCGCTCCGGCGGGATCGGGCGAAGCGACTTGAGCAGCTTCACCTTCTCGTCGCGAACCGCGGTGGGAGTGAGGGAGACGGGAGGTTCCATTCCCGTCAGACACAACACCTGGAAGAGATGATTTTGCACCATGTCCCGCAGGATGCCCGCTTCTTCGAAGTAGCCGCCGCGGCCTTCCACCCCGATGGATTCCGCTGCGGTAATCTGTACCGCCTCCACGTTGTTTCGGTTCCAGAACTGCTCGAAGATGCCGTTGGCAAACCGAAAAGCCATCATATTCTGGACCGTTTCCTTGCCCAGGTAGTGATCGATCCGGTAAATCTGTATTTCCCGGAAATGCTGCTTGAGTTGGCGATTCAGCAGCTTGGCCGATTCCAGGTCGTGCCCGAATGGCTTTTCCACGATAATGCGGGTCCAGGGATGGAAATCCCGCGTCACCAGTCCCGCAGCCCCCAGTTGTTCCAGGACGATGGGGAACGTCGAGGGAGGCGTGGAGAGATAAAACAGCCGGTTGGCGGGAATCCCCCGTTGCCGGTCAATTTCCTGAAGCCGGGTTTTGAGCCTTTCATAGGCGGCCGGATCATCGTAATTTCCTGAAACATAGAATAATCCCTGGCCCACCTCGGTCCAGAGGGCGTCCTCCACCGGTTTTAGGCGCGAATACTCCTCGCACCCGGACCGCATGTGCTCCCGGAACGCCTCGTCGGTGAATTCCTTGCGGGAAAATCCAACCACGGCAAAAGCCGCCGGGAGCAGCCCTTCCTTCATCATCGTGTAGATGGCGGGAACCAGTTTGCGCCGGGTGAGGTCCCCTGACGCCCCGAAAATAACCATCACATGAGGTTCGGGAACACGATCCTTCCCAGTCCCTTCAACAGATGACCCTTCAATAGATGGGTTCATGGCTTTCGAAAAATTGGGGGTTGCGATGGCACGGCCGGACCCAGGGCAACGGACGGCTGGGGAATCCAGGCAGGGATGACGCGTAAAGTCAGTCTTCCACCTCATCGTGCCACCTACGGATGCCGCTTTCGATGATGCACGGTAACGCGAATAGCATCCGGTATGGAATAAAAAAAACAGCCCCTTCCCGTGGGACGGAGTCACCTCCCGAGCGTAATAAAACGCATTTTGTCTCCGGCTCGCCGGTCTTCACCCTGTCGTAATTCTCACCCATCAGAAATTTCCAAGTTGGACTGCCTGCACAGTCTTTTGAGCTATGATCGAAAGTTGTGTTCTGGCGTGAGGTGAGGAAGGCGGCGTATCCTGGGTGAGTCGTAACGGTTCACCCCCAACAAAAGGAAAGGATACGCCATGAATGAGAATAAGGTGATCGCCCTGGAAAAGCCAGGGGAGGACGAGCGGGATGCGTCGACGCAAGTGCTTCGGGTATTCATTCCAGTGAGATAACCACGACGCTGGCAGTGTCGGGGTCAGGGGTTCGATCCCCCTCATCTCCATAGGAACTTAAGGAATTTGCGGCGTGCCGTTGAATCTCCCGAGAGCCATGGCCCGGAGCATTAGACCGTGAAAGCCTTGCCGTCCTCGGCATATTCCCAGCCCAACTCCTGCGGACGCAGGAGCATGTCATCGTTCATGTGGGTGATGACAATGCGACCGGCGCCGATATTCTCCCGCTGATCCTCCAGTATCTTGAAGCTAAGGTGGTTTTTGATCGGCTTATCATAAGTGCACGCCTCCGAAATGAACAAGTCCGCCCCGCGGGCCGCCTCCAGCAATCCCTCGCACCATTCCGTATCACCGGAATAGGTGATGGTCTTCCCCCCGCAGGTCATGCGCAGGGCGAATGGCGGAGCCCCACAGGGATGGCTCACCTGATGAGGGGTCACGCTCACATCATGCAACTGGGCGGGCTCCCCGGAATTCCACTCCTTGAACTGAAGCTCAAAGTTACGTTCAATATTCGACGAGCCAGGGAACAGCGCCTCCATGGCCGCGTTGAGCCTCTGTTCCAGGCCCATCGGCCCGGCGAGAACCAGGGGCCGGGTGCGCCTGCTGATGAGCTGGGCATCGAGCACCATGAAGGGCAGACCGCCAAAGTGATCTCCGTGAAGGTGGGTGATGAGGATCATGTCCAGGGATTCCGGAGCCACCTCGAAGCGGCGTAGGGCCACCAAGGAGGATGCGCCGCAATCCACCAGGAACTTCTCCTCCAGCGAGGAGATCATGATGCAGGTGTTGAATCGCCCCCCACTGCCGAATGCATCGCCGCTCCCGATAAACCGCACTTGTATATCCGTCATGGTTTCCTGCTCCCCACAATCCCGCGGCGTCCCGTTCGGGCTCTGAACGCGGTTCGAGCATTTCCTTGATGGAACCGCCACAGAATGGCATGCGTATTTAAAGAATTTTTCATATCACAATCTCGCCGATGAGGCGCGGGTGCGGCGCACCCACTTCACCTCAACCCGTGCCTTGGTGGGGCATGGCGCGAGTGGGGGGCAGGTTGCTGGCTGTTTTTTGGGTGGAGTCAATCTCGCGGCGGATTTGGCCGCGCTGGCCCCAGGACATGCCCGCCTTGCCCTTTTTTCTTTTCCATGGCGCCCCGGAGATTCGAGCACGGTACGTGTCCACTGCGAACGAGGTGCAGGCGCAGCCCCTCCCCGGGTCCTCATTGCCGGAATGGAGATTGGCTGCGGAGAAGGGATCGAACTGAAATTGTTTTCCCGATTTCGGTATGCAAAACTGAAGCGAATAACCAGGGTTGGATGGATGAACCACCCGATGAATATCTGCGCGCCTCCAAAAAAGGATTCCACGCGATGCACGAGAAGTTGTGGTGCGCTTTTTGCGCCATCGTATTGATAACGGCCATTTCCCCGCTCCTGATGGATTATTCGGACGCCCAAGGAATGGGCATGGGCCGCCGCCACCGTGGCAATGGGCCGATGATGGGCGGCGGACGCAACCTCGGGGAGAATCCGGTGGAACCCACGGCCATTTCCATCGGCAATGGGAAGGCGTTATTTCAAACCCACTGCGCGGTGTGCCATGGCCCGCAGGGACGCGGCGACGGTCCGGCAGCCACGGGGCTCACCCCCCGCCCAGCCGATCTGATGCAGTCTGCAAGGAGGTTGCCCGGCGGTGTCGTGGCCGGAGTGATCACCGATGGGCGGGGGTCCATGCCGCCTTTCAAGGCTACCCTCAACCAGCCGCAAATTTGGGATCTGACCAATTTTGTTAAAGGTCTAGGACGCTGAGAACACGGCGGGAAGATAAATCACCCAGCGCACTGTATGGCCCCCCCCGCAATCAAAATCAACAATCATTATGGAAATATACCCATGACCGCCCGCACACTCGCTCTGATTGCCATCGCCTTGTGGATCGTCATCATCGCCGTCGGCGCTGTGCTTTTTTTTCGTGGATACACCACGCCTTCTGAAGATGGCCGCGTGGCCGTCCGGTTGAATCCGGCGGAGCGGGAATTCGTGCTGACCCAAATGCTATGAAGGGAGATCAATGACATTCCATTTGAGGTTTTTGCTATGCACAACGGGGCGAACTCGACACCGAACGGATTCCGTTCTTCCGGCCGATTGAGCGTGACGGTGGCAATGCCTTCGCGAAGATCAATCAGAATTTTCGATGCGCCACTCTGATTCTCCGCCGTAGATAATGTGTGCAGCCCACACTTTCCTTTCTGTTACGGATTTGACGCCGCGCGCTCCCGCAGGGCGAATCGCCGAATCTTCCCCGATGCGGTCAACGGCAACGATTCGGTAAACGTAATTTCACGGGGAACCTTGAACCGTGCCAGGTTTTCGCGGCAATAGGCGATGATCTCCTCGGCGCTGGTGGTTGCCCCCGCCGCGGGAACGATGAACGCGGCGATGTCCTCACCCCGCACCTGATGGAAAACGCCGATCACCGCCGCCGCCTCCACGCCCGGGTGCGCGAACAGGACCATTTCGACCTCCTTGGGAAAGACGTTGTACCCATTGGTGACGATCATGTCCTTGAATCGGTCGATGATGAAAATGTTGCCCATTTCGTCGACCTGGCCCACATCGCCCGTGCGCAACCAGCCGTCCTTCAATGCCGTCTCGGTCAACTCAGGCTGATTCCAATATCCGTTCATGAAGGTATCGCATCGAAACTGAAGCTCGCCGGGTTCTCCGGGCGGAACCTGCTCGCCGTCGGCGTTGCGCACCCGCACTTCGAAGCCATCCAGCACCACGCCGCAGGAACCCTCCGGGGATGGCTGGTGAGGCCTTTGCACGCAGGCGACGGGAGAGATTTCGGAGAGACCGTAGCTCTCGACCGTTTCGATTCCGAACTTCTCCTTCAACTCACGCACCAGGGTGGTCGGCACCGGCCCGCCGCCCACGTCGATCAGGCGCAGGCTGGAGACGTCCCGCCCGGTCACCAGGGCGGGGTCGAACATCTTCACGAACATCAACGGCACACCGGCCAGCACAGTGATTCGATGCTCCTCGACTAGATCGAGGGCGGTCTCGGCATCGAAGGTGGGCAAAACCACCATCCTGCCGCGCACCAGGCCGCTATAGAGGAAATCGAAGCTGTAGCCGAACATGTGAAAGGACGGAAGAATGGTCAAAAAACGGTCGCTTGGGTGGTATTGCAGGGCCTTGATCACCAGTCTGGCGTTGGCTAGCAGCTGGCGCTGCCCCAGCACGATCCCCTTTGGCGCGCCCGTGGTACCGGAACTGTACACGATCATCGCCGCGGCCTCGGGCCGGCTCCGTGATGGAATCTGACCCTTGGGCGCTTCTCGCAATGCGGCCTCGTAATCCCGCCAACGGTCACCCGTGGGAGCCCCGTCGTCATTGCAGAGCAGGCGAACCACGATCTCATCCGAAAACATTTCATCGGGCAAGGCTGCGCGCAGGGAAGATTGAGCGACAATGCCCTTGGGTGCGCAATCTTCAAAGAGACCCCTTGTCTCCCGTGCCGTGCTGAGCGTATTGATGGGCACGGCGACGACGCCGGCCAGGCTGCAGCCGATGAAAAACTCGTAAAGGGGCCGTGAATTTACCATCAAACAGGCGACCCGGTCGCCTGGCTCGATTCCGGCCTCGATCAGGATGGCGGCAAAGTGATTCGCGCGCTCAAAGGTCTCACCATAGGAGCAGGATCCGCCGTCGATAAACAGGAGGTGTGTGGATTGGCCGGCCTCCCTCGCGCACTCGGCAAAAACACCGTCAATAGTGGCGATCATCGATTCCCCCTGTGGCTTACGTTATCAAGGCGTAACCGGAATATTGTTATTATTCCCATCCATGAGATTCCCCCGGCCGCGCAGCTATCTCCCCTGCCATTGCGGGGGGCGTTTTTCGGCAAAGGCCCGGGGGCCTTCCTGAGCGTCCTCGCTGGTGTAGGTTTCCCGGTAAATCTGCCAGGCCAACTCCAGCCCGTTCTCGCACCCGACGCTCATGGCCGTCAGGATGGACTGCTTCCCGGCCACCACCGAGAGCGGCGCATTGTCACTAATCTTCCGGGCCAACTCCAGGGCCCGCGCCCGCACTGCATCCGGGTGCGGTTCCAGGTAATTGATGAAACCGAGTTCATGGAACCGTTCGATAGGGAACAATTCGGCCGTCAGCACCATTTCCATGAAGAGGGGTTGCGGGATCATCCACAGCAGCGGCATGCCCCAGGGCGATCCCCGGCCGATCCTGCTTTCGGTGATCCCCACCTTCGACCCGGCCAGACCCACGCGAACGTCGCAGTTCAGACTCAGCATCATGCCCCCGGCAATCAGGTGCCCGGTCATCGCCGCGACGATGGGCACTTGCAGCCTCCGCATGCGATGCTGAAAGGGGTCCTTGATAAAAGTGAGAATATCCTTGCCGGTTTCCTCCTTGATCCTGGCCGCCTCTTTGAGGTCCTGTCCGGCGCAGAACGTTCCGCAGTCCGCCGAGGTGAAAACCACCACGCGGATATCGGGAGAGGCGTCGATTCTCTCCCAGATGTCGTGGAGGCCGTTGGCCACTTCAATGGATATGGCATTGCGTTGTTCGGGCCGGTTGATTTTCACCGTGGCGATTCCGCCCTCGACGGTAAACACGAGACTGTCCGCTTCATTCATGATCCTCTCCCGATTTCCTGGATGTCCCGGCTTTGCCACAAGGCCGCCGGACAAGTGCGCGCCCAGTCCTTCAGCCCCCATTTCCGCGAAATTTCGCCAACGATCCGTTGCGGATCAGCTTTCCGTTCAACTTACGCCCGATGATCCGCTCCGCCAGCCTTCCCGCTTCGACCAGGGCCTCGGTATCGATTCCGGTCTCGATGCCCAACTCCGCGCACAGGTACACCATTTCCTCGGTGCAGACGTTCCCCGCCGCCGAAGTATCGCCGTGATTGGCAAAGGGGCAGCCCCCCAGGCCCGCCACGGAGCTGTCGAACAGGTCGACCCCCATCTGCAGGGCGGCGTACACGTTTGCCCCGCCCAGGCCGCGGGTATCATGAAGGTGCAGCCCGATCCGCACGTCCGGGGCGATTTCCCGCACCGCCGCCACTCTCCGCTTGACCTCCTCCGGGTTGGCCCACCCGACGGTATCGGCCAGGTAGATGCGCGGGCAGGGGCGCCCATCGCCGGCGAACCGGTCGACGATAAAACGCACGATGTCCGTAACCCTTTCCATGGGGACCGGCCCATCGAAGTTGCAGCCAAAGGCCGTCATGATATAGGCCGATTCGAGAGGAACGCCGTGCTCCTGGTAGATGTCGGCCCAGCCGATTTGCCGCTCGTGCATCACTTCGGCGGCGCAATTGTTGTTGTGCCGGCTCAGCCCGTCGGAGGCGTAAAACATCAGCTTCCCGTCCAGGTCGACCCCCGGGGTAGCGGCGGCTCTCTGGAATCCCCGCTCGTTCAGCCACAGGGCGGTGTACCGCACACCGGGCTTGCGGTGGATCGCAGCGAACAACCGGTTAGCGTCGGCCATCGCCGGGACTGCTTTTGGATTGACGAAGGACGCCACCTGGATTTGCGCCAGGCCGGTTTCACTGAGCGCGTCCACCAGGGCCGCACGCGCTTCCAACGGATAGATTTCTTTCTCGATCTGAAATCCCTCCCGGGGGCCCTCCTCGTGGAATTCGACATATTTTGGGAAATCGGACACGGCGCACCTCGCTTAGGAGTTGGTGATTGGCGGATCGGCTAACCCTCTTCCGAAACTTCGAGGGGCTCCATGGTGATGATGAGGCTGTGCCGTTCCACCATTTCGTCTTCCTCGCACGCCAATTCGGTGACGATCCCATCCCAAGGAGCCCGGATGCTGAACTCCATTTTCATGGAATCCTGCAAGGCGAGGACGTCGTCGGCTTTGACCGAATCGCCTACCCGGACATTCAGTTTGATGATCCTGCCCATCATGGGTGACAGCAGGTGTCCGCTACTGGCCTTCTGTTCGCCCCGGCCCGCCAGGAAGGATTCCGCCGACACCACGCGGGAACCGAAGGGCCCGTGCAGATGAACGGCGTCGTCCCGCAGGACCGCCCGCACAACCATAACATTATTCCCGACCGACACTCGATACCTGCCTTCATTCATTTCGGAAACCCGGAGCCGGATGGGCTCTCCGTCGATACGAAATTCCATCCCGTCCTCGGGGGAGATTTTACCCACCGATACCTCGTGCAGATTGTTCGCCGCCCGCAGCAAAAACGCCGGCTTGCGGGGGGGCTCATCCTGGCCGTCCGACAGACGCCAGCCCGTGAAGGTTCCCAGGCTGCTCCAAGGGTCCCCTCCATCGGAGGAGCGGTGGGCCGTTGCGTGAAAGTAGGCCGCGATAGCCAGGCTGCTTCGATCCACCTCCATGGATTGCAACATCTTCGGCCATTCCCGCTCGATGAACTGGGTATCCATCTCTCCCGCCACCACGGCGGGATGCGCCAGGAGGGTTTCCAGGAACGAAAGATTGGTGGTCACGCCCAGCACCGCCGTGTCCGCGATGGCCATCCTCAGCCTGCCGAGGGCCTCCCTGCGTCCCTTGCCCAGTGAAATCAGTTTTGCCACCAAGGGATCGTAATGGGGGCCGATTTGCGAGCCGGCTTCGATGCCGGCGTCGACCCGCACCGTGTTGGCTGGAAAATCCGCCAGCAGTATCGGGCCCGTGGAAGGCGCGAACCCGTGGGCCGGGTCTTCGGCATAGAGGCGCGCCTGGATGGCATGTCCTGCAAGGACGATGTCTTCCTGCCGCAGGTTCAGGGCCGCTCCGGCGGCTATCTTCAGTTGAAGTTCCACCAGGTCCAGGCCGGTCACCATCTCGGTCACGGTATGCTCCACCTGCAATCTGGGGTTGCATTCGAGGAAATAATAGTCGTGGCCGGACACAAGAAACTCGAAGGTGCCCAGGTTCCGGAACCGGGCATGGGTTCCCAACCGGCAGGCATCGGCCCAAAGACGGCCTGCAAGTTCACCGGGCAGGTTCGGCGCCGGGGATTCCTCGACGATCTTCTGGTAGCGGCGTTGAAGCGAACACTCCCGTTCGAACAGGTGCACCACCCCGCCTCCGCCGTCCCCGGCGATTTGCACCTCGACATGACGCGCCTGTGCAATAAACCGCTCGACCATCAAATCGGGCCGCCCAAAGGCGTTTTCGGCTTCGCGCATGGCCGAGGCCACCTCTTCCGCAAGGCCCTCCAGAGCATGGATCACGCGCACCCCCCGCCCACCGCCCCCAAAAACGGCCTTGAGTAGCACCGGCAGTTCCATGCCGCGAATCGTGTCCTCCAATTGGCCGGCGTCCGCGAAACCGTCCCCATTGCCCACCAACACGGGCAGGCCGGCTGCCTTGGCTTCACGTTTGGCCGATATTTTATCGCCAAAGTCTATCAGGGTGTCCGGGCGGGGACCGATGAACGTCAACCCGGCCCGCTCGATTGCTGCGGCGAACCCGGAATGCTCCGCAAGAAATCCGATGCCCGGGTGAACCGCTTGTGCTCCGGTGTCGTGGGCGGCCTCCAGGATGGCGTTGATGTTGAGGTAGCCGTCCGCCTTGGCGTTCCCGGCGACCTCCACCGATTCCCTGATCGTCGACACATGGAGTGCATTTCGGTCGGCTGCCGTGTTCACCGTCGCCGCCGCGACCCCCAGCCTGTGGCAGGTGCGGGCGATCCGGCAGGCGATTTCCCCTCGCGTGGCGATCAGGATTTTTTGAAACATAGGTGAGGTTCCAAGAGCCTTTCACATGCGGAGGACGCCCAGTCGGGTTTCTTCGCTCGGGATGCGGGCGGCCAGGTCCAAAAGGAGTCCCATCACCGGCCGCGTTTCCACAGGGTCGATGATGTTGTCTATCCAGAGTTGGGCGGCGTAATTGTTCATGTTGGCGAATTCCATGAACTGCTTGTACACCGGTTTCCTGAATTCCTCTTCCTCCTGCTCGGACCAGGTTAAACCATCGCGTTCACGTTTCTTGCGCTGCACCATGGCCAACGTATTGGCGGCCTGGTCGGGGCCCATCAATGCCGATTTGCCGTTTGGCCAGCCAAACACCATTCGCGGTTGGAAGGGCCGGCTGCACATTCCCATATAACCCGCGCCATAGGAATTGCCGATTATGATCTTGTAACGGGGCACGTTCGCCGAAGCCATGGCGGTGATCATTTTGGCCCCGGCCTTGGAAATGCCGTGCTGCTCCGACTCGCGCCCTACCATGTAGCCGGTCACGTCGGCCAGAAACAGCAGGGGAATATCCCTCTTGCAGCAAAGGTCGATGAAATGCACGGCCTTGAGCGAACTTTCCACGAAGAGTACCCCCTGATTGGCCAAAATGCCCACCTGGTATCCGTTGATGTGGGCGAATCCGCAGATCAGCGTTTCTCCGTAGTTCGCCTTAAACTCCGAGAAGCGGCTGTCATCCACTAACCGTGCCAGTACCTCCCTGTTGTCGGTGGGGATGCGGGGGTCATTGCTGATGATTCCGTATATTTCCTGAGGATCGTAGCGCGGGGCAGCCGGAGTCTGCACCGGCCGGATCAGCGCGGGCCGCTGAGGCAAATCGCCGACCAGTTCCCTGACCATTCCGAGGGCGTGCCGATCGTTCTCGGCAAGGTGGTCGGTGACGCCGCTGATGCGGCTGTGCATCTCCCCCCCGCCCAGGCTCTCCCGGTCCACGATCTCGCCCGTCGCGGAAAAAGTGAGTTCCGGTCCCCCCAAGTGCATATACCCCTGGCCGCGTACGATGACCGTCACATCGCAGAGGGCAGGCACATAAGCCCCCCCGGCTGTGCAGGCACCATGGACCACGGCGATCTGGGGAATTTTTTCCGCGGATTGCCGCACGATCTGGTAAAAGACGGAACCGTACTGGCCCTGGTCGGGGAAGATCCCGGCTTGTTCGGGGAGGTTCGCGCCGCCGCTGTCGACCAGGGTAATGTTGGGAAGCCTGTGCTCCCATGCGATTTTTTGGGCCCGCACGTGCTTTTTCGCCGTCATGGTGAAGTAGGTGCCCCCCTTCACGGTCGCATCATTGGCGATGATCATGCAGGGGCGCCCGCACACCAAGCCGATTCCGGTGATGATACCCGCCCCGGGCGGTACGCCCTCGTTCAAGCCGTCCCCGGCCAGTTCGGCAAGTTCGAGAAGCGGGGACCCCGGATCCAGCAGGGCGTCCACCCGGTCCCGTGGCAGCAGTTTTCCTGCCGCCTCGTGGCGTTCCTTGGCCTTTTGCTCTCCCCCGCCCCGGGCGGCTTGGCGCTTGAGGTGCAACTCGCCGATCAACCGGTGATAGTGCTCTTGGTTGCGCCGGAATTCCGCGGTGGAGGTCTTGATGCGCGACGGGATGACATTCATGGCTGTGGGGCTTCCCAGGCGAAATTCGATGGTGGGCCGCGGCGGACAGTCCTGTTGGCAGCAACCGGCCCGGTCTCAATGAATGGCCGCAAGGATTCCAATCCCGGCAGGCCGGCCCCCTTGGGAGGACGGGATGGCGAAATGGCAATTACCCCCTAGGGCGGCAGGAGCGCGGCCTTGCCACAACTGCCTCGCAACCTCCCTTCGCGGCCAGTCTCCTCGGCCAACGCTCAAATCCCGTGGCCGACCTGTGTTATTGGGTAGGCGATCTTCCTACCACCTTCCTACCACCAGCTGGACACATTTTCCATGACAGCCGGTATTTCATGACCTCCCGCCGGCATGGCCTGCCCTCGCAGGTGCGGAGGCCAATATAAAGTCCTTGGTGGCTTTCCCCACATCGGTTACAACGTTTTGAATCCCTTTCCGCCCAACACGCATGCGCATTTTCCGGGGGAAAGAGCCGGGAAAAGGTACTGTCAAGTTGGGGAGGCCTGATGGCCAGAGGAGCCGGTGGGATGGCAAAATCCGCAGATGAAACCTAAAAATTCGCCTTATGCAGGGCACCGATTCCCGATCGAGATCATTTCCCATACCGTCTGGCTCTCTGCACTAGGGATCACCTCTTTTCCGCTGTCAACAAAATGGAAACACCAAATCGGCCCTGGCCGTCATCCCCGGATATTACTTTGTTATCAGTGAGAAGTGGCTGGGTTTAATCTTCTGGCCATGCGATTGAGTGGGGCAAGTCCACCTGGTCTGATTCCCGAGTCCTGATCCGTAGTGTCCGGTTGTTTGTTGGCGAATTCCTTGTAACCTTTTGTTAGCAAAAGACATATAGCGCATTTATAGGTGTTGCCGACTTGAATATTATCCAGTGTATTTGGCATTCTTCTGTGACCCATCAAGAGGATACAACCAATGTATGCTGGCAAGCTGGTATTTTCTCAAATTATGGACTTCATGCCCATGCACACCTTTCGGCGCTCGGTGGCTCGTTATCACAGCAATCAAAACGTCAGGAGCTTTACATGTCTCGCTCAGTACCTTTGCATGGCGTTCGCCCAGATAACCTACCGGGAGAGCCTGCGCGACATCGAGGCGTGTTTGCGCGCCCAGAGCCACAAACTCTACCACATGGGCATCCGTGGCAAGGTGTCTCGGGCGACGCTGGCGGACGCCAACGAGCAGCGGGATTGGCGCATCCATGCGGAACTTGCCAATTCTCTAATCGCCACGGCCCGCACCTTGTACGCCACCGATTCGTTCCTCAACGACCTGAAAGAGACCGTCTACGCGCTCGACGCCACAACCATAGACCTCTGCCTGTCCATGTTCCCATGGGCGAGTTTCCGGCAAAAAAAGGGGGCTATAAAACTACACACTCTCCTGTATCTGCGCGGGAACATACCCACCTTCAT
>CAZOXD010000128.1:0-14460 GCA_964583525.1 uncultured Pseudomonadota bacterium
GTAGCGGAAAATGGGGTGGCGCGAATGATCTCCCACCTCCCTGATTGCGCGGAAACGGCCCTGCCCGGCCGGGCAGAGAGCCTTCACGGGCCACCCTCTTCATGGAAGCGCACGACCGCTGTCCCGGGGACGATCACCTCCGAGGCCTCGTTTTTCACGTGCAATTCCAGTTGCACTCTTCCCTGGGCCGGATTGACGTATTGCACGGTCGCCCCGGCGGTGAGGGTTTCTCCCAGATACGCCGCCTGGCGGTTTTGGTAGGAAAAACTCTCCAACTCCCCATCGTCTCCCAGCCATTCCATCACGATTTGGCTGAGCCAATCTCCCATGAGAGGACCGGTGATGAGAATTCCCGGGTAGGATTCCTCCTCCGTGACATATTCCAGATCGTAATGGATACGGTGCGGATTCCAGATGGCGGCGCTGTAGAGGAACAGTTCCGCAATGGTGGGCCGGTGGATGCGGGTGTGGAGTTGCCTGCCCTGGGTAAGACCATCAATGCGCGATGGGACTGCTGATTTCAAGGTGACCCTCTCTTTACCGGAGAATCCGGGTGTGAATTTCCGTTGCCACGGGTTGACCTTCCTTGTCGGTGACCCGGGTTTCGATGGTGCAAAGGAGAATGGGTCCGCTTCTGCTCTTCTTTTCCGTCAGATTGGTGAGAGTGCGCACGGCCGTCAATTCATCCCCGGGGTGGATGGGGCGGTGGGGAATCACCTCGCTGCCCCCCGCCATTTGCCGTTTCAACGGAAGCCCCTGGGTAAGCGGATCGGAGGTCTGGCCATTGTGCTGCAGCGCGGTCAGTGAGGGGATATCGTCGAAAAATCTGGAAAAGAATAGCGGAGGGGCCTCGTCTCCATTAATATATTTCTCAAGGCGTTGACCCGTCGCGGCGGAATAACGGCGGATTTCACGCCGGGTCACGGTTTCCGTGACTGGGTGTGTGCTGGTGCCGATTCGCGAAAGGTCTTCCGGTGTCAGCAGGGAAGGCATCGGATGCAATGGCCTCTAGGTACTGGCTCTTGGTACTGGATTGAAAGGGCGCCCGATGGGGGGCAAAATCCATCGTGTTTAGATATCATGGTGCTGCGATATCAAGATGCCTTAATTCCGTGGAATAAGGAAGGGGGGCGATTGAGGGTTTTGGAAAACACACGGAAGAATACAGAACCAATGTTAATTCTCGCTACAGGGTGCGTGTCGGGCCCTGATTGGAAAATCTGGAACATCCATGAAAACAAATAGTTGGTCCATTCTGGAGTGGATATTCGCTGGCTCCTTGCCCAAGAGTGGCGCAATCGAGGTGGCCACTCCCGGGCAGGGTGCAGCCACGGGGGAGGAGGACTTCGAAGCCCGCCTTGGCCGGGAGGCAGAGCGCATCCAAAAGGAGCGCCAAGCCGGGGAGGAAGACACTCAATTGGAAAAGGCCCGCCGGGAATCGGCCCTGGCGCGCGAACAATTAGCACGCGAACAATTGGCGCGGAAGGAGGCGGACGCGGAATCCCGCGAGGGCGCCCTGAAACGCGGCCTGCCCACAGAAATAGACGGAGAAATAGACGAGGAAGAGGAGGAAGCACCCGCGGCCTTCCAGGAAAAACTGCGCCAGGGGATCGGAAAAACCCGGGAAAAACTGAGCAGCGGGCTGGGCAGGATCATCAGGGGCCGCAAGGAGGTGGATCGCAAGACCTTGGAAGAGTTGGAGGAGTTGTTGCTGACCTCGGATATCGGCCCGCAAACCACGGATCGGCTGATCAAGGCCCTGGAGGGGCGTCTGCGCCGGGACGAGCTGAAAAGCCCGGAGCGTCTCAAATCGGCTTTACAGGAGGAGATTCAACGGGTCATGGAACGTTCGTACCAGCCCCCCAACCTGGATGGAAAACCCCCGGTGGTGGTGTTGTTCGCGGGCGTCAACGGCACGGGGAAAACCACCACCATCGGAAAATTGGCCGCCCAGGCCCGGCGTCAGGGCAAGAAGGTGCTGCTGGTGGCGGGGGACACATTCCGGGCCGCGGCGGCGGAACAGTTAGCGGGATGGGGAGAGCGGGCCCGGTGCGAGGTATTCCGGCAGCCCGAAGGGTCCAATCCGTCCGGCGTGGTCTACCAGGGAGTGGAAAAGGCGATGCGGGAGGGATTCGACTTGGTGTTTTGCGATACCGCGGGCCGCCTGCACACCAAGACCAACCTGATGGAGGAACTCAAGAAAATCAAGCGGGTGATCGGCAAGCTGACCCCGGACGGGCCCCATGAAACCTACCTGGTGCTCGACGCCAACAATGGTCAAAACGCCATTCATCAGGCCCGGGATTTTCACGAGGCCCTGGAGGTTACCGGGTTGATCGTCACCAAGCTGGACGGCACGGCGCGCGGCGGGGTGCTGGTCGGGATCGTCAACGAATTCGAGATTCCCGTGCGGTATATCGGCGTTGGGGAGGGCGTGGACGATCTGCGGCCCTTCGAACCCCAGGTCTTCGCCGCATCCCTGATTGAATAAGGGCTGAATAATCGCCACGGAAAGGAAACCGGTGACTGGAAAAACATCCAAAGGCGCTATCTGGAAGGGTTCGGTAAAGTTCTACGAACTGGAGCGGGGCCGGGGAGAAATCGAGGCGGAAAACGGAGAATTGCTGCCCGTGCACCGCAGCGCGCTCCTTGACGATGCGCTCAGCGGCTTATATACAGGCGACATCGTCGAATTCAAGGCGGGCCGGGATCGCTTCGGACGCAGATCGGCGCTGGAAGTGCGCCGCATCGGCTGGGAGGAAGGGGATGACGAGGATGCGCCGCCCAGGGAGTGGACCTTTTAAGCCACTCCAGGCCGGGGAAGATATTCCGACCCCGGGAGGGAACCGAACCCGCGGCTTCAGCGTTCCAAAGATTCAGATGGCTTTCCCGCGATGGAAGTGGGCGTGTATCGTGGGGCATGGACCCCGGCGTAGCATTTTTGCTCTGGGGTCATTCCTGATTTCAATCCAATCATGCGAGCCGGTTTGCCGCCCAGTGGACCCTTCCACACCGTTTACTTCTTCCATGGGGAACCATGAAAAAATTCATTCTGATAGCAATCTTCTCCCTGACATTCCTGCCCCTGGTAGCCCTGGGGCAAACCTCGGAATCATCGGAAGATCAGGCTTCCGATACCGTGGTGGAAGCCGAAGAGCCGGATCAACTGGAGGGAACGACACAGGGCAACCGGAGGGACAGCTTCCTCTATGTGGGCATTTCCCCATTTGGAATCCATATTCCAACCTTGTTCACCACACCGTTCAGCGTGGGGGTTTTTCTGGGGGAATCCCTCTACCTGGGAGGGGAATTTGGATTCTGGGATATTGATTTCACCGATGATGACGACACCAGTATCGGCAGTTATTCCAACGTCGGTGGCGTTGTCCGGTATTTCACCGGGAATTCGTTTTATCTCTCCGCCGCACTCCATTACCGCACCTGGTCGGTAGACGTCACGTACGACTATTCATCGTCCACGGGTGCCGGGACCTTGGATGCCAGCGCCCTGGTGGGATCGATTGGCCTGGGCAACCAGTGGATCACCGATATCGGCTTTACCTTCGGCATCGAGTACGTGGTGCTCTCCGCCCTGCTCAGTTCCTCCGTCGACGCCAACGTCACCAGCACCGGAGGGGGAAACGCCTCGGAAGCGGATGACGAATTGAACGTCATTGGAGAATTCCTCAATGATGTATCGGCCTGGCCGGGTTTCCTCATCTTCTCCTTTGGCTGGTCCTTCTGATGCCGTTATGCCCCACGCCAGAAAGAACCTCCCCGCCAAAGGGGAGGGCTGTTTTCCCTTCTTGATCGCGCCCGGCATCCGCCTCCAAGCGAAATGCCGGGTTCCGTTCCCTGGGGATCGCACCTCTACACTCCCCCCACCCTGACCTTGAATCCCAGTCCTGCCAGGAATTCCTGCGCGCGCTTGCGTTGATCTCCCTGGAGTTCCAGGATCTCGCCCTTGCGCGCGCCCCCCGAGCCACAATGGGCCTTCAGCTTCTTGAGCAACGCGGCGCTGTATTCCGGGTTCAGGGGCAGCCCCGAGATCAGGGTGACGCCCTTGCCCTTGCGGCCCTTCTTCTCCAGGTTCAGGCGGAGCAAGGTCGCGGAGGGAACCACCTCTGGAACCTTGGGACAGCGGCAGGGATGCTGGCCACAGCCCGAGCAGGTTTCAAGGTGCGAGCCATCGGTGCTGAAAACGAGTGGGTCGGGATCACGGGCCATGGGGGTGTAGCCTCAAGTTTTTCTAGTGGATAATACAGGAACGATCATTGCAATGCTAAAGTAGGTTTAGGGTGAATTCATGTGCGCGGAACATTGCCGGCAGGGAATGTCAGGACCGACTTGCAGGATCCTTCCCCCATTTTGGGGAGATCGAGAATCGACCGGAGAACATCATGGCCCGAATCGTTGTATTCCTTCTCGTGGTATTCATTGCCGGAACCGCCCAGGCGCAAATCGCGGTGACGGACCTGGCCCCCCCTGGCCCGGTATTCATCCATCCATTTGCAACCGGGTTCAACTCGGTCAATATCACTCCGCAAAACCCCGCCGCAATGGCATGGGGAGCCCCATCCTACGTAGGCGTGGGTACACTCCAGGGTGAACAGGTCAATAATACCGCACCCTCGACCACCGCATTTGATGGTAAATATTATGGAGGGCGCTTTGTAGGCGAAACCTTTGGATTTGCCGCCGAGAAGCTGAGAATCGACATGGAAACCGGCGAGGTGGGGGATGAGACCACCGGCGTCCAAATCAGTGTCAATCTCGGCGGGGTGCTCGCCTTGGGAGCGGGAATGGAACAGTCCAAGGGCGACGGGGCTCAGACTACCATTGACCGCCAGCAATTTGGCGTCTCCCTGAAAATCGGTGAAGTCTTCTACCTGGGGGGAGGGGTTTATCTGGATGAAGCCGAAATCGGAGGATTCCCTGGCACCTATGAACGTTCGGTAACCCTGATCGGCGCCGCCCTTCGCACCGAGGGAGACTGGAAGTGGTTTATCGCATATGACTACATGGATATAGAAAATTTCGATCTGGGCGGTGGGAACGAGGCCAGCGGAGGGAAAGGCAAAACGGTTACGGTTCAATTTCAGCCAGGTCCCCTGGTGGTCGGCATCGCCATAACGCAGATCGAGCCTACCGGCAACACCGGCGGCCCGGACGAGATGGAGTCCAAGGTGATCGACCTGGGCTATGCGCCCATGGAAGGCCTGACGGTATCGGTGCGCCTGGTGCGTGTGGAGTTGGACGACACCGCAACCCTGACCATCGATGAGGAAGTGGAAACGAACTCCCTGACGGTTACCTGGCGGTTTTGAAATCCGGATAACAACACTCAAGGGCGGATCAGGGGGGCTGGCTTGGCCAGAGACCATGATTCGCCAGTCCATCCTGCAAGTGGGCGGCGAGACTCGCCCTAAAAGATGTACTTGAGGCCAAGGGAGTGCATGATGCCGCCCAGGTCAATGGTGGCGCCGGTGTTCACACCGTCGATCAACAGGGTCGATTCCGCCGTGATCCGGTGATAGCCCACGTGGAATTCCCAGGCCGGATCGAAAGGCCAGCCCAGGGAGAGAAACCACTGGCTGGCGTCGGCCTCCTTGAAGCCGAAGCTGGTCCCTGACAGCGTGAAGTCCTCCGTGGTTACCACACCGGTACCGTAGCCCAATGCCAGGTGCAGCGCGGTGAAATACATGTCCACGAACACATCGAGAAACTTGTACTCGAGGGTCGTGTAGATATTGTTGATGATGTCGTTGGCCTCAACCGAATAATTTTCGTAGCCCACGCCCACATTGTAGGGAGTATCGAGGGTCGCCTTGAACCCGCTGGCCGAGACCGCACCACTGATATTGCCGGTGAAAACAAACTGGAGCGGGATATCGACCCCGAAGGAATAGGTGGATTCCTGGGCCTGGGAGTCCGGCGCCTGCCCGATCAGCACCGCCAGAACGACGAGCACCGGCAGGCCATGACGAAGGGGGAGCCAAATCCCCCGCCCCAGAGGGCGGTTCCATGAAGATCGTAGCATCGTAACCTCATTTCTCGTCGGTTTGGGCATGTCGCCGGGTGCCTAAAAAGTCCGGCCGGACAGGACCCGGTGGTACGTCCACATGGCGGTTCATTGGATGGCCCGGGAGGCACGGCCCGGGTCCCACGGTTCTTTTGGGATCACAGCCCCTTGAAATCCCGGCTGGCCAACGGGCGGAATTCTCCTCTTCCGCCATTTCCTGCAAATCAAATACCATTTAGCCGACATTTCCCGGATGGAACTGCTGGAAGGTGTGATCCAGAGTCCCCAGGCCGAGCGGGCTTTCAATGCTGCCTTGAGTGGGAGCAGGGAGGGGCCCACCCTGTTACGGGCATTGAAGAAATCCATCCCCAAGGAGCAATGGGGAGACTTCACCTCCGCCATGCTGAGCAAGATGGGACAGGCGGCGCCGGGAGCGCAGGACGCGGCGGGGGAACTGTTTTCCCCGCGAACCTTCCTGACCAACTTCAATCGGCTGGCACCCGAGGCTAAGGGAGTCCTGTTCGGCGGTGCTTCATCCTTGAGGCGAAATATCGAACGGTTGGCCCGGATCACGGCCTCCTTGAGAGACGTTGAGGCGGTAGCCAACCCCAGCGGCACCGGGCAACTCAACATTTACGCACAGTGGGTGCAAGGCGGGTTCGGGTTCGCTGCTGGATTCTCCCAGGGCGATACCTTGGGGGAACGATTGCAGAATGCTGCTATCGGTGGAACGGTGGCCATCGGCCTCCCCTACGGGACTGCCAAGCTGTTCCAGAGTGAACGGTTTATCAAGTGGTTAGTGAAGGGTATCGAGCTTGGCGGCGATCCACGGATTTCACCGAAAACCCAGACCGCCCTGTTCAACCGGCTGGCCGCACACCTTGGAAGGCTGGGAGCAATCAAGGCGCAGGAACCACAGAACGCAGCGGCGATTGACGAACTTCTCGAAGGGCTGGGTATTGCCATCGGGGTGGCGGAGAGTAGATAATATTGGGGCCGGGGCGGAGCGTTCCTCGAAGGCCTCACGCTAGTCTACCGACCGATTGGCGACAGTCACGGAGAGGGCGGTTTACTCATTCTCCGAACTTTGCATCTTCGGAGTTAGACAATGAGCTTCAAAGTCAATTACGATCCAGAAGGAAATTTTGTCACAGGAACGATATCGGGGAAAGTTGATACCGAGGTGGTGCGGGAATATGCTGACGAAGTAACGAGCAAAGCACTGCAACATGACTGCAAGAAGTTCCTAAATGATATGACAAATGCAGAAATCACGCTCTCTACGACTGAGATTTTCACCCTGTCAAAAGTATTTGAAAAAAAAGGAATTGACATGTCATGGCGGAGAGCGATTGTTGTTTCGAAGCAACTGGATGACTATCAATTCTTTGAGACAGTGGCTTTCAATCAGGCATATTCGGTAAGAGTATTTACCGATCGGGCGGCGGCGAAAGATTGGCTCAAGGAATAGATAATACCGAATACCCCCAGTCCAAGCCGGGATGCCATCTGTCCAGGTGGCCACCCCGCCCCGTCGGTGGCGATGCCGTTGAGCAGGCTGCCCGTGCCGGATATGACCAGGCTCCATGTGCCCCCGCCATCGGTGGAAGCCCGCATGGCGCCCCCGTTGCCGGTGGCGATCCAGCGCCCGGCGCCATCCGTCGCCAGCGCGTTCATGGTGGTACCGGTCGCGCCGCCGAGGGTCCAGCCGGCCCCACCGTCGGTGGAGGAAATCGCCGTTCCGCTCAGTCCGACGACCATCCAGGTCAGGACGCCGTCGAAGGCCGATCCCATCAGAAGATTGGCGGTGCCCGACGCACCGGCGTTCCAGGTGCTCCCGCCGTCGCCGGAATAGCGCACGACTCCCGAGGCGCCCGCGGCAACAACGCCCAGGCCACCTCCGCTCGCCCCTGGGAGATGGATAATCACATCATCCCCGCACCCCGGGGAAGCGAGCAGCGACAGGACGAGCAAAGGCAGAACGGTAAGGACGGATTTGGACATGAGGGTTTTCCCGGCGAGGTTACCTTACTCGACCTTTCCCGGATGAAGTCCGTGATCGTTGCGGGTGGGATTCCCAGGGTCCTTAAACTGGAATTTCAAAAAATAATATTCACGGATTTTCTTCTTCGGCGGCGGTTACTACCGGGGCTCATATTATCAGGATTTCTTCTCTACCGAATACAGGAAGGACTTGAGAATCGCCTGTGAATTTCCCTCCGGATTTATAACAAATTCCAACCCTGCTTCGATCTTGGAGAGAAATCGCGGAATTATGTCCAGCAAAGCCACCGACGCTCTTGCTCCCAGGCGGATGCGACCTGTGGTTTCCAGATAATTACCGACCGGGAACAGCTTTCCTTCGTCCTCGGAATTGAGTTGGATTCTGACGCCGGATTTGGACAAATCCAGGATGCGGTATTTCGAGGCGTGTGTGGACAACTCCAATTTCAGATCCTTGAAATGGCCTGTAAAATGCCTGACACTCGCTCGTTTCGGCTCACCGATGGCGGCGCTGGGCAGCCGGCAATAGAACATATTCCGCTCGCTGCTTTTGGCCAAATCGGCGGAAAAGATTTCCAACCGCAATTCATTCTTTCCGGCTTCTTCCTGGCAGAGCCGGACCCATTTCCCTTTTTCCAGGAATTTATTGAAAATTTTTGGATTGCTCAGTACCACCGAGCCTGACTTCAAAGTCACGGAGGAATAGAAATTGATCGGGGTTCCTTCGATTTCGACCCGCACGGATTTTTCGAACTTCGCCAGGAACGTTAAAAGGTCTTGCGCCTGCTTGGCCTCCCCGCCGCCGGAGAATAGGCTCAACAACTTGGCCATCTCATAACTCCGAATACCGGTTCATCAAAATTCAGGATACTCAAATGAATGAAGCCTTTTCCACCGGCCTGCTCCTGCCGTCCGTTTCCATCTCCTTCACCGCCATCCAGACGCTTAAAAACGGAGCCCGAATCCCAAGGTTACAAGGTTCGCCCCGATATCCCCGGATAATTAATATCGTCACCCCACCGGCTGCGATATCGACCTGGGCGGCCATGCTGTGCAATCCAGCCTGGATATTCCACTTTGGATTTTTATATTACGCCTAAATGCCGGTATTCCGCTTCCTCCAATTAGGCAAGCGGTATTTGCCTTTAATGGCCGCCCATGGCTTCTCTTCCGATTCTTTCCTGTTATTTCATGGTTTCTTGCAGCAGAGCCGATTTTGCAGGCCATGGAGACGTTGGCCTGCTCAAAAGGTTTCAAGCCAGCAGGTAAACGCCAAAAATTATCCAACCCCAAGCCTACGGTTGTGAGAATAACAGGCCTCATACCCTGTCTCCGTGAGCAAATGTTGTGCCATGGCCGTGCCAAAATACCCCCCAAAACAGGGGGTGTGCCAAATGTGGACAAAGAAAAAAGAGGGATAAACCATTGAAATATCTACCAATAGTACATCCCTTTACTCGTTCATGATAAAGACCGACTCCTCGTAGAAGCGGATGCTTCCTTCCATGCCGAGGCGATCGATGAAGGCCTGGAATTGGCGTTCCTTTTCCTCCAGGCTGCCTTCTCCGGTGATGAAATCCAGATCCACGTTGATGCCCAGCGCGCGGCCGGGAATGATGTGCCGGGAAAGCCCGGTGGGAATGAGGGTGCCGTCCGCCGCCAGCCGCAGCAGTTCCTCCTTGCGGAGTACGGGAAACAGGCAGATCTGGTGTTCCATGCCGGCGGTAACCTCGGGAAGCTGTTCATAGTCGGCCAGCTTGATCCGTTCCAGGCGGGTTAGACCCTCGTAGGCGTCCACCACCTTTTGCAGCACGCCGATGCGAAGGTGGATGTCGATCTCCGGTTGGGACGATGCGGGGAAGAGCCCCCACAATTCCTTCTCGTTTTCCACCAACACCGCGTACACTTGGCGGAACTCCAGCAGGCGGGCCAGTTGGTCGTGCGTCACCGGCCGCAGGTCGACTCCTGGAAGCGCGTGGTATTTTTCCCGCAAATCGAGCTCCCGCCCATCAATGAGCAGATGGTGCCACCCCCTCAACTGTACCGAAGGATCGCCATAATCCGCCACCTGTACCGGGATCAACTCGAATCCCAATTCGAGGAACGCGCTGACGCGATTGGCGCCGTCCAGCAGCAGGTAGTTTCCGTCCTCCATGGCTGCCACAATGGGCGGATTGCGTAGTTGCCGGTCCCGTTGGATGCGGGATTTCAGTCCCGAGGTGCGGCGCCCTTCCGGTTCTTCGTGGAAGCGTACCCGCTTGGTGGGCACCAATTTCAGGTTTGGGCGAAGTTCAGACACTGCCATGTGGGAATCGCGTAAATATGTTTTAGAATATCAATAATACCTGGAACTACAATTGGTTGTAAAATTCGTAAAGAATCCGGGGAAAAGTATGGCCCGCGGTTCTGGGCCTACCCAGAGCGGGCAAACGGGGTGCGATCCAGTCTTGCTGGCGCTGACCATTTCATAATTGAATTCCCCTGTAAACAAGTGAGATACGGCCTCATCCCTTGCGAATTTTTCTGCCGTCTCCTACCCTGACGGAAATTCTGTAAATTTGTGCCCTTCCTGATGGATTTTTCGCTCACCACCGGCGGGGGGGGAGGGTTCTCCTTCCGCCCGTGTGGGAAGAACCCTGGAAAAATGGGATCCCATGGCTATTCTTGCCATTATTGCGCTCAGCATGGCGCCGGGGATTTTCTGGCTTTGGTTTTTCTATAAAAGGGACCGGCTGGAACCGGAACCCCGGATATTCGTAATTCTGATATTTTTACTGGGGATGCTGTCCGCTGTCCCCGCATTCGTTCTGGAGCTTCCTTTCCAAGGATTCACGATTCTTTCCATCGTAATCGTTGCGCCAGTGGTGGAGGAGGTGCTCAAATTCCTCTCCGTACGTTTTACCATATACATGCACGATGAATTCGACGAGCCCATGGATGGAATCGTCTATGGAGCGGCGGCCGCGCTGGGTTTCGCCTCGGCGGAAAATCCCCTCTACCTGATCAACACCTACATGTCCGCCGGCGGGGAAGCGGGGGGTGCGTTCTCCGTCCAGGTGTGGGGGGAGGTGGGTAAGGTATTCGCAATCCGGGCACTTCTGGCGGTGCCGGGGCATGCCCTGTGGTCATCCATGTGGGGATATGCCCTGGGCAGGGCAAAATTCATGGGAAAAAGAAAATGGCCCAAGGTGAAGATCATTTTTATCGGATTGTCTCTGGCGATTTTGTTTCATGGGCTGCATAATTTTCTCTCGGCTTTTATTTCGGAATTCGCTCCGGTAGCGGTGTTTTTCCTGGCCATTTTCATATGGGCGATCGTATGGCGCAACATAAATGCGGCTCTGAGCGACTCCCCATTTGCCCCCTCTCCGCTGCCCATCCCCCAAGTTGCGCGGGGACCCGGAGAATGAACCGATTCATCCAGGAAACGGTTGCATGAAGATTTCCCAATTGACCGAACTCTTCCGGGGGAGGGGTCCGCTGGTCTGGATCGTTCTCGATGGGTGGGGCATCGGAGCCCTTGAGGAAGGGAACGCTATCCAACAGGCCCAAACCCCCACCCTGGGCAGCGTGGGATATACCTTTGCCAACACGAGGTTGTTTACCCATGGCCATTATGTGGGCCTGCCTGCCGCCAATGACATCGGGGGATCGGAAGTGGGGCACGGCACCATGGGAGCCGGGCGGATCCTCCCCCAGGGCCCCACCCGGATTCAATCCGCCATGGAGAGCGGGGAATTCTTTTCCGGAGAGGTGCTCAACCGCCTCGTGGAGCAGTGCCTCGACAAGGATACACCCCTGCACCTGATCGGGCTTCTTTCCGACGGCAACGTTCACAGCCACATCGATCACTACGACAGAATCATCGCATACGCGGAAAAGCGGCAGGTGCGCAGGCTCTACGTGCATTGTCTGCTCGACGGGCGGGACGTGCCCTACCAATCGGCCCTGGAGTATGTGGAACCCCTCCAGGCGCGCCTGGAGGCGGTTTCCAAGGCCCATCAAGGGTGGGACTATGCCATCGCCAGCGGGGGTGGCCGTGAAGTGATCACCATGGACCGTGATCGCAATTGGGAAAAGGTGCGCCGGGGGTGGGAAACCCACGTCCTGGGGCGCTGCGAAAACGCCTTCCCGGCCGCCGCGGATGCCATCCGGGAATTCCGGGAGCGAAATCCCGATCTGATCGACCAGGACCTGCCCCCCTTCATCGTGGTACGGAATGGCGAACCCATCGCGCCCATCGAGGATGGGCATGGCGTGATCTTCATGAATTTTCGTGGGGACCGTGCCATCGAATTTTCCCGGGCCATGGTGGAAGACGATTTCGGGGAATTCGACCGGGAGGTCCGCCCGGATGTTCTGTATGCGGGGATGATGACCTACGATGAGGACACCCATCTGCCCCCCCTGGCCTTGACCGAACCCGCGCACGTGAAAAATCCCTTCGGAAAGCGCATCCTGGAGATGGGCCTGCGGCAATTCCGGCTGGCGGAAACGCAGAAGTATGCGCATGTCACCTTCTTTTTCAACGGGGGATACCGCGAACCCCTGGACCCCGGACGGGAGGAGTACATGCTGATTCAATCGGATCAGGTGGATTCCTATGCCACGGCCCCCGCCATGAAAGCCGCGGAAATCGCGGATAAGGCCAAGGAGATGATCCTGTCCCGGAACTTCGACTTCGGATTGATCAATTTCGCCAATGCGGACATGGTGGGCCATACGGGTGATCTGGGGGCCGCCATCCTGGGTGTGCAGGCCGTGGACTCGGCATTGACGGTGATATTCGATGTCCTGGCGCAAACCGGGGGCATGGCCATGGTCACCGCCGACCACGGCAACGCGGAGCAGATGATCTCGCCAAATCCCGGAACGGGTATTCTCGAGATCAATACGCGCCATTCCCTCAATCCCGTCCCGTTCCACCTTTACGACCCGGAATTCAAGGGGGAATATCGCCTGCTGAATGGTGGCGAGGAACATCCGCTCACCCTGGCCAACCTGGCCGCCACGGCGTTTATCCTCCTGGGACGGCCCGTGCCCGGCGATATCGCACCTCCATTGTTCGACCTGACTGGAAAAGCAGGGGTGCCGTGAGCGGGACACCCTGAACGAATTCTCATGAAAAAACCAAGGGAATGAATGCACGAATTGGCGAAGAACAATCTGGCCTTGCTGGAGGCCAATCCCTATCCAGGGAGGGGCATCGTGATCGGGCGGACGGCGGGGCAAGGCGCTTTCTGCCAGTTGTATTGGATCATGGGGCGCAGCGCCAACAGCCGCAACCGGTACTTCGCCGTGGAAGAGGGCCGGTTGAAAACCAGGCCCATTGATCCCGCCAAGGTGGAAAATCCCGATTTGATTATCTATACAGCCATGGATCGCCACCTCGGCCAGCATGTGGTCAGCAATGGGGATCATACCGATACGGTGATGGAGGCTCTGCGGGGGGGCGGGGAGTACCGGGCCGCTCTGCGGCAACGGAGTCATGAGCACGACGCACCCCATTACACCCCCCGTATATCCGCCGGGATTGAGGTGGGGGGCTCCGGGAACCACAGCCCCAGGGCATGGATGTCCATCCTCAAGGCGGACCCGGACGATCCCGGCCGCTCGATCCGCGTCTATTACGAATACGAATCGCTCCACGAGGGATTCGGGTGGTGCATCACCACCTATGACGGCGATGGAGACCCGCTGCCGTCCTTTTCCGGGGAACCCTATCTGCTTCCCCTGGAAGGAACGGGGGAGGGCCTGCTGGAGTCGTTCTGGGGTATCCTGGACACGGATAACCGGGTCGCCCTGGCTTTGAAGACAATCGATGGGTCCACCTGCGATGCCATCCTGCACATTAAAAATGCCCGGGAACCGGAATAGAGGAGGATTTGCCGTGGCGCGGGAAGCAAAGGACCAAACAGGGAAAAGGACCGCCGCTGGCGGATCACGGAAAAAATCCGCCTCCCGGGACGATATTAAATCTCATGGAAATTCCCCCGGGAGAGCTTCCACTGGTGGCTCCGCCAGAGGAAAAGCTGCCCGCAGCGGGCCGGGTGGCCATTCGGTTCAATCCGTGAGCCGGGCCTTGCAGGCGAAACTGATCGAAATCGAAGGGAAGATCGGGCTGTTTACCCTGCAGGGTCCCTTCGATTCGGACAGCCGGTTCGCCCACCCGGTGGTGCTCCCGCAAACCACACCCATCCCCGCGGGCATGGCGGAGATTTTCCGGACCGAACTGGCAGCCCTGCAACGACTGGGAAAATCGGTTGAATGTTCCCATCGGGTGGAATTCCCCCCCTATCGTGTGCATTGCCTTTCCTACTTCCACTACGATGGGTTTCAGGCCCTGGTGTACGTGGAGAAAAAGGACTCCCTGATCGCCGCCTGGAAGGAGGAGGAGGTGGAGCAGCCCAATTCCCCCAGGAAGTTGATCTCCG
>CAZOXD010000129.1:0-4447 GCA_964583525.1 uncultured Pseudomonadota bacterium
CAATGGGCATGAGAACTATTCCGGTGGCATTTACATTTTCATGGCTACATTTTCAAGGCTACATTTTCAAGGCTACATTTTCAAAGCGGATTTTTCGATGAATTTCTTGATCTTGTGGTCTCCGATCCAGACCTTTTCGTTGGTCTCCACATTGATCAATTCCAGGTTCACCTGGTAGAACACCACCTTCTCGCCGCCCTCCTGGTCAACGATGGTATTGAGCACTCCGGTCAGGACGAAGTTGGCCCCCAGTTCCTTGCCGATGGCGGAGGGATTGGCGGTGAGCCCGGCCTGTTGATCGGCGCGTTCCTCCCGCAGGTCCAGCCGCTGGGAACGGTCCGCCACCACGGAAACCCGGCCCGACTTGAGGAAGGCCCGCTCCAGGTCCTTCATGAAAGTCTGGGTGTTGATATGCTCCGAGGAACGGTTCTTGACGCCGTAGGCCATCACGACGGGTTTTTTCCCTTTGCCGCGGCGGAATTCGTTGATCCAGGGCCAGCTGAGACTGTCCTTGATCATGGCTGCGGACACCTGCTGGGAGTCCACATCGTTCCAGCGGCCGCTGAGATCGATCACTTCCCTGGCTCCGCGGCGGGAGACCTTCTTGCCGCAGGATGAGGCCAATAGGGCCACCATTAGGAGCAGCAGAATCCATCGGAATCGGTACGCGGTAATCATGAGGGTACGGCCTCCATCCATTGAAGTGACAGGAATTTACCGGAGCGCATTCATACCGGGTACCTCGGGATGCGCGCCGGAGTAACCGGGGATGCCCCCGTTATCCAACTTTCCATCGAAAACTTCAAGCACCATGTGGAGGGGAAAGTGGAAACCGCATTTTTCAGCCGATTCAAATTGTATCACTCATCCTGCAACGAGTTGAAATGGCGGTAACATGGTTGTGGCACGGGCCTCCCTGCGCCCGCATCCCCTCTTCCGGACCCTCGGCTCCATCGCCTTCAAATCCACCCCTCATTCCACCTCTCATTTCGCTGTGGGGGTGGACGGATTGGATTTCCAGCGCACGGTGACAAATCCCTGCATGCCTGGCGTGGGACGGTTGTCCAGCTCGGTGTAGGTGGCGTTGGTGAGGTTGCGCCCCTCCAGGGCGCCTTCGAAGCCCGCCCCAATGGGGAAATTCACCCCGGCATCGAGAAGCGTGTAGGCGCGGAGAAAGTCGATATTCGCTTCGTCCACGAAGCGCTTTCCGCCATGGCGGGCCTGCATCCAGACCTGCCAGGGGCCCTTCCGCCAGGCAGCGGAGAGGGAGGCCCGCACATCAGGCACGCCGGGCACCCGGTGGCCGGTGACGTTGGAGTCCGGCGTATTGGGGTCCTCGAATGCCACGATCACCGCATCCGTGCGGGTGTAGGTGGCATCCAGGGAAAATCCGTGGGGAAACCGCATATTCAGGGCGGCTTCGAACCCCGTGGAACGGGTGCGCTGGACATTATAAAACTTCAGGTCGGTGGCGGGGGGGACGACGATTTCGTTGCGGGTATCCCGGTAAAAATAGAATATCTCCCCGTAGACCGCCTCCCCGGATTGATGGAACACCCCCGCCTCTCCCGAGAGGGAGGTCTCCGGCAGTAAATCCGGGTTGCCCGGGTTGGAAAGATCGGACGTTCCAGGATCGCGCATTTCGTAGAGTGTCGGCGGGCGGTAGCCCGTGCCCAAGCCTCCCTTGAGGCCGAACCCCCAGGGGAATTCCTGGCTGAAGGCGGCCCGGCCCGAAACCCGGCTCCCCACATCGGACAGATCATCGTAGCGCAAGGCCGCTTCCAGGGTGCCGGACACGCCATGGCGGGTCCACGACCCATGGCCGTCGTAGCTCTTTCTGACGGCCCTGAAATCGCTGTTTCGGATTTCCTGGCGCTCCAGGGAGCTTCCCAGGCGGAATTGGTGGCTGCCGCTCCAGCGCTCCCACCACAGGCCCCCGCCGGCCTGGCCGCCGCTGTAGGAGGAGGATTCCTGGGCGGGATCCTGGCTGTTGAGGGTGATGGTGCTCCGCAAATATTCCGCGTGCGCATTCCACCCCAGGGAGTTGCTGCTTTCGCCTTCGCCCGCCACCGGATTTCCATCCTTCTCCAGTTTCATCTTTCCGGTGCCGTCCTGATAGGCCAGCTTGATTCCGCGCCGGTCTTCACGCCCATGGGGCTGGTTGGCCAGGATGCCCGTGATCGTGCCGTCCTTGCGGTAGGCATGCAGTCCCAGGGAGATCTTGCGCCGTTCCCCGCTGTGCCAGGCGGTTTCCAGGGTGGCGGTGCGGGTGCGGTTGCAGCCCAACTCGTGATAGCCGTCCCCCAGATCCGTGGCGCATCGGTTGGGGTAGGCCAGGCCGGGATGGTAGAAAACGTAGCGCCCTTCGCTTTGCTTCCAGTTGAAGTGCACGGTAAGGGTTTCCGGGTTATCTTCTCCGTTGAGTTCGGATATCCAACGCAGATCACCCTCCCGGTACCCGCCACTGCCTCCGGTGCCCTTGACCTCCACCCCGGCGCGGATGGGTCTGCGGGTGGTGATGAGAATGGCCCCCGCCGCCGCTCCCGGGCCGTACAACCCACTGGCCGCCCCCCGCACCACCTCGATGGATTCCACCTGGGAGAGGGGAATGGCGGACAGGTCCACCCCGGAGCGCCCCTGGTCGCGGCGTGCGGCGGGGTCGTCCTGGGGATTGCCCACGGGCACCCCGTCCAGGAGGATCAGCACCTGGTCGCTGCGGCTGCCGCGGATGGAAACCCGGGCCGGGGACAGGGCGTCCCCGCTGCGGGTGAGGGACAACCCGGGCACCTCCTCCAACACATCGGCCACGGTCTTTTGGGTATCCCGGAATTTTTCGCGGGGAATTACCGTGCGCGCGCCGGCCCGGAAACGGTCCGAGAGCAGGGGCGGCGCTTGCGCCTCGGGCGCCGGACGGACGATCTGCTCCCCCGCCTCGATTTCGATCAGCAGGCCCTCTTCCGGCATGTCGCTTTCCGCATCTTCCACCTTCCGGCCATCCCGCCCCGGATCCTGCTCCCCGCGTTCCTTCTCGCGTCCGTCTTCCACCTTCCAGCCATCCCGTTCCAAATCCTGCTCCGCCTCCTCAGCGGTCGCTCCGGATGGCAGAGAGGGGGGCGATGCGGGAGGTTGCGCAGCGGATTGTTGGGCGGAACTCTTGCCACCGGTGAGGAGAAGGCAGCACAACACCGCCAGGCACCACACGGGCAGCCGTTCCCACGGCAGGAGCCGCGATCGGGATCGGGAAGCGCCACCCTGGCCCCCTGCCGGCGTTTTCCCTCCCGGGTCACCGGTGGAATCGGTGAAATTGGTAGCGTGGGCCAAATCGTTCAAGGCTCCCGCGGGGCTCAGGGCTGGAAGCGGAGCGTCTTCCGCCACAGCACCCGCACCGGGTTTCCAGCCACGGTGGGAGGAGTGAATCGAGCCATGGAAAAAGCCTTCCGGGCCGCAGCGCCGAACCCCCATCCCTGGGATTCCTCGCGCACCCGCACCCGGGCCACGCTGCCGTCCGTGTTGACCAGGAGTTCCAGGCGCACCGTGCCCGATTTCCCCAGCCGCTGGGCGCGGGCAGGATAGCGGGGGTGCCCCCCCGCCCGCAGCGCGAAGCCGGCATCCAATTCCCGGCCGGACACCAGCGGCGCCTTCTCAGGCCCGTTCCGCCCAGGCTCCCTTGCGGAGAGCGCCCGGGCGGATTTCCCCTGCTGCGGGAAGAATTGGAGGGGGAGCGGAGGCTTCTTCCCGCTCCCCACGGGGGACAGGGGCGGGGGCGGGGTTGGAACGGCGTTGGTTGGAACGGCGTTGGTTGAAACGGCGGCGGTTGAAACGGCGGCGGATGGAGATTCCATCGGGTGGGGGGGGTCGATGGAATTCGCCAATTCCGGGGACAGGGATCTGGCTGTCAGCGAAACGGCTGCTACCGAATATACTGCTACTGAATTTACTGCCAGCGAAGCCTGCGCCGACTTCCATGATGTGGCGTTCCGGGATGGGAGGGCCTCTGGTAGCGAATCCGGTGGCCGGGTCTCCACCCTGACCGGCATCCCGGCCAACGCGAAATCCGGTGCGGATTCCGGTGCCTGTACTTGGCGGGACGGCTCCCCGGGCGATATCACCGCTTTCCCGCCCTGCTTGGGATGAAGCGGTTCCGTGGGACGGGCGGTTTCCGTTGCGGAAGCAGTGGTAGCGGACTGCCCCGCAGCCACTGCCGCAGCCGGAGGCGCACCGTCCATCCGCTGCAAGGAAATCTCCAGCAGAGGAGAACCCGCGGAAGGTGAATGCGGACCCCGCGCGCCCAGTTCCAGGGCGGCCAGAAAGGCCAGCCCCGCTCCCACGCTCACGGTCCAGCGCAGGCACCCCCCCCCTATCCACGCGGTGCGAGGATTCACCATGGCCCCCGTTTTGACATAACCCCGCAGGGTTTTGACATGGCCCCGCAGGGCTTTGACATGGC
>CAZOXD010000129.1:4547-5705 GCA_964583525.1 uncultured Pseudomonadota bacterium
GTTTTGACATAACCCCGCAGGGTTTTGACATGGCCCCGCAGGGCTTTGACATGGCCCCGCAGGGCTTTGACATAGCCCCGGAGGAACGGTTAAGGATGGCGGGGGCCTGGGCAAACCCATCCGTGGCGATCCCGGCCATTCCGAATCGCAGGGTGAATGGGCTAATCCAAGCGCGACTGCCCGGATCTCTCATCCCGCGCACGCCACCCCTGGAGCGCCACCCTCCATGCCGGCCACCATGACCTTTTCCACCCTTCTCAGCGAAGGCGGCCCGGTGATGCCGCTGATCCTGCTCACCGCGCTGGCTGGAATTGTGCTGGCCATCGAGCGGGTGCTGGTGTGGGCCTGGTGGCGCTACCAGGAGCGAAGCCTGGGCGCCCTCACCAGCGGGGCAGCCCTGGCGGCCTGGCTGGCGGAACCGGGTGGCCCTTCCGGAGAGACCCCCTTGACCGGACTGCTGCGCCAAGCAGCCGCCCTGCGCACCCTGGCGCCGGATGTGCGGGAAGCCGCCCTGCGGGCGCTGCTGCTCGACGGTGTGCCCCGCGCGGAAACCCGCATCGCCACCATCGGCTGGCTGGGGACGATCCTGCCCATGCTGGGATTGCTGGGCACCGTTTCCGGAATGATTACCACCTTCCAGGACCTGGCCATCACCACCTCCCGGCAGGTGCTTTCCCAGGGGCTTTCCGAGGCCCTGTGGACCACCGAAGTGGGGCTGCTGGGGGCCCTGCCCCTGCTGGCCACGCATCATCTGCTGACACGGCTCAAGACCCGTTGGCTGAACCGGCTGGAGCGCTTGCTGGCCCTGCTGTTCGTCACGGATGCCACGGATGCCACCGATGCCGGGAGCCGCGATGAACCTTGACCGCTTCCGCGAACCCGCCGGCCCGCTCCTGCCGCCCCTGACGGCGCTGTTGGATGTGCTGTTTCTCATCATCGCGTTTCTGGTGTTGGGTGCGGACTTCGACCGGGTGGAGACTGTGCGCCTGCCCGAAGCCCGGGGCGCGTCCCCGGCCTCTACCCGGGTGCTGCGTTTGGAACTGCGGGCCGATGGCGGGCTATGGATGGAAGGACGGCCCCTTGCCGCCGGGGAAGCGATTTCCGTACTGCGCGCCCGCCAGCCGTCGTCGGTGCTGTTGCTGCCGGACCAGCGCGCCG
>CAZOXD010000129.1:5805-14425 GCA_964583525.1 uncultured Pseudomonadota bacterium
AGGCTGCCGCGATTTCTAGACCGCCGGAAGTGCCTCCTCACGCAGGATGGGGAATGAACGCTGGGCCAGGGCGAATCCTCCGAACAGCACGCCCGCATAGAACAGGTCGCCGGCCAGGGTATTGGCGAAGAAGGGAATGGCGGCGGTGTAGGCCTCCAGCAAACCCGCCCCCGTAAAGGGATAGAGTCCACCCACCGCCCAGGCGCCCAGGTTGCTCACCGCGAAGAACAGCACCGATCCCGCCAGGGCCGCGCCACCCACCCGGAGCACCGTGATGCGGGCCCGCACCAGCAGGCCCAGCCCGACGATTCCCGCGAATGCGGCGTACACGAACAACACCCCGGAATGAAATCCGATCAACAGGTCGCTCAGCAGCATCGCCGCCAGGGGCACCCCGAACGCCAGGGTGCGCTTGGCGAAATGGGCGCCGGCGAACAGGGCGATGGCCGCCACCGGGGTGAAATTCGGGGGGTGGGGCACCAGACGCAGGGCCGCCGCGGCTAGCACGATTCCCGCCAGGGTGTAAAAGCGTGGGTGAATCATGGAATTCTCCTCGGTAGGGTGGCGATCTCGGTTCATTTCTGAAAATTCTGCATCCCGCGCAGATTCCTGCTTCCGCCCATGAGCAGGGGAAGCGCTGGCGCGGCAGCGTTCCATCCGGCGCGCTTACCCAATAACGCTGCCGGGAAACCCGCCATTGCCTACAATCGCGGGAGGAAAATCCGGGGAATCGAACGATGCGGGGAAATTTCGGCAGGGTAATTATCGGTAGTGAAATTTCAGTCGTGAAATTTCGACAGTAAAATACCTCCGATACCCAAAAACATACCCGAAAACACCGCCGCGGGGGTTCTTTACCGGCTCTCCCAATCCACGGGAAAAGGCAGGTTGCATGACCTCCTTGGACCATGCGCAACCACGGGCCGGTATCCTGGCTGACAGCCGTTATCGCGTCCGCCTTCCCTCCGTTCACATGGGAGTCTCCATGGGGAAACTCCCATGCGCGGAAGTGGCTTTGTTGGGCGCGCCTGACTGAACACAGTGGCGGGTCCGCGCCGGATTCGCACCGGCTTCCCGTTTGGGGGGCCCTCAAACCCAATGCATGGCGGGGCCGCCCATGGTTGTGAATAACGGTTGTGAATAACCTCCGGAAAACCCTACCCCCCCGCATGGAGGGGAGTCAAGGGAGGGGGAGGAATGCCGATGAGCCCCCCTTTCCGGCATTCCATTCCGATGGTTCCCACCCGCACTCCCTATGGTCCCTCCCCGGCAGGCCGATGGAAAAACGGGTCGTCCATCATGCGCAGTAATTCCGCGTCGTAGGGCGGCAATTGCGGGTAGAGGTCCTCTGCCGGCGGCCGGGGCGGCGAGGATTCACCGAAACCCGGCGTTTCGAAAAAGGGCCCCCGTTCCACCAGGTACATCCGGTCCAGCAGGATTCCGGTTTCTCCGGCCAGGGTGTGCTCGTAACGGGCCCGGAGCCCCTTCCCGATGGGGGGGGATTTCGGTGGTTCGGGCTCCGCCTTCTCCGTGGCGGGCTCTGGTGGTTTCGGTTTTTGCGCTGGCTGCAGGATCAGAGCCCCCTCCAACAGGGCCTCGTTGCCCGCCCGGTCCACTGCCCGTATGCGTACGGGGAGCGGGATGCCCGGCTTGAGCAGGCCGGCGCCGGGTGTGAGGGTGGCCTGGACGCCCTGCGGGGAAAGTTCGCTGGGAATTACCGTCTCGCCCGCCTTGACCTCCAGGCTCTCCAACGGCTCCTGCCACTGGATGACCAGCGGATTGGGGGGATTAAAGGTGAGGGCGGCGAGGTTCACCCCTGCGGCGGGAGCAGGGGGCCGGGTGTCCAAAATATAGGTAACCGTTTGGGCGGGCTCATCCAATCCCGCGGCCTTCACGGTTACCCGGTGGGTTCCATCCGGTAGAGTTGGAAGAGGCGAACCCGATGGCGCCGCGATGGGATTGCCGTCCAGCAGCACCTCCACTGGCGCCCCCGGTGGAATTACGGCGTATGCCAGGGAGGCCGTGCGAAGAACTTGTTCTTCCTGAGGGGATTCGATGCGGATGCTCTCGGCCGGGATGGCCTCGCGACGCAGCCGTTCCATCCTTGCCGGAGGAATGGGCGCCGGCGGCGTGGGGAGTTGCCCCAGGGCCACAGCGGTGAACATTCCCGCGGGCACGTCCACCTCCCCCAGGCCAGCCGGATCGGCGACCCCCAACAGGCCATCCACCACGGAAACCTCCGTCCCGGAGGTGGCCGCAATGGATTCGAAGTCCGTTCCCTTAACGCCGATCACCGCCGTGGTGGTCTCGAATCGAATCTCCCCGCTGGCTTTACGGGGCACCAGCAACGCGCGGATTTTCCCGAACAGGCTGAACAGCAAACCGGTTCGTCTGGGCCGGGTGCCCGGGTGCCGTTGGATATGGAAGGTGGTGTTCCTGAACAGCTTGATGCGGTCCCGGTTGTCGAATTTGATAAGCACCTCCTGCGATTTATGGGTGCGCACCTCGTCGCCCTCCATCAGGGGAATCGCCTTTCCGGTCAGTTCCGCCAACTCGCCGTAACGCAGCAGCGATAATTTTCCGTCGGAGGGATGGGCTTCCCCCACCCGGTTGTATGCGCCGGGCCGGTTGAATCCGGGGAGTTCGGACCAACGCCGGATTTGTTCATCCCGTTTCGTCCGTTCCCCCTTGACCAGGAGGCCGTCCTCGAACACCAGCCAATCCCCTGCCTTCGCCTCCATGGGGGCCGTTGCGGATTCCCCGGGGCCCGGCTTGGGCGCCCCCTCTCCCGCCGGTTTCGCGGCAGGCAGTGGCGCCGTCAGCCTCAGGCGGCCTTCGATCACGGCCAGCCTGGCGGGTTTGGCAAACCCGTTGTAGAAAAGGTGCGCCCGGGAGGTTTCCAGCCGGATTCCACCCAATGAGAAGGTATAAAGGAATTCCTTCTCCTGGGATTCGAGAAGCACATGCACCGCGCCGGAGAGCGTCCAGTCCGGAACGTTCTTCCGGCCGGGAACGATCTGGATGGATGCGCCGGTGGAGAGGGTGACGGCCCGCCCCGGCCCCACCAGAAGCGCCGCGGAGGAGGCGGGTGGTTCCAGGAGCGCCTGCTCCAGCGTTCTCCGGGTTAATTCCGGGCCCGCCCGCACGCGTTCACCCGCCGGGATGGAGGCCTGCTCCGGGGGAAGCGGGGTTGCCTTCTCCCCGACGAAGAGGGCTCCCTGGCGGGAAAGCACCTTTACTTCCTCCGCATGGGAGGGCGTTGCCGTCACGGTGGAAATCAGGGCCAGAACGGCCGCCTGGACCACGGCGGAAATTATCGCCAGCCGGATCGCCCGTTCCGGCCACGTCCTCCCCGGGCACGGTGGTGTATTTTGCGTCCCGGCTGTCATCCCCTCACCCCTTCAGCCAATCGGCGGCCTTGGCCTTGATCTCGGCATCCCGGGCGAAGCGGGCCAAGTGCCCCATCCGGGTGTGGACTTCGGCACGGATGGCCCAATTGCGGCCCGAGTCGCCCGTCTCCTGGAGCAGCTTGAGGGCCTGGGCGCGGATTTCACTGTTGGGAGAGTCGCCCGATTGGAGATACAACAGAGCCACCAAACGCCGCCCCACCCACACCGGCTGATTGCGGGCCGCTGCCAGGGACTTGATATTCTCCAGCACCGGGAGCACCAGGCCGGGCTTGTCTGTGGACGCCAGCAGCCGCGCCAACTGCGTCAGGGGGAGGTGCGCCTTGCCCGAGCTGCGGTGAATGATGGCCAGGTCCAGCAATTGATTGGCTGCCCGATAGTACATCATGGCGGAACCCCGCACCCGGCCCAGCCGCGCCAGGGAATCCAGCGTGATGCGCAGGAAGTAGGGATCGATCCTGGTATCCGAAGCCTTCGTCATCAGGGCCGTGGTGACGATGGCCCGCAAGGTGGGCTCCTGCCGGGCCACGGCTTCCAGGCGCAGCAAAAGGGATTCCAACTCCTCCAGGTCCTCCGCCTCGGCCAGTTCCTTGAGGATGGCGGTGAATTTCCCCTCGGCCGGGTCGGCTTTTGCGGAGAATTCCTCCACCTCCTCCCGCACCTCTTCGGCCAGGGAGGCGAAGGGGGAGTTTTTATGCTTTTCCAGCAACCGGTTCAGATGGGGCCGCAGGTCTCTTTGCAGAAGAGGGCTCTCGATATCGTCCAAGATTCCGGCCAGTTCCTTCCAGAGCATTTTCAAGTTCGGGGCGGGTTGGCGCGCCTTTTCCAGGGTATAGGTCACTTCCAGAATGGCATTGCGGCGCATTTCCAGATCGCCCCCATCCATTTGTTTCGTCAATAAACCCGCGCTTCGGGCGGCTTTTTCCCCCCAGAATTTCTCGCTTTTTTCGGTAATGATGGCCAGGGCGATAATGGCGCCATGGGCCACTACGGGCCGGGAATCTTCGCTGAGGGTGACCAGGGCGCCGAACATGTCATCCAGAATCTGATACCCCGGACTGCGCGGGGCCCTCACCACCCGGAGCAGTTGGGCCAGGGCGGCCTCCCTGCGGCTGATGATCAGCGTGGGATCGAGGGCGGTTTCGATCAACAGCTCGGCGGCATCCTCCCGCAACCCCGGGTCACCTTTTCCCTCCGGGGGGCGGCCGGCGTCCACCAGGACATCCCCCAGCAGGCCCAGGGCGAAATTCGCATCCCCCGCCAGGGGCGGGTTTTCCAGGGATTCCTCGATCCGTTCGAAGGCATCCTCCCGGTCGTCCTCGTCAGGCGCATAGAGTTGCGAGCGCACTCCCTCCAGGTAGCGCTGAAACTCCTGGATGGATTGCCCCGATTGGCGCTTGTCGAACAGGGTATCGGCCCGCCCCGCAGCCGGCAGCGCTCCCAGGGCCACCACACACAAGACCCAGGGCAATCCCCCCTGCACCAATACCGCCAATACACGGTGGACCGGGACGGCCCACAACGGCCAGCGCATCGTTTCATCCTCGATTTTGATTTTGAGTTCCGCCGGCCATTCCCCATGGACCGGGGACGATAAAGAGACACTGTGTTTCCTATGTTACCGAGAATGTACGCCACTTCCACTGCGGGAGCAAATGAGAGGGGGACAGGGACGGATGACACCCCCCTTCGATCCATGGCATATTTGGAAGATATGGCCGCCATGGAGGGCGGCAACCCGAACTTCTTTTGCGATGAACCTCTTGCGGGAGCGCAGGGCAGAAGATGAACCTGGAAATGAACAACGGCGGAACATCCCAGGAAGCGGCTTACGACGTAATCATCGTGGGCGCGGGGCACGCGGGCTGCGAGGCCGCCCTGGCCTCCGCCCGGATGGGGTGCCGCACCCTGCTGCTGACGATGACCCTGGAGACCGTGGCCCATATGCCCTGCAACCCGGCCATCGGGGGGCTGGCCAAGGGCAACCTGGTCAAGGAGATCGACGCCCTGGGGGGTGAAATGGGCCGGGCGGCGGACGAGACGGGCATCCAGTTCCGGGTGCTCAACCGCTCCAAGGGGCCGGCGGTGTGGGGCAGCCGCTGCCAGTCGGACATGTTCCGCTACCGCGCCCGCATGCGCGCGGCCGTGGAGGCCCAGCCGGGCCTGGAACTGCGCCAGGCCGCCGTGACCGGCCTCCTCACCGAAGGAAACCGCGTGCGGGGTGTGCAAACGGCGGACGGGGAGACCTTCCCGGGACGCACGGTGATCCTCACCACCGGCACCTTCCTCAACGGCGCCATTCACATCGGCCACGAGCAAACCCCGGCGGGCCGGGTGGGAGAACCGCCTTCCCGGGAACTGCCCGGCTCCCTGGCGGAGTTGAACCTGGAAATGGGCCGGCTCAAGACCGGCACAGTGCCGCGCCTGCACACGGAGACCATCGATTGGAGCATACTGGAGGAACAGGCCGGGGACGATCCCATCCGCAAGTTCTCCTTCTGGGATTCGCGGGTGGAACTGCCCCAGGTGTCGTGCTTCATCACCTACACCAACGGGGACACCCACCGGGTGATCCGGGAGAATCTGAAGCGATCCGCGCTCTATTCGGGAGCCATCACCGGCACCGGGCCGCGCTACTGCCCTTCCATCGAGGACAAGGTGGTCAAGTTTCCGGACAAGGAGCGCCATCAGGTGTTCCTGGAACCGACCTCCCTGGATTCCCCGGAGATCTACCCCAACGGCCTTTCCACCAGCCTTCCCGCAGACGCGCAGTTGGACTACCTGCGTACCATCCCGGGACTGGAGCAAGTGGAGATCGTGCGCCCGGGCTACGCGGTGGAATACGACTACGTACTGCCCATGCAGCTCCATCCCACCCTGGCCCTGAAGGACGTGCCCAACCTGTTCCTGGCCGGGCAGATCAACGGCACCACCGGCTACGAGGAGGCCGCGGCCCAGGGCCTGATAGCGGGAATCAACGCCACCCTCCAGGTGCGCGGGAGGCCCCCGTTCGTGTTGCGCCGGGACGAGGCGGTGATCGGCGTGCTGATCGATGACCTGATCACCAAGGGCACCGACGAGCCCTACCGCATGTTCACCTCCCGCTGCGAGTACCGCATCCTGCTGCGGGAGGACAATGCCGACCTGCGCCTGAGCGAGAAGGGCTGGCGGATCGGCCTGCTGGCGGAGGATTGTTACCGCCAGGTGGAAGACAAGCAGCGGCGCATTCATGCGCTCTCCCATGCCCTCGCCGAGCGCCGCATCACCCCCACCCCCGCGGTCAACGGGGCACTGGAAGCCCACGGCCAGCCTCCCCTGCGCGGGCCGGCCAGCGTGGCGGATCTGGTGAAGCGCCCCGAGATGCACCTGGACGGACTGCCGGAGCTGGACTTCCTGCGGGGAGCCCCGGAAATCGCTTCTCTTCCCGCCGAGCCGGAAGCGGTGCGCGAGCAGGTGGAGATCGGCATCAAATACGCCGGGTATCTGGAACGGCAATCCGCGCAATTGGCCGTATTCGACCGGCTGGAATCGATCCGCCTGCCCATGGACATGATCTACACCGGGGTTTCCGGGCTTTCCCGGGAAGTAGTGCAGAAGCTGGAATCCCACCGCCCCTCCACCCTGGGTCAGGCCAGCCGCATCAGCGGCATCACCCCCGCGGCGATTACGCTGCTGGCCGCTCGGCTCAAGAGCGGGTGGCGTGGGGAGGGCGGGCGTTCCATGGTGGGATGACCCCTGCTTCCCACCAAGTCTCCTTTGCACTTCCCCATTGATATTCCCGGCGATTGTTGGCTTTATGGGGGGAACCGTCCCCCCGGGGGCCGGCAGGATCGCGGCCAGAAAACTACCGCGCACCGGGATCGAATTCTCACGCCAACGCAACGGAAAATCGCCCAAAAAGAGGAATCGCCCTTGGAACGCCTGATCGTGGAGGGGGGACACCCCATATCGGGGGAGATGACCCCCGCCGGGAACAAGAACGAAGCCCTGCCGGTGCTGGCGGCCACCCTGCTGACCAGTGAACCGGTGCTGCTCCGCAACGTTCCCGACATCAACGACATCCGCGACATGCTGCGCTTGACGGAGGAACTGGGAGTGTCCATTGAAAAGCTGGACGCACATTCCTTTAGGCTGGACGCCGCCAAGCTGACCGCCAGCGCGCCGGAGGAGGAAACGGCCCAGCGCATCCGGGGCTCGATTCTGCTGGCGGCCCCCCTGCTGACCCGGCTGGGGGAAGCCACCCTTCCCGCACCGGGCGGAGACCGCATCGGGATGCGCCGCCTGGACACCCACCTGCTGGTGCTGGAACAACTGGGCGCGCAGGTGGACGCCAAACCGGGACGGCACCTGCACTTCACCCTGCCCGGAGGACGCTTCACCGGCGCCCACGTCTTTCTGGACGAAGCCTCGGTGACGGCCACGGAAAACGCCCTCATGGCCGCCGTGTGCGCCGAGGGCACGACCATCATCGAAAACGCGGCCTGCGAACCTCACGTCCAGGGGCTGTGCCACCTTTTGTGCGCCATGGGGGCTGCCATCCAGGGGATCGGCACCAACCGCCTCACCATCGAGGGGGTGAAAACCCTGGGGGGCTGCGAGCACGCCATCCTTCCCGACCATACGGAGGTGGGCTCTTTCATCGGCCTGGCCGCCGTGACGGGCGGAGACCTGCTGATCCGCAATCCGGGCATCGACTCCCTGCGCATGATCCGGCTGGTCTTCCGGCGTCTGGGGGTGGTCACCGTGGCCGAAGGCGAGGATCTGCGGGTGCCGCCGGGTCAACAATTACGGGTGACGGCGGAAATGGGGGGCGCCGTGCCCAAGATCGACGACGGACCCTGGCCGGCCTTTCCCTCCGATCTGACGAGCATCGCCACCGTAGTGGCCACCCAGGCCGAAGGAACGGTGCTGGTGTTCGAGAAAATGTTCGAAAACCGGCTCTTCTGGGTGGACGGGCTGATCCGGATGGGCGCGCGGGTGGTGCTCTGCGACCTGCACCGGGCTATCGTGGTGGGCCCCGCCAAATTGACGGCTTCCACCATCGTCACGCCGGATATCCGGGCAGGAATGGCCCTGCTCATCGCGGCTCTGTGCGCCGAGGGCTCCAGCGAAATTCACAACATCCACCAGATCGACCGCGGATACGAGGCCATCGACAAGCGGCTTTCCGCGCTGGGCGCGCGCATCCGCCGCGAGCCGGGTTGAGGGGCCTT
>CAZOXD010000130.1:0-2078 GCA_964583525.1 uncultured Pseudomonadota bacterium
CCTGAGGAACGAGCGAAGCGAGTGTCTCGAAGGACGTGGCTTTTCCACAATGATTCCGCCTTAACTGAACCGTATTGCCCTTAAGCACGGGCCTGTTCCTGGCTTGGCCCCGGCAGCTTCAACTTCATCAAGGTCACTTCCTCCCCCATGTAGGGTTCCTCGGAAAACGCCTCCCATCCCATCCGGTGGTAAAAGGGGGCGCGGTCCTCCGTAAAAAGATAGAGGGTGACCAACCCCAGCCGTTCCGATTCTGCCATCACGCGGCGGCAGAGGCGTTCCCCGATTCCCCGCCGGCGGAATTGCGGGAGCACGAATACGCTGCCCAGCCAGGGAGAGAGATCGGGGTGGGTATCCATGTCGCGGGTCAGCAGGCTCGCCGTTCCGGCGGGGGTTCCATCCGCGAAGGCTACGACGGTGAGCGGTATTTTCCGGCTTTCCAATTGTTCCTGGAACTCCTCGATCCGCGTTTCCAACCCCCGGCCCGTGAGGTGTCCCCAGGTATCCTGGTGCCAGCGGGCGATGGTGCGCACCAACTCCGGATCCCTGGGCAGATAGACGATGTCTTCCATGTCTTCCGTGTCTTCCATCTAATTCTCCATGATACGCAGCGGGAAGGCGCGGTCTCCTGCCTACCAAAAAAACCGCAGGGAGCGAAGCGCTTTCAACAGGAAGGGCCAGGAAGCCCGCAGGAGCAGGACGCGCAGAAGTTGCTTCCCCACCGCAGCCAATGAATGACGCAAGCGGGGGTCGGCTGCCATGCGGACACGCAGCCGGTTGAACACATAGAGCACCCCCACGGCCAGGAGGACGATTACAAGAAGACGGATTGCCATGGGATCTCAACACTCACGATCGTTTCAAAAGCCCCAGGTTTCAAAAGGCCCACCTGAACCCGGGGTCTCCCGGCAGGGGTGAGGAAATTCCAGCGGGATTTCCGAGCGGATCGCAACCATCCAAGGCTTTTATGACGGCCGTGGCGCCCCAAGGGAAATTCAGGCGCAATCCAGCTTGCATGGCTCACCCATCGCCCATATTTCGCCAATTCATGATCCGGCCGGCGGGCAAACCGGCTGCCCTCATCGACCCATCGCTTCAATTCGCCCGTGAACCATCGAATTTCCCGCGATTCCAACCCGGAGCAACGGGTGGATAGGGGACTATAATTCGATGGATTTGAGACAACTCTCCCCACAGGTTTCTTTCGCAGACAGCAGCGTGCATTCCTTGACATGCACATCCGGTGTTCCGTACCCGGCCGTGAATGCCGCGACCAGGGAATTGAGGGTAAGATGCCCGTACTCCTGATGCACCGGGCAGAATACCCTGGGGCGCCCTAAAAATCTGCTGAAATGCATCAGTGTCGGGGAAAGAACCGAATAAACCAGGAAAATGCCAACGATCAAGGCAAGTACGATCAACGTCGTTGTCATGGGTGTCATGGAGATCTCCGGCATGTACACTCTGTTGGAGCGCCTTGCGATGGATGGCTCCCGCTCCTCCCCGGGAAGTCACCCGGCACGCTCTCCTCCCCCGTTCCCCCCCGGATCTATCCGGAGGTTTCCGTCCATTATATAACTATATAACATTCAGCCCCCAGTGCAAAAATCCCTGGAAAAAATTCCGCGTTAAAACGGGATCGAGATAATTTTCTCCTTGGATATCCGGAATCCGATATCCTGATGGGGATTTGGCCGACTTGCGCGTTTCGTTATCATGGCTCCATCTTTTTGCAAAAGCCCTTGAGATTCTTCCTGGATCAATGCATTGTTGAAAATGAAGGCCGATGTGGCGCAGGAAAGCGCAAACGGGAGGATTGAAAGTTCAATCCTTAATACCGTCAATAACGAAATGGAATCCTTCACTCAAATTTTCCCAGGAGGGGGTATGAATCAATTGGTTTATCGATGCAGTGCAAGCGCGATAATCTCTGCGATTTTCACTGCGATTTTCACTGCGATTTTCACTGCGATTTTCTCTGCGGTATTCATGCTTGCACCGATGCCTGCCCAGGCTTTCTATCTTGGAAATCCCGTTCCAAACATCGCCCAGGGGGAAATCGGCGTCGGATTGGCGCTCTC
>CAZOXD010000130.1:2178-14408 GCA_964583525.1 uncultured Pseudomonadota bacterium
TCCGAATCCATGATGGGCGGGATGGAAATGCACCCCTCCTTCGACGACGACAGCTTCACCATTTTCGCAGAATTCAAATTCTAGGAACTGTTTGATAGGCTTTGGCCGGTTCCCCTCCCTCAGGCGGGAACGGCCAGGGTCACCGAAAACCAACTCCGATCGTCCATCCACTGGTGGAGCAGGTTCATTCCGCACTCCGCCAGCAATTCTTGCAATATATCCCGGTCGTACTTGTAGGAATTTTCCGTGTGGATCGTTTCCCCCTGGCGCAGGGAGAATCCGCATCCCAGTCCGCTCACCGGCACGATCTGACTGACCAGGCTTTCCAGGTGCATTTCCACCCTGCCTTCCCGCTGATTGTAAAATGCCTTGTGGAGAAAACGGCGTGGATCGAATTGTCCTCCCAATTCGCGGTTGATGCGGGACAACAGGTTCAGGTTGAAGGCCGCCGTCACGCCTTTCTCGTCGTTGTAGGCTTTTTCGAGCAATTGAGGGTCCTTCTTCATGTCCACCCCCAGCAGCAAACCATCGCCTTCCCCCATGGCTTCGCGCACACCGCGCAGGAGAATGGCCCCCTGAGCGAGAGAGGAGTTGCCGAGGCTGGAGCCGAGAAAAAGGAACAGTTTTCGGGTGCGCTGTTCTTCCCGGAGTTCTCCCAGGGCCTTCAGGTAGTCGCAGATCAATCCCCGGATATGCAGGGACGGATAATCGATGAGCAGTTGCTCCCCGAATTCCGTGACCACTGCCGGTGAGATATCGATGGGAACATAGTCCACGCGCTCCTGTTTGCCGGACAGGATGTCCAGCAGCAGGCGGGTCTTGCTGGAACTCCCGCTCCCCAACTCCACCATGGTCACCGGGCCTTCCAGGGAGGAAAGCATTTCCTCGCCATGGCTTGCGAGAATCGCCGCTTCGGTGCGGGTGGGATAGTACTCCTCCAGTTCCGTGATCTGCTCGAAGAGGCGGGAGCCCTGCTCGTCGTAGAAGTACTTGGGGGGGATACTCTTGGGGGAGGACGACAGCCCTTCCAGCACGTCCCGGGCGAAGTCCTGTTTGGAATCCTGCGCCTCCATCACGTCCAGCACCATCCGCTCGTGGTATCGTTTGCGGACCAGGCTGCTCATGACGCGAATTCCCGGAAAACTCGTTGCGGTTCGGAGCGGCGGAGGGAACGGGCACACTCCAGGATTAAAGCAGACAGGATAGCAGAGTTCGCCGGTGGAGAGAAGAGGGGGATTTGTGAAATTCACCTCCGGCCCGGGAACCCAAAGGACCAATGCCGGTTCCGCCGCCTCCCTTCCGGTCCTCTACGCCGTGTGCCGCTCCAGCCCTTCCGCGCACAGGGCGAGGAAAAAGCGGTGCAACGCGTCCGGTGCGGACAGTTCCGGATGGAAGGTCGTCAGCAAATGGCGGCCATGACGGAGCGCCACCGGGGCCCCGCCATGTTCGGCCAGCACCTCGGCCTCCTCCGGCCATTGGAGGATGCGGGGGGCGCGGATGAACACGCCCTCCTGGCTTTGGGATCCCTGGCCGGGCAGCCGCAGGGCGAGGGGCGCGATGAAGCTCTCGTTCTGGCGTCCGTAGGCATTGCGCTGGACGGTCACCGGAAGCACTCCCAGGCTTTCCTGGGGCGGATTTTCCACCCGCTCCGCCATCAGGATGGAGCCTGCGCAGACACCCCACAAAGGACGGTTTCGGGCAAAATCCACCAGGGGCTGGCGCAGGCCGTAGGCCGTAATCAGCTTGAGGAAGGTAGTGCTTTCCCCGCCGGGCAGCACGAGGCCGTGGCAGTTCCGCAGCTCTTCCCCGGTGCGTACCGCCGCCGCGTCGGCGCCCAGACGCGCCAGTTTCTCCCGGTGGGGCTCGACCGCTCCCTGGAGGGCCAGGATTCCAATCCGCATCCGATTCATTCCGCCGGTGCGCCTACCAGCCCCGCACGGCGAGCTTTTGATCCTCGGCCAACTCGTCCATGGCGATCCCCGTCATGGGCGTTCCCAGTCCCTTGGAGACGGAAAGCAACTCGGCGGGCTTGTCGAAGTTGGTGACCGCCTTGACGATGGCGTGGGCCCGTTTGGACGGCTCGGAGGATTTGAAAATGCCCGATCCCACGAACACCGCCTCCGCGCCCAACTGCATCAGCAGTGAAGCGTCGGCTGGCGTGGCTATTCCCCCCGCGGTGAATTTGGGGGTGGGCAACCGGCCGTTCCCGTGCACGAACTTCACCAAGTCGTATGGGGCCTGGAGGTGCTTGGCTTCGGCCATCAGTTCCATCTCGCCCAATTGGGTAATCAAGGCCATCTCCCGGTTGATGGAGCGCAGGTGACGCACGGCCTCGATGATGTCGCCGGTGCCGGCTTCCCCCTTGGTGCGGATCAACGCCGCTCCCTCGCCGATGCGGCGCAGGGCTTCTCCCAGGTTGGTGGCTCCGCAGACGAAGGCCGTCTTGAAGGCCAGCTTGTTCACGTGATGGGCCTCGTCAGCCGGCGTGAGCACCTCGCTCTCGTCGATGTAATCGACCCCCATCTCCTGGAGAATCTGGGCTTCGGCGAAATGCCCGATGCGGCACTTGGCCATCACGGGAATGCTCACCACCCCCATGATTTCTTCGATCAGGGCGGGATCGGACATGCGGGCCACCCCGCCTTCGCGGCGGATATCGGCGGGCACGCGCTCCAGAGCCATCACGGCCACCGCCCCGGCATCCTCGGCGATCTTGGCGTGTTCGGCCGTGACGACATCCATGATCACGCCCCCCTTGAGCATTTCGGCCAGCCCCACCTTGAGGCGCAAGGCCTCGCTGGACCAACTCGTGCCGGTGTTATTTCCATTGTCCATGAGTGAATTCTCCTCGTTCATCGGTTGTGCAGGATACGGCTTGTTGAATTAAAAGGGCTGTGACCAACTATAAAAACGCAATACAAGGGGGCTGCCTCCGGCGGGTCAGGGGGCTTTGCCCCCTGACAACCCCCAGCAGGGAACTTAGTCCCCTGCACCCCCTATTCGGTAATATATACAACATGTTGAGATTTTGGTAAGTTTTTGCTTTTCTCTGTTAGGGGGGCGTGGGGGGAAGACTTTCCCCCACATGCTGTTGCTGTTTTTGCTCCTGCTGTTGCCGTTTTTGCTTTTAACACACCCCTGTTAATGAATCGGTTGATACTCCCGCTCCTGGGCCGTGGGAGGCGGCTGGCGGAGTACTCGTTGCAACACCCTGCCCAGCAGGGTAAAGCCCTCGCGCAGCCGGTGCTCGGGTTCGTGGGCCACGCTCAGGCGAATCCCGTTCCTCCCGCCTGCCACGGGACGGTACAATGATCCCGGGGAAACGAGCAGGCCTTTGCTCCGCAGATGCTCGGAAAGTCGATCCGGGTCCACATGCTCGGGCAGGTCCACCCACACACAGAGACCTCCGTCCGGGCGGGTGAAATGCACGTCGGAGGGCATCGCCTTCTCCAGCATCTCCAGCACCCGCTCCATCCGTTCCCGATAGGCCCGGCGGACATCTTCCACGTGCTGGTCGAAATATCCCCGTTCCATGAACTCCGCAATGCCCGCCTGCAGGATCAACGATTGCGAAAGATCGCTCATTTCCTTGAGCTGACTCAACTTGCGCACCAGGGAAGGTGGGGCGCAGAGGTATCCCACCCGCAGGGCCGGCACCAGGGTTTTACTGAAGGTATTGAGATAAATCACCCGTCCCGTCCCATCCATGGAGGCCAGGGAAGGCCATTGGGAGGGTTGATGGTGCAGCTCGATATCCGATGCGTCCTCGATGACCACGCATCCCAGCCGGTAGGCCTGTTCCAGCAGACGCCCCTTCTCCTCCCCGGTGTAGGAATGGGTGGTGGGATTCTGAAAATTGGGCACCGTATAGATCAATTTCGGCGGATGCTGATGGCCCAATTGTTCCAGGGCTTCGAAATCGATCCCCCCCCGCTCGATCCGGTACGGATGGAAACGCGCCCCATTGGCGGCGAAGATCTTCAACGCGATGGAATAGGTGGGGGATTCGACCACCACGCCCTCGCCCTCGTTGATGAAGGCCCGGGCCAGCAGGTCGATCCCCTGCTGGCTCCCGCTCACCACCAGGATGCGCGAGGGATCGGCGGGGATATTGGCCTCCCGCAAACGCTTGGCGATCTGTTCCCGCAGGGGCAGATACCCCCCCGGACTACCGTAATTGAGGAGGTGCCTCCCGCTGCGCCGGAGCACGGTGTTCAGGCATTGGCGGAATTTCTCCAGCGGAAACAGGGAAGTGTCCGGCCACAACCGATGCAGATTGATAGGCTGCCCCGCCCCCCCCGGGAAAAGTGGCGCCGATGCCACCGTGAGAAACCCGTTGAGCCGGGAGGCGAACCGCTGCTCCCAATCCTCCTCGGTCATCGGGGCGCCACCGTTCCGGGTATGGGCCGGCGCAGAAATCGGGTGATGGAATTCCGGAGGCGGCAGGCGGGCGATGCTCCCCCCGCCGAAGCGGGTTTGGACATACCCCTTTTCCGCCAATTCCCGGATGGCGTGGGCCACGGTGTTCCGGTTGACACCCAGATCCGATGCCAGGGAACGGATGGAGGGAAGGCGGGTTCCGGGAGGGAGCGCGCCTGAATCGATGACTCCCGTAAAATGGTGGAAGATTTGATCGGCGATCGGACGGCCACGCTCGATGGCGAAATCCGGCCCGGATGGGCCGGAAGGCTTTTTTGCCAACGCTTTAACTGCCGTGTTTTTTTCCGTCACCATCTTTTCTGACACCGTCTTTTCTGACACCGTCTTTTCTGACACCGTCTTTTCTGCTGCCGTTTTCACGGGAATCCGCCTCCTGGGCCTGCGGGGTTGCTGGCTTAGGCCGTCCGTCTTACGGGATCCCGCAACCCTGGGCAGACCGGGTTGGTGCCTGCCCCATGGATGGATTTGTTCCAAACGGATGAAAGTGCGCCCCTGCCCTCTACTTCTCTAATTCGTTTCTCAATATACTGCCAAGGGATCAGTCAATCAATGGGACAATATTTAAAGTTCACTGACAAACTGGAATGATTTCAGAACGCAGTCAAGAAATCAGAGCAATTATCCAGGATTTCTATAGGACAACCCTATTTTCATTAGGACATACTCGCTGAAAGGATGTGCGGGAGGCGCCAAGGGAAAGCAGGCCCGCCAGCGCCTCCTCCTGGACCTGAAGGGATTGGGGGCGGCAGCCGCAGGCATGAACCCTGAGCAGAGCCCGGAAGGCGCACATGCGCGGATTGCGCCGGAAATTTCCAATGGAAATGGAGAGGGCCGGTGGGATGATAATGCCTGCCGCGCTGAGAGGTCAGGCGGCCCGCAACAGAAACTGACTGTTGCCGAAATAGCCGCCCCCACCCAAATGGAATACGGCCACACAGGAGCGCAGGTAAAGTTCCCACAGCTTCAATTTCCGCTCATCCAGTCCGGTTTCCTCGTGAATAATCTCTTGGTTGTGCCGGAAATTATCCAGCCATGCACGCATCGTGCGGCGATAATTTTCCCCGGACAGGAACCATTCCCGCTCGATACGGAAGTGGGACTGGTGTTTCGACATCTCCGTATGGGACCAAACCCTTCCCCCGGGGAAAATATGGCGGTCCATGAACGGGTCCTGGCGCGGGGATTCGTCCTCCCCCGGCCGGGGAGAAAATGTAATATAGTGCAACAGGCATCTGCCCTCATCGGTGATGAAGGCTCTGATTTTTTCCAGGGCCTTGTCCAAATTGCTGATGTGTTCGAACACCCCGATGCTGAAAATCCGGTCGAAAAGGCGGTTAAATTCCGTATCGTTGAAATCCCCGTGGATCAGCTTGAACCGGCCGCTGCTCAAGGGATGCCCCTCCGCGGCCTGCCGGTCCCGGATATAATCGGCCTGGGTGCGGCTCAAGGTGAGCCCATGCACCTCGCAATCGGGGTACAGGCGCAGCAGGTGTTCGGCTAAACTTCCGAATCCGCATCCGATATCCAAAACCGTGTGCCCATTTTCCATCCCGGCTTTCGCGCACAAATCGGCCATCATCGCTTCCTGGGCCTGTTCCAGATTTTGCGCACCGGTCTCCCACAGCCCCATGGAATATTTCATGGAGGGCCCGAGGAAGTGGGTGAACATCTGCAGGGGCAGGTTGTAATGGGATTCCATCAATTCCGAACTCCGGACGGCGATTTCCTCTGTCTCGGGGGGAATAAAGGAGTTCTTACGCCCCACCAGCCTATCCAGGTGGTAATAAAATCCCAGATACAGGTTGAGGATCCCTTGCAGGACCGAATCGGGAAGCGGAAGCCTTCCCGCGATAAACCGTTCGGCCAAATAATCCATGATAACCATGACCGTCTCCTCCTTCCCGCTACGGCAGGGGAATGATGGAAAGGTTTCGATCACACCAGCGAATCAATGGAGCGGAGACCCCGGATAGCGCCGGAAGCAACGAGACAATCGGAAATGGTTTCTGCGAGGGGAGCGGATAGTTACGTAGATTGCCCCCTTGCACTTCTTCCGGAATTACCGGCTTCTACCCCACGCGGAAACCTGCCGGGATCAATCACTATAATATGAGTTTTAGCGCAGAATAGGGCCGATGTGAAGCCCCCGGCTTGCCGGAAATGAGAGAGAAACGCGCGTCTTATTTTCTCCCCGCAATCGGATGGGGTAGAGTTGAATCCCGGGCGCGGTTCAACGGGAACTACGCCCTCCCGGGGGGACTCTTGGCGCCAAATTCCAGGCCGCCCGCTAGCGCTTACTGGCAGAACTTCGCGTCAGAATTTTTCGAGCAATCTTCATGAGATTTAGCATTAATATTATCGGCTCTTACTACGCGAACATCTGACGCGAAGTACCAAGGAGTCCAACCGGGAATCCATTGCGGGCAATCCCCGTCCGGCGCGATCAGGCAACCGCTCCCTCAAACCCCAAAGGCCCATGAAAATCACCGACGTCCGCAGCATCGTCCTTCAGCACGAACTGGAGGAAGCGCTGGGATATTCCCAGATGTATTTCACAAAGCGCACCGCCCACCTGATCGTAGTGGAAACGGACGAGGGAATTACAGGCGTGGGCGAGGCCTTCGGTGCGGGAAACGTGGCGCTGGGCAACAAGGCCATCGTGGAGCGCACCCTCAAGCCACTTTTCCTGGGCCGCAATCCGCTGGATATCAGCGTGCTCTGGCATGAGGTCTACAACCTGCTCCGGGACCATGGGCAAAAAGGAATGCCGCTGCAATGCCTGTCGGGGGTGGACATCGCCTTGTGGGATATCCTGGGTAAAACCACCGGATTGCCGCTTTACCAACTTCTCGGCGGAAAGGCGCGGGATTCCCTGCTGGTTTATGGGTACGGGATGATGTTCCGTGAGGTGGAGGATCTGCCCCGGGCCTTTAACGAGGAGGCGGCGCGCATCCGCGGCATGGGGTTTCAGGCACTCAAGATGAAAATCGGGATGGGCCGCAAAATGGACCTGCGGCTGGCGGAAGCGGTGCGCAACGGGGCCGGCGAAGAGGCGCGCCTGATGGCGGACGCCAACCATGCCTACACCCCGGGGGAAGCGATTCAGATCGGGCTGGGGTTGCGGGATCTGGACTTCTACTGGTTCGAGGAGCCGGTGATGCCCGAAGATTACGAAGGCTACCGCATGGTGCGCCAAGCCCTGCCGGGCCTGCTGATCGCCGGTGGCGAGGCGGAATACACCCGCTATGGCATGCGGGAACTGATTTCCCGCCGCTGCGTGGATATTCTGCAACCGGAGGTGGCAGCCACGGGGGGCGTTTCGGAGTTCATGAAGATCCTGGCCCTGGCCAACGCCTATGGCACACCGGTCATTCCACACGTGTGGGGCTCCGATGTATTGATTGCCGCCGATCTGCACCTGGCCTCCGCACTGCCCGATATCCCCGGCGGTCTCCACCCATTCGAACCGATGCTCGAATACGATACCACCCCCAACCTCTTCCGGGAGCACCTGCTCACCGAGCCGCTGGATATCAAGGGTCAGGTGCAGCGAAACAACGGCCGGGTCACGGTGGCAGACAATCCGGGCCTGGGCATCGAGTTGAACTGGGAGTTCGTGGAAAAATATCAGGTGGAGTAGATTGCGGGGGTGATTTTCCCTGCCGGCACTCGGAAGGTCCGGGATTTAAAACCTGTTATTTCTGGCCCGGTTTCAATTCGATCCTCCCTGTTTCCACCGGGCTTCAACAATGCAATTCATCATTAAAGGCAAAGAACGGATTCTCTTTACTTCGAGTGCGGAAAGGGATAAGAAACCGGTGGATTTTTCGTAAGGGTTTTATCTTCGTAATCCAAACACCAACCCACCCTACAGAGGAGAATTATGAATCGCTTATTTTGCAAATCATCCACCCGGATCACCTCCTGGCTGCTACCCGCGGCCCTGCTGACCGTTTTGTTTTTCCTGTCCGCGCCGGTTTCCAGCGTTTTCGGCCAAAATTGCCCCCGGGGCACCCTGGACACCCGCTTCTGCGACAGGGACGGCAATCTGACGGCGGACCTGCCCACGGACAAGAGCAAGTGGGTCGACCCCAAGGTGCTCATCTTCGCCTACACGCCCGTGGAAGACCCTTCCGTCTATAAAAAGGTGTGGGATGGCTTCCTGCACCACATGGAAAAAGTTACCGGACGCAAGGTGCGCTTCTTCGCCGTGCAATCCAACGCCGCCCAGATCGAAGCCATGCGGGCCGGCCGGCTGCATATTGCGGGATTCAATACCGGGAGCAATCCCCTGGCCGTCAACTGCGCCGGATTCGTCCCGTTCACGATCATGGCTTCGAAGGACGGGAGCTTCGGGTACGAGATGGAGATCATCACCCACGTGGACAGCCCCGTCAAAAGCGTGAAGGACATCAAGGGCCGCACGCTGGCGTTCACGTCACCCACCTCCAACTCCGGATTCAAGGCCCCCTCCGCCCTGCTCAAGGCCGAGTTCGACATGATCCAGGACCGGGACTTCAAGGCCACCTTCTCCGGCAAGCACGACAACTCGATCCTGGGGGTCTTCAACAAGGACTACGAGGCGGCTTCCATCGCCAATACCATAATGCAGCGCATGGCCTCCCGCGGCGTGATCGACAAGGCGAAGATCCGCACCATCTACAAATCCCAGACCTTCCCCACCACCGGATATGGGCATGTCTACAACCTGCATCCCGATCTGGCCAAGAACATCAAGAAAGCCTTCTTCTCGTTTCCCTGGGAAGGTTCCGATCTGAAAAAGGAATTCTCCAAATCCGACGAAGGCCAATTCCTGGAGATGACCTACAAGGATTTCTGGGCCGTGATCCGCACCATCGACAAGGCCAATGGGGTGAGCTACGCGTGCCAGTAGCCTTCTGTTCCATGATCCGGCCCATGATCCGCGCCAGGACCCGGAATGCCGAAGGAAACGCCGTCGAAGGAAACGCCATCGCGAGGGATGCCGTTCATGCTTAAACTGGAGGGGTTGGCAAAACGGTATCCCACGGGCGACTTGGCCCTGAAGGGCGTGAACCTGGAAGTGGCCGGGGGGGAGGTCGTTGCATTGATCGGCCCTTCCGGCGCGGGGAAGAGCACACTCATCCGCTGCATCAACCGCCTGGTGGAGCCCACCGAAGGACAGGTGCTGTTGGGCGGGGAGAACGTCACGGGCCTCGGTTCCGGAGCCCTGCGCCGCGCCCGGCGGCGGATGGGGATGATCTTCCAGGAATTCGCCCTCATCGAGCGGCTTACGGTGATGGAAAACGTGCTCTCCGGGCAGTTGGGATACGTTTCCTTCTGGCGCTCCCTGTTGCGTAAATTTCCCCAAGTGGTGGTGAGCGAAGCCTTTCGCCTGTTGGAGCGGGTGGGCCTGGAGGGCTTCGAGGACAAGCGCGCCGATGCCCTTTCCGGGGGCCAACGGCAAAGGGTGGGAATCGCCCGGGCCCTGCTGCAGAATCCCGAGATTCTCCTGATCGACGAACCCACCGCCAGCCTCGATCCCAAGACCTCGCGCCAGATCATGCGCCTCATCACCGAATTGTGCACGGAACGCGGTCTGGCAGCCATCATCAACATCCACGACGTGCCGCTGGCGCTGATGTTCCTCAAGCGCATCGTGGGCCTGCGCGAGGGAGAGGTGGTCTATGACGGCAGCCCGGACGATCTGACACCGGATCGCCTTACCGAAATCTACGGGGAGGAGGACTGGACCGCCACCGCCCGCCGCAAGGGCGGCGATTCCGAAGAGGAGGCGGAGGACAACGGGGAGGACGATACGCAGGAAGAGGAGGAATACCAGCAGCAAATCCGTAAGCGCTCGGTGAATAAATAGGTGAAAATATGAGCGAAACCGCCACCTTCCCCCGGCAATGGAAAAAGCCCCCCTTTATCCAGACCCCCTGGATCCGGTGGGGAATCTATGCTGGCGCCGCGATATACCTTGTCGCCGCTTTCAGCACCTTCCCGGTGAAATGGGGGCGGGTCTGGGCCGGGATTCCACGGGGCATAAAATTTATCCAGGCCTTCTTCCCACCTGATTTCATTTCCCGTTGGGGCGATATCCAGGAGGGATTCGTGGAAAGCCTCACCATCACCGGCGCCTCCACCGTGATCGGCGTCGCCATCTCCATTCCCATCGGCCTGGGGGCGGCCCGCAACATTTCCCCGCGGCTCGTTTACCTGTTCTGCCGGAGTATCATCGCCACTTCCAGGGCCTTTCACGAGTTGATCGTGGCGATTTTATTCGTTGCCATGTTCGGCTTCGGTCCGTTCGCGGGAGTGTTGACCCTCTCCTTCGCCACCATCGGGTTCATCGCCAAACTGTTGGCCGAGGAAATCGAGGCCATCGATCCGGACCAGATGGAGTCCATCCGCGCCACGGGAGCGACCTGGAACCAGTTGATGAACTATGCCGTGCAACCCCAGGTGGCGCCCCGCATGGTGGGACTGTCCATGTACCGGTTGGACATCAATTTTCGTGAATCCGCCATCATCGGCATCGCGGGGGCGGGGGGGATCGGTTCCACTCTCGTGACGGCTTTGGACCGCTACGAGTACGATTCTGCCGCGGCGATCCTGCTCACCATCATTTTTATCGTGATGATCACGGAATACGCTTCCGGATATATCCGAAAATACCTGGTCTGAAATGCCCGTCCTCGAAGCCAACGGAACGAAGGTGTGGCAACGCCGCGACCGCGCAACCCAGTTGAAAATCTGGCTGGGCTGGTTGGTGGGCACGATATTGTTCGTCTACTGCTGGCGGATCATCTCCGACAATACAATCTGGGAATTCGTGCTCGATGCCCATATCCAGGCGGCCGATTTGGCCTCCCGGATGGTTCCCCCCAAATGGAGTTACGCCGGGCGCATCTGGCGGCCGCTTTGGGACACCCTCAACATCGCCACCCTGGGCACCCTCTTCGCGTTGTTCATCGCCACCCCGGTGGCCTTCCTGGCCGCTCGGAATACAACGCCCTCCCGGTTATTCGTCAGACCGATCGCCCTGTTGACTATCGTTTCCTCGCGTTCCATCAATTCGATCATCTGGGCCTTGCTGTTGGTAGTGATCGTCGGCCCCGGAATGTTCGCCGGGATCCTCGCCATTACCCTGCGCTCCGTCGGGTTCATCGGCAAGCTGCTCTACGAAGCCATCGAGGAGATCGATCAATCCCAGGTGGAAGCCATCGTGGCTACCGGCGCGGGGAGGCGGCAAGTGCTGCTCTATGGCATCGTACCCCAGATTCTCCCGGCCTTCGCCGGGATTTCCGTATACCGCTGGGACATCAACATCCGGGAATCCACCATCCTCGGATGGGTCGGGGCGGGAGGGATCGGCCTGGAATTTCAGGCGTCGGTGAACATCCTCGCCTGGAATCAGGTCACCCTGATTTTGATCGCCATCCTGGCTTCCGTCGTGCTGAGCGAATGGGTGTCCGCAAAAGTGCGCCATGCCATCATCTAAGACGCTACAGCCATCCGGGGCACTTCTGGCAACCGGGGCGCTGGCGTCAACAACGGCCAGAGGCTCGGGTTGACGCCGAAAAGATTTCATTCCCCATCCCCCTATTTTCTGCATACCCTCCCTACATGACTCCACTACGCGAATTCCCCGCCACCGTGCGGAAGCAAATCCGCTATGTTCTCACCGACATTGACGACACCCTCACCAGCGCAGGCAGGCTCCCCGCGTGCGCCTATGTGGGACTGGAACGGCTGCATGAGGCCGGCATCCGCGTGGCGCCCATCACCGGCCGGCCGGCCGGCTG
>CAZOXD010000131.1:0-14267 GCA_964583525.1 uncultured Pseudomonadota bacterium
TTCGGAAACGATGGCCTCGCCTTCCAGGTAGCAAAGGGAGGTGAAGTCCTCCCGCGTGGTCACGGGGGAGAAGGCGTTGGCCTCCAGGTGGATACCCAGCAGCGCAATGCGGGGTGAGGCGTTGAGTTGGGGCGCGGGCGAGGCTGAATCCTGGGGCTTCATGGCGCTCCTCGGGAAGGATAACGGAGCCGCTTCCCCGCCAGGGCAACCATATTCTGGAAATTCCGCATGATTTTTTCATCTTTCATAAAAAAAATAGTGGCGCGGGCGTCCCTGCCCGCGGCGGGGCGGGCAGGGACGCCCGCCCCCACTCCGAAATTACATTTCAATAGAGATCGTCACAGGAACCTTTGATTAGAATACGGTTGCCCTGCGGCCCTCCACCTTTTCCTTGACCTGGAAAATTTCAAATGACTCCCAGGTCCAGCACTTCGGCCAGTCCCTCGCCCTCCTTGAGTACCGCTTCCGAACTCTGTCCGATGGTGTCCAGATCGAGACTTGTCTCCACCCGGATATGCCTGGAGAAATACCGCGCTGTGCGGATGGCCGCCCAAGGAAATGCCAGCCCGAGCGTGAAGAGCACTGCGGCGAAATTGGTGGCGCGGAGCCAGACGTATTGGGAAGTCTTAAAGTCGGTGGAAAAGCGTGTTCCCTCCATGGTGGTGTTGTTGATGAAGGTGCGCACCTCGCCGGCCCGGTACCAGAACCAGACCAGTGCTAACGGAACATAAAGGGAGATGCCAAGGCCAAATATGATGACTGGATTCCAACGGTCCATGGTCGCAGGGTCTAGATCAGGGTCCAGAACAAGGCCCGAACCCATGTACATCAACGCCGAGACCATCCCCGCAATCATTATGAAGAAACCAGTGGCCACACTCAGGCCCACCATTCCCCAATACCGGCGCACCAAGCTGTGCTGTTTGAAGGGATAGTTCAACCGCTTGTCCCCAATCCAAGTGTTGTTGATGAAATTGGCGGCCAGGTCGTTGCGCATGTATGGGAAATAAATTCCGAACGATAAACCGACGAGGAGGTTCAAACCCAGCACCTTGTAGGCGTGCCCTTTCGCCGTGCCGGACAGGCCCAGCCGGATGCCCCGCCAGCGCGTGTGGCTGTAAATGTATTTCCTGGCGCTGTAACGGCCGAATCCGATCAGAAACAGCAAATAGATATACAATACGTTTTCCAGCAACCCCACTTCCGGCAACAGGGGCTCTCTGTATTTGGTGAAGTAAACAACTACTCCCCATCCCGCGGCGAGAGGAATCAGCCAGGGAAGGCTGAGGAGGAATCCCTTGGCCAACTCGCCGCCCTTCCCGGTGTATTCGAATGCGTCGCCGGAAATGGTGGTGCGGCTCCACAGGTAGCGGCGCACCCGGCTCTTGGCCCAGAAGTGGTGCACCCCCAGGGTGATCACCTTGAAAAAAAGATTTGCGAGGGTGATGGATAACAATTCCGACACCCGGCCGTGATGCTCAATCGGCCGGGTTGACGTGCCGGTGGAGTGGACGCCGGAATCGGCGGGCTGGACCGCCTGCTCCAATTCGGCCGGGTCCGGAGGAAGGGTGGTCTCGCTCATGGGACCTCCTGTCTCGGATTGCGTTTCGGAGATTTTGGAAAAGGCGAATATCCCTTGTTTCCGGTATAGGAATTCCCTTGCCAAACAGAGCCAAGGGAAGGCGGAAAAACGTCCATCCTTACCCGACATTTCCCAGATGGAGTCCTTCGCGTTATCGAAGATTCTCCCCAATTATTAATACCATGATTATTGGTAGTTATATCAGTGCTATATGGACTGATTAGACAGTTTCCAAAGCGTTGGCCTCCAGGTGAATCCCCAGCAGGGCGATGCGGGGAGGGGTGACGAACGGGGTCACGGGCGAGCCGGAATCATGGGGCTGCATGGCAATCCTCGATAACGATTCCGGAGCCGGCCCCCTACCTTTTTCTTGAACCCACCCGGATCTAATGCGATGGTCAGTGTTCTTTTTATCCACAATAACCGTTGATGTGAAGCGATCGGAATTTGAATTCCATGGACACCCTGCTCAAGAACGTATTGCTGGCCCGCACCTATGACGTGGCGGAGCATACCCCGCTGGACGTGGCGGAAAACCTCAGCGCCGAGTTTGCCAACCGGGTGCTGTTGAAACGGGAGGATCTTCAGCCCTGTTTTTCCTTCAAGATCCGGGGCGCCTTCAACAGGATCTATCACCTCACGCCCGCGGAGAAGAAACGCGGCGTCATCTGCGCATCTGCCGGAAACCACGCCCAGGGGGTCGCGCTTTCCGCGCAGGAGTTGGGCATCGCCGCCACCGTGGTCATGCCCCTCACCGCGCCCGGCATCAAGGTGCGGGCCGTGAAAAAACTGGGGGCGAAGGTAGTAATGGCGGGGGACAGCTTTTCCGAGGCCGCGGAGGAATGCAGCCGCATCCAGCAGGAGACCAACGCGGTATTCGTGCATGCCTTCGACGATCCCCTGGTGATCGCGGGACAGGCCACCATTGGCCGGGAACTGCTGGACCAATGCCCGGAGCCCGACATCGTGTTCGTGCCGGTGGGCGGGGGCGGGTTGATCGGGGGCATCGCCGGCTACATCAAGGTCCTGCTCCCCCAGACGGTCATCATCGGCGTGGAGCCCATGGACAGCAACGCCATGGAGCAGTCCCTGGCGGCGGGGGAGCGGGTGGTGCTCGACGATGTGGGCCTGTTCGCCGACGGGGTGGCGGTCAAGCAGGTGGGCGGCCATACCCTGCCCATGGCGCAGCGGTTCGTGGACGGCATCGTCACCGTGAGCACGGACGAGATCTGCTCGGCCATCAAGAGCATCTACGAGGATACCCGTTCCATCGTGGAGCCGGCGGGGGCCCTGGGGGTGGCGGGAATGCGCCGCTACCTGCAAGACCATCCCCTGCGCGGAAAGAACCTGATCGCGGTCAACTCCGGGGCCAACATGAACTTCGACCGGCTGCAATTCGTCGCCGAGCGCACACGCACCGGGGAGCGCAGCGAAGCCCTGATCGCGGTGAGCATTCCCGAAAAACCCGGCGCGCTGCGGTTTTTCTGCGAAAATCTGGTGAAAGAGCGCAACATCAGCGAATTCAATTATCGTCTGTCCGAACGGGACGAAGCCCACATATTTGTCGGAATCGGCATCCACAGCGAGGCGGAGAAGGAATCCTTCCGCAAGCTGCTCGACGAACACGGGTTTGCCAACGAGGACCTGACGGACAACGAGTTGGCCAAAACCCATGTGCGGCACCTGGTGGGCGGGCGCTCCCATCATACCCGCAACGAGGTGCTGTATCGCTTCACGTTTCCGGAACGGCCCGGCGCGTTGATGAAATTCCTTTCCGCCATGGACCCGGACTGGAACATTTCCCTCTTTCATTACCGCCTCCACGGCGGGGATTTCGGCCGGGTGTTGGTGGGATTCGAAATTCCTCCCGGGAACGAGCAGCGATTCCAGGCATTCCTGCGCGATCTTCACTATTCCTACGTGGATGAAACCGCGAACCTGGCGTACCGCTTGTTCCTGTAGCTCTGTTTCCGTAGCTCTGTTTTTGTAGCTGTGGGAACCGCCTTCCCTTCCGGGTCAGGCCGGGATAAGAAGAACCCTGGGAGAAAATCGCACGCGGATCCGATGGTGGCCCACATATTCAATCCGTCATCCAAGCCGTCAACCAACCTTTCAGCAAGGAGTTTTCCATGAAATTCGGTGTTTTCATGTTTCCCACGGATTATTCGATGCCCCCCCATGAACTGGCCAAGGCCGCGGAAGAGCGCGGTTTCGAGTCCCTTATGTTTCCCGAACATACCCATATTCCGGCGTCCCGGCTCACCCCCTGGCCGGGTGGCGCCGACCTCCCCCTGGAATATTCACACTGCCTGGATCCCTTCGTGGCCCTCTCCGCGGCGGCGGCGGTGACGAAGAAGATCAAACTGGGCAACGGAATCTGCCTGGTCATCGAGCGCGATCCCATCGTTCTCGCCAAGGAGGTGGCCAGCCTGGATCATCTCTCGCACGGGAGGGTGCTCTTTGGTGTGGGCGGGGGCTGGAACCGGGAGGAAATGGTTAATCACGGCACAGATTATCTCAGGCGCTGGAAGGTGCTGCGGGAGCGCATCGAGGCCATGAAAGCCATCTGGAGCGAGGACGAGGCCAGTTACCAGGGAGAGTTCGTGAACTTCGAGAAGATCTGGTCCTGGCCCAAACCCGTGCAAAAGCCCCATCCCCCTATCGTGGTGGGAGGCAACGGGGAACGCACCCTGCAGCGGGTGGTGCGCTACGGCGACGAATGGATGCCCATCGGCCGGGCCGGCGGGGAGTTCGGAGACCGGGTGCGCGAACTGGAGGACCTGACCGCCAAGGCCGGCCGGGAGCGCATTCCCGTTTCCCTTTTCCTGGCGCCTACCGATCCTGCCCGCATCGAAAAGCTCCGCGCCGACGGCATCGGGCGGGTATTGTTCGCCATCGCCTCGGAAGGGGCGGACACCATTCTGCCCCGCCTGGACAAGCTGGCCGGAGTGATGCGCCAGGTGAATGGCGGGTAAGCGGCGGGTGAACCGCAGGGAATGGGCAAGTGATAAGTCTGGGCAGCGTACATACCGGCAGGGAGCGTGAATGATGGAACGATTGCAAGGCAAGGTGGCCCTGGTGAGCGGGGCCGGGGCGGGAATCGGGGAGCATATTTGCTATCGTTTCGCCCGCGAAGGCGCCGCCGTGGCAGGTATGGACCGGGACGGGCAGGCCCTGGAACGAGTCGCCAAAGCCATGGCGGAGGATGGGCATACCCTGCTCACCTTCACCGGGGACGTTTCCCGCCGGGAGGATTGCTACCGCGCCGCCGATGAAACCCGGGAAACGCTGGGCGCGATCCACATCCTGTGCAACGTGGCGGGCGTGGTGGACGGGGGATCGCTGGTGGATGCGGACGAGGAAAGCTGGAAACGCTCCCACGGCATCAATCTGAACGGCACGTGGTATTTTTGTCAGCGCGTGGTGCCGATGATGGTGGAACAGGGCGGGGGCAGCATCATCAACATGGCCTCGGTGGCCGGCCCTTTTGCCGTGAAGGAGCGGGGGGTGTATTCGGTCACCAAAGCCGGTGTGATCGGGCTCACCAAGAGCCTGGCCATCGACTACGTGGGAGACGGCATCCGGGTGAACGCCATCTGCCCCGGCACCGTGGAAACGCCTTCGTGGCACGAGCGCGTCAATCAATCCCCCGATCCCGAGCAGGCCCTGAAGGACTTCATTGCCCGCCAGCCCATGGGCAGGGTGGGGCAGCCGGCGGAGATCGCGGCCCTGGCGGCCTATCTGGCGGCCGATGAGTCCGCCTACGTAACCGGGCAGGCCATCAACATCGATGGCGGAATGACCATGTAGCGCTCCAAGCGGCCCGCGCGGCCCGGGAGGATTGGAGGCCACATCCCCGCCGAAGCAGGGTCAGCCTCTTTTCTCTCCCCAGGATTGCTCCGAGAAATTCAGGTCCAATGTGCTTCGCACGGCCTTGAACAGGTCTCCCGGACTGTAGGGTTTCTTGATCAGGTTGAAGCGGTTGTTGCGGATGAATTCGGTGTCGATGGAATCGGCGGTGTAGCCCGTGCAGAAGAGGATGGGCAATTCCGGTTTTTCCTCGGCGAGCGCCTGATAGACTTCCCGCCCTCCCATTTTGGGCATGACCATATCGAGCAGGGCCAGGTCGATCCGGTCCTCCTTTTCACGAAACACATTGAGGGCTTCCTCTCCATCGGTGGCCACCAATACCTGGTATCCCTGGCTTTCCAGCAGATTGACCGCCAGGTCCAATACGTCCGGATCGTCTTCCGCCACCAGGATGGTCTCCCCGCCCCCCACGGGCGCTTCCTTCCGAGAGGGTGCGGGCGCGGGCATGGGATCCGTTTCGGCAGGCAGATAGATGGTGAAGGTACTCCCTTTCCCTTCCTCGCTGCTGACATCGATGGATCCATGGTGCTGTTGGATGATGCCATAGGCCATGGACAGTCCCAGCCCGGTGCCCTTGCCGGATTCCTTTGTGGTAAAGAAGGGTTCGAACAGATGCTCCAGGGTGGATTGGGACATTCCCTCTCCGGTATCGCTGAGGCGAATCCGCACGAAGGTATCCCCTTTCGCATCTCCGAAGCGGCGGCGAAAATCGTCACTGACGGCATAAGCGTCCGCGGACAACTCCAGCCGGCCTCCCCCGGGCATGGCATCCCGCGCATTCACGATGAGATTGAGCAGCACCTGCTCGATCATGGTGGGATCGCCGGATATTTGGGGGAGATTGTCTTCCTGGCTCACGATCAGTTCGATGTTCTCGCCGATCAGGCGGCGCACCATCTGGGTAAGATTCCCGATCAATTCGCCGGGGTGGAGAGGACGGAGCTGCATTACTTCCTGCCGACTGACGGCCATCAGTTGCCGTACCAGAGCCGAGGCGCCGTCGGCGGCCTTCAGCACCTTGCCCAGATAGGCCGATGAGGGATTATCCGCTCCGTTTTTCCCCTGCGCCAATTCCGCGTACCCTCGCACGATCTGAATGATATTGTTGAAATCGTGGGCAATTCCACCGGCCAGTTGCCCGACTGCTTCCATTTTTTGGGATTGACGAAGCTGGTTTTCCAGCATCATCCTGTCCGTAATGTCCATCACCGTGGTTTGCACGGCTGGAGCACCCCGCCATTCGATGGATTGGAAATAGGTCTCCAATTGCAGGGTTTGGCCGCCTTTATGGATTCCCCGGAATTGATAACGGCTATGGTCCCCGCTCACATCCTTTTTCAAATGGGCGTATTTTTCCTTCAACCGGGGCAAATCCGCGGGATCCACCAACAATTCCAGATTGTTCATCAACAACAATTCCCGGGGGTTCCCATATCCGAAAACCTTGGCGAAGGCCTGGTTGACCAGGAGAGGCCGGTTGGCCTGGTGGATTGCGATCCCGAGGTGCGAGCCGTCGATCAGGTTGCGGAACCTTTCCTCCCCTGCCCGCAATTCCTGCTCCACCCGGGCCCGGTCCGTGATATCCATGCCCAGCACCACCAGCCCGGCGATTTCCCCGGTCTCGTTTTTCAGGGGCACCCGGATGGAGAGCACTTTGCGTTCGATTCCCTTGATATTGGTGCGGGAGTATTCCTGGGAAAGATGGTCCTTTTCCCCGGAGAGTATAGGCTGGTCCAACTGATGAGCCATCCTGGATTCCCCTTGGGGCCGATTCGGGAGTTCGATGGGCGTTTTTCCGATAACCTGCCCGCTCTGCAATCCGTGAAATTGACACCAGGCCCTGTTGACCATCTGGTAGCGGCCCTCGCGGTCCTTCATGACCAGGGTTTGCGGGACGGTATCGAAAATCAGTTGCAATGTACGCTGATTTTCCCGCACTTCCATTTCCGCCTTTTTGCGCCGGGTCACGTCCCTGACGATGGCGGTAAACACCAGTTTTTCATCTGGATGGGTGAGGGTGACGGACATTTCCAGGTGGAGAAGGGAACCGTCCTTGCGTACTCCCTTTACCTCCAATGTTTCCCCGCCGGACGATAGGAATTTCTCCAGTTCCGCTTTCTTCAATAACAACAGATCACCGATCCGGCGGCCCGAAATTTCCAGTTCGCCATAACCGAACAAGGCTTCCGCCGCCGGATTGATCGTTTGGATGATCCCTATTCCATCGAAGGAAAGGATGCCTTCGGCGGCGGATTTCACGATGGATTCGGTCAATCCCTCGCTCTGTCTCAAGCGGACCGACAGGGATTGAATCAAACGGAAAAATGGGGCCGCTCCCAACAGAACGGATAGAAGGGTGAGCACACCGGCGGCGATTCCGATCCAGACATAGGGGCGGCGAATTTCGGAATAATCGAGGGAGGCCATGACCCCCATCGTCCTCGAAAGGGTGGGATGATAGGCGGCCAGAATCAGGACTCCCGCGTGGTCGATTCCGGACCATATTCCCGAGTTTCCTTCCAGGGCCCGCTTCATGGGCTCGGCCATGGAGCGGTAATCCGAATTGGAACTGGGATGGATTTTGCCTTCGGCGGAAGCCCCTTCCTGGAAGACCGGTTCCCCATCAACCAAGGTTCCATAGATGAAATGTCCGCTTTCGCCGAAATCAGGGATGACCCGCAAAACGTCTCCATAATGATCCAACGGTGTCCCATCCGGGCGGTGATTGTGCCCCGCCTGGCTGAGGAGCCTGTCGAATTCCATGGATAAATCGATGATCCGCGCCTGGGAGCGCGCCGCCAGGGCCAATTGTATTTTCATCTCGGAAACCGCGAACGCATAAAACTGCGTCACCAATCCTTCCACCACCAGAAGGGCAAAAAGGATCAGCGCAAGCAAGGTTCCGAGGGGTTTTCTGCCCTGGTTCATGGCCTGTATTTTCAGGCGCCTCTCCCAAAACCATGAACAAATCCTGGCAATGGGCGATGCATCCGGACCGTGCGGGAGACTGCTTTTAGTAAATTGAAAACGGAAAATTGCTTGAATTTATTCCCCGCAAACAAATTTCCTACCGGGTTAAACGATCAAAATCCACGGAAGGTGCGGAATTTTCCGGAATTTTCCGGGAATTTTCCGGGAATTTTTCTGCGGCGCTTTCCGCATTGAATTCCAGCGATGGGAATGAAATCCGGGATTTGTGCCGGGCGCCGCGGAATTTTTTTACGGTGTCCGCTCAATGCCCCGTGGTGACCAGCACCACCGCGGGCACAACCAGCAGCACACCGGCCACCGTGCGCCAGGTGATCCGCTCGCGCTTGTAGAACAGAAAGCTCAATGCCATCGTGAAGAGGGGAAAGGTGGCGATGAGCGGGGAGACCCTGGCCACCTGGCCCATGGAAAGGGCGGTATTGAGGGAAAAGATCGCCCCGGCATTGCAGATTCCCGTCAGCGCGAACCAGAAGAAGCCCTCCCGGGACCAATGCCCTTGCAGACCCCCGCGCCGCAGTTGAGAGGCCGCCAGTGTAATCACGAAGGAAACCATGTAGGCTACCAGGCCCGAGAAAATCACCGAGGAGACATCGGTGGGCAACAAGCCCAACCCCCAGCGCGCGCCCACATGGGCGGAAGAGCGGATCAGGGCGGCGCCGAACGGAAACAGCAGCGCCCAAAAAGGCCAGTCGCGCCGCGCGCTGCCCTGTGAGGTGAGGAAAACCACCCCGGCCACGATTCCCACCGCTCCCACGGCCATCACCGGGGTGACCTGCTCAGAGAGAAATACCAACCCCCCCACGATGGCGAAGAAGGGCGAGACGGATTCCACCGTGGTGGAGACGGTGGGCCCGAGCCGCCGGGAGCCCTCGAAGCCGAAGGTGTTGGACAGCGCGGGCCGCAGAATTCCGATGGACGCGAAGATCCACAGGGCCGGGGAACGCCAGTACTCGGCCTTGATGAGAAAGATCCCCGCCACTCCGAAGATCGTCATGGACACGCCGATGTTGATCATGGCCCCGGTCAACGCATCGGTGGCGTGCAATCCCCGCCGGCCCAGAATGACCACCATGGCGAACTGAAAGGAGGCCGCCAGCGCCAGCAGGGAAATTGTGAGGGGAGATTCCGAAATCATGGAGGATGGCTTGGGGAAAATGGACCGGCAACCGCTTATCATCGCCATTGCACGGGCTTTATAGAAAAACCGCGTTATGGGAGTGCTGCGTTATGGAAGTGCGGAACGGAAGCGGGCAGTGTATATTTCTGTGTATATTCCTGCAAATTCCCCGGCACCTTTTCATATCCGCACCCCTTGGGGAAAGCATTTTGGCCATGCAGAGTCCGGAATTCTTCCCCACGCGGCTCGTCCGAAAGGGATCCCGGCCATCGGCGGATTTACGGAAACCAACCAACGGTGAGAACTCCTCATGAGTGGAGCCACGGAAGAAATGGAAGAAATGAAAATCCTGTTCACGCCCATCGAACTGGGATCGCGGGAAATCAAAAACCGGCTGGTGATGGCTTCCACCACGTCAGGATTGGGAGATCACACCGGGGCGGCCACCGAGCGCAACAGCGCCTACCTGGAGCGCCGCGCCCAGGGAGGCGTGGGGATGATCGTCACCGAGGCCCTCCACGTCCATCCCACCAGCAACCTGGGGTACAACCAACTGGCCATCCATGACGACCGCTTTATCGCACCCCTGAACCGGGTGGCTCAGCGGGTTCAGCAGCATGGCGCGCGGATCATCGGGCAATTGATCCATGTGGGCCGGCAGTGGCACAGCGGCTATTCCCGCCTCGCGCAGTGGGCGCCGTCCCAGAGCGACAGCTTTCCCGTCTGGCTGGAGCAGGCCCATGAGATGGACACCGATCAGATCGCGGAACTGGTGAATGCTTTCGGGGAGGGCGCCCGGCGGGTGATGGAAGCCGGGTTCGATGGCGTGGAGATTCATGCCGCTCATGGGTTTTTGATTCAGCAATTCGCTTCGCCCCTGGCCAACAAGCGCACGGACCACTACGGCGGCAGCGCGGAAAACCGGCTGCGCTTTCTCTGCGAGATCGTCGACGCCATCCGCGCCCGGGTGCCCTCCGATGCCATCATCGGGCTCAAGTTCAGCGCCGAGGAAATCGTCGAGGGCGGAATTACCCTGGCGGACACGATGGAAAACCTGGCCCTGCTGGAGCGTGAGCGCAGATTGGACTACTACCTGGTGAGCGCGGGGGGATTCGACTCCATCGAAACCATTCATCCCACCACGTCTTCCCGGGTCACCCCCTTCCTCAAGAACGCTGCGGCGGTGAAGGGAGCCACCCAAGTGCCCGTGATCGCCATCGGCAAAATCAAGCAGGAGGCCGCCACGGTGATCTCCGCGGGAAAGGCCGACATGGTGGCCTTCGCCCGCCCCCTGATCTGCGATCCGGACGTTCCCAATAAGATGCAAGCCGGGCGCTTGGAGGATATCCGCTCCTGCCTCTCCTGCAACGAGTGCCACCACCGCATCTGGCACAACCGCACCATCGGATGCACCTACAATCCGGAAACCGGCAACGAGTGGGAGGGCCCCCTGCAGCCGGCCGGCGTGAAAAAGCATGTGGTGGTGGTGGGTGGCGGCCCGGCCGGGTGCGAGGCCGCCCGCACGGCGGCCAGCCGGGGCCATCAGGTCACCTTGCTGGAAAAGGGAGACGCCCTGGGCGGAAGGGCGGGTCTGGCGGCCATGCTGGAGGGGATGGAGGACCTGGCGGCGATCACGCTCTTCTACGCGGTGCAATTGGACACCCTGGGCGTGGATGTGCGCCTCGCTACCGAAGCCACGGCGGAATCTGTGCTGGCCCTGGAACCGGACGCCATCGTGGTCGCCACCGGCACCGCGCCCCGCCCCCTGGAGATTCCAGGCGCGGAACTGCCCCACGTCCTCGATCAGGATACTGTGATCGCGGATGAACCGGAGATGGGCGAACGCGTGCTGGTTTACGACGAGGAATACCATCTGGCCGGCTCCGGCACCGCCGAACTGCTGGCCGCCCAGGGCAAACAGGTGCTGCTGGTGACCCCCTACCACCTGGTGGGCGGGGAGTTGGAGATCAACACCTCCCACGTCATGCACAAATCCCTGGCCCTCAAGGGGGTGTGCACCCTCACCGATACCCGCCTGAAGGAGATCGAGGCGGGCCGGGTCACATTGCAGAACCGCTACGGCACCCCACCCTGGAGCGAGGACGCCGACACGGTGGTGATCTGCACCCCGGGCCGCTCGGCAGATGGGCTCTACCGGGAGTTGAAGGCCCGTTCCACCGGCGCTCACCCGAATGGGGGTGGGAAGGGGGCCGCCCCCGCGCTGTTCCTGGTGGGCGATGCCTTCGCGCCCCGGCGCATCATGGCCGCCGTCCGTGACGGCTACACCGCCATGCGGGATCTGTAGGGGGGATTCACCCATGGACGAGACCCGCCCATGAAAATCGAGGGCAGCTTTCAGGTCGCAGCGTCCCCGGAGCGGGTGTGGGACTCCATCTGGGAAGCCGATGCCGTAGCCGCCTGGGTGCCGGGGTGCCTGCATGCCCATTGGGAAGGCCGGGAGCGGGTGCGCGGGGAGGTGGAACAGAGCGTGGCCCAACTCAAGGCCCGCTTCGCCTTCGATCTGGAGGTGGCCGGCATGGAGGCCCCGCGCCATCTATCCTTCAAGGGCGGGGGCGAGGGAATCACCATCGCCAGCCAGGTAAACATGACCCTGGACATCGACCTGGAAGCCGTGGGCAATCTTCAAGGTGAAACAGTGGAAACCCGGGTGCGCTACGTGATGAATGCCGACATCACAGGAAAGCTGGCCCTGGCCGGCAACCTGGTGCTCAAGCTGAAGGCGAAGGAATTGCAGAAGGAAATGGCCCGGGGCGTGAAGGGCCTGCTGGAGTCCCCTTGAGGTAAATATTCCATGAATGATTCCGGATTCCATGGTGTCTTCCCCTACCTCGTCTCTCCGATTGACGAGAACGGGGCAGTCAAGGAGCAAGTGCTGGTCAAACTTGTGGAACACCTCATCGCTGCGGGTGTGCATGGCCTCACCCCCTTGGGAAGCACCGGCGAATTCGCCTATCTGAACTGGGCGCAACGCAGCCGCGTGGTGGAAGTGGTGCTGGAAGCGAATGCCGGGCGAGTACCCGTGGTGGCGGGGGTTGCCGCCACCACCACCCAAGAAGGCGTGCGTCAGGCGCGCAGCTTCGAGGCCATGGGTGTCCATGGGATCCTGGCCATTTTGGAGGCCTATTTTCCCGTGACGGAAAACGGGGTGGTGTCTTATTTCAAGGCGATTGCCGAGGCGGTTTCCTGCCCAGTCGTGCTCTACACCAACCCCTCCTTTCAGCGCAGCGACCTCAGCCTGGGAGCGATCGCGCAGCTGGCCGGGGTGCCAAACATCGCCTACATCAAGGACGCCTCCTCCAACACGGGACGCCTGCTTTCCATCCGCAACCTGGTGGGGGACCGTCTGAAGATCTTCAGCGCATCGGCCCATATCCCCCTCTGCGTGATGCTGGTCGGCGGGGTGGGCTGGATGGCGGGGCCGGCCTGCCTGATTCCGGAGGAAAGCGTGCAACTGTACGAGTTGGCCCGCGCTGGGCAGTGGGAGCAGGCCATGGACTTGCAGAGCGAGCTATGGCGCTTCAATCAGATTTTCGCCAAATACAACCTGGCCGCCTGCATCAAGGCCGGGCTGGAAATGCAGGGATTTCCCGTGGGCAAGCCCCTCCCTCCCCAGGAGCCCCTGAGCGGCACTGCACTTGAGGAAGTACGGCAGGTGTTGGGATTGGAATAGGCGCCGCGCTCTCCCTACCCCTTGTGTCTTGGAATTTTTAAAAGGCCTGTGCCCAACTAGGAAAAGCAAAAAATGAACAGCATGCGGGGGAAAGTCTTCCCCCCGCGCCCCCCTAACTCGGAGTAATGCGAATATTTTACGAACAGTCCAAAATATTGATATAAAACCCGAATAAGGGGTGCAGGGGACTTGTTCCCTGCCGGGAGTCCAGAGGGCAGCGCCCTTTGGCCGCCGGAGGCAAATCCTCCTATTACTGTTTTGGGAGTTGGTCACAGCCCTTGTATCTAAGATGATGTGTTATTTTCAATAAGAGGACACCATACGGCAGATCGAAACCCTCTTGGTTCCTTTGAGATCGTCGGAGAGCAAGTATCGCCACATGGGTATCCTTCAGCCAGAGCCCGAATAGTTGCATGATCGGCTGGCGCTATTGGTCAGTCAGATCGGACTTTGCAAGCCTCCTGCTTGCGGCTGGAGATCACCACCCGGGCACCGAACTGGGCCAGGTGCTCGGCGATGGAACGGCCAATTCCCTTGGATGCCCCGGTGACGATGGCGGTCTGCCCGCTCAGGTCGAATAGGTTGGGTTTGCTCATGGCATACCGTGGCGGGGGGGGTGAGAGGAGGGCCGAAAACACCCCGTCATATGTCACCGCTCCGGCAGGAAGTCAATACGGGCTTTTCCCGCGGGACGATATGGGGGATGATTGCAGATTCAACACTCCAGCAGCGCGGCCAGTTGGAAAACCGGCGGGGCCCACGGTTGGCGGCGTGAGGCGCGCCGTGGTTGGGAATGCGGTAGGGAATACGGAAGGAGTGGGGTTTTTCCTGGCGATGGAATTCATGGGCGTGGAAGGCAATCATGACGGATAATGGCGACAGTAGAGAGCGCAAGGCGGGCCTGGGATATACCCGGGGCCTGACCCATTATGGTGACGCCGGTTTTTCGAGGTTTCTGCGCGGTGCCTTCATGCGGCAGATGGGCTTCGACCGGGAGGACATGGACAAGCCCATCGTGG
>CAZOXD010000132.1:0-14184 GCA_964583525.1 uncultured Pseudomonadota bacterium
GCCAGGGAGTACGCCTCCAGCGTCAGAGCGTTGGCGCGGGCCGTGTTGGTGCGCAGCAGCGCCGCCCCACTACCGGCGAAGTCCCGGTGGGCCCTTGCCACCCGCTGCGGATCGTGGAAGTTGAGCGCCTCCAGCGGCAGCCCGGCCTTGCGCGCTGCGGAATCCAGGCAGGTGGCCAGAGAGCCGTCGGCCAACAGGGGGAGCCTGGAGAAAAGGGAGGGATCGATCATGGCGGGGAGGATCGGGGCTCAAGGAGCGTGGGAGACGAAAGGAGGCCCCCCACGAACGGCGGAAACGGTTGTGATCGGGAGTGGAATATGAGAATTTCGAATGCGCATCCTGCCGAGCACTCTCCGTGGAAAATTCCCCATGCAACATCTACCATGACGGGATGAACATGCTACCATTGGGGAGAATCCGGGAAAAGCATCCATTGACAATCATCCATTGAATATCATTCCGTGCCCGGGATGAATCCCAATCAGGAATTCGGAACGAGATGAGTTCGAACCCCCCAGCAGAATCCGCGCCGGTTCAAACAGCGGGAAAGCCAGCCGGAGAACCCGGGCCAAAGGGCGTGTACATTCAGACCTTCGGCTGTCAGATGAACGTGTACGACACGGCGAAAATACTGGAACACTTGCGCGGGGAAAACTACGTTCCCGTCGCATCGCCCCGGGGAGCGGACCTGATTCTCGTCAACACCTGCGCCATCCGGGAAAAATCCGAGCACAAGGTGTACAGCCTGTTGGGCCGGTTGAGCGGCATCAAGGCCTCCCGTCCGGAAGTGGTGATTGGTGTGGGTGGTTGTGTTTCCCAACAAAGGGGCGGGGAAATATTGCAAAAAGCCCGTTCCGTGGATCTGGTCTTCGGCACCGACAATCTGTTCGAATTGCCCGAAATGCTGGCCGAGGTCGCCGCGGGGGGACGCCCGGTGCGCACCGAATGGCGCCATCGCAAACAGAAGGTGGCCAATTTCATCCCGGACTTTCCGGCCCCCGCCAAGGTTGCGGGCGCGGTTGCGGGCGCGGTGGAACAGGGAGCCGGACAGGGCGCCACAGCGAATACCGCGGCCGATGCGGGAAATGCCGGGTTTGCAGGATTTGCCGAAAGCGAGATAAAAACCGGCTTGGTCATCACGAAAGGATGCAACAATTTCTGCACCTTTTGCGTTGTACCCTATACCAGGGGCCGCGAGGTCAGCCGGGAAGCCGGAAACATCCTCGCCGAGGCCCGGGCCATGGTGGCCAGGGGTGTGCGGGAAATCACCCTGCTGGGACAAAATGTGAACTCCTACCAGGCGAACGGAATCAACTTCGTGGAGCTATTGCACGGCCTGAACGATGTGCAGGGGTTGGAGCGGATTCGCTATACCTCCCCCCATCCCAAGGATTTCAACGAGGGGCTGCTGAAGGCGCATGGGGAGTTGGAAAAGCTTTGCGAGCATGTGCATCTACCCGTGCAGTCCGGATCGGACCGGATCCTCAAGGCCATGCGCCGAAACCACAAGGTCGATACTTTCCTGGAAAAAACGGCCATGATTCGCAGGGAAATCCCGGGGGCCGCCATCTCCACCGACATCATCGTTGGATTTCCGGGAGAAGAGGAATGCGATTTTCAGGATACGTTGCGTTTGGTGCATGAGGTGGAGTTCAATCATCTCTATGCCTTCAAATATTCCCCCCGCACCGGCACGCCAGCGGCGGGAATGCCCGGGCAGGTTCCGGAGCCCGTGCGGGCGGAGCGGTTGGAGCGGTTGTTCGAGGCGCATCACGGCCATGTCCGCAAGCACAACCGCGCCCTCATCGGGAGCCGGCAGCAGATATTGCTGGAAGCCCCCCATCCCCGTGAGGAAGGCGCCATGAACGGGCGCACCCGGGGAAACAAGCCGGTGATGGTCATGGACAGCAATTGCGAGCCGGGCGGTCTGGTGAATGTGGAGATCGTAGCAGCCCGCAAATATTCACTCGTTGCAAGGGAACCCAGCCGTGGATGCAACTGAATTCACCGAAATGAAGGTGCACCGCCTGGTGTTGGACCCCAACACTAATTCTCCCATCGTGATTCTGCAGGCGGAGGATAGCGGTGTCCTGCTCCCGATCTGGATCGGGATCTTCGAGGCCCACGCCATCGCAATGAAGATGGAGGGGATCGACTCCCCCCGGCCCATGACCCACGACCTGCTCAGCAATGCCATCGAGGTGGTCAACGGCATGGTGGACCGCGTGGAAGTCGTGGACCTGGTGGACAATACCTACTTCGCCCGGGTGTACTTCCAGGTGAAGGACAAACGGTTTTCCCTCGATTCACGGCCCAGCGACGCCATCGCCCTGGCCCTGCGCGCGCCCTCCCCAATCTTCGTCGCCAACCATGTGCTGGAGGCCTCCAAGATCGACGCGCCGGAAGACCTGGATGAAATTACCGAATTGGAAGCCGGCGAGAAAAAGGAGGAAAACGAACAGGAAAAATGGGCCCGCATTCTCAAGAACTATGGTCCCCCGGGGGGGTCGGATAAATTAAACTGAAAATGGGGAGAGGCCGCCGGTTCGGAGCCCCCCCCGGTGGGCCTTCCCCTCCCAGAAACCGGGAAAGCCATCGGTTATCCCTTGTTTATTTGCGCCAACGCAAATACCTCCCGGATCGGCAAGGAGTTAAGAAATCCCTCCTTCAATCCCGGATCGGACAACCCGGCGGCGATATCCTCCACAACGGCAAGTGATTTCCCGAATTGCTGCCCGGCTTTCGTCTCGTTCCCATTCCCCCGATAAATAATCCCCAGCGCTTGGTGAGTGCGCCAAAGCTGGGTCGGGTTTCCCAGTTCCTCCGCGATCTCCAACGCCTGGCGGAATTCCTCTTGGGCTTCCTCCGGTTTTTCCCTCGCCGCGAAAATTGTTCCCTGCAACCGCTGGGCCCGCACTTGGTATTTCCGGAATGGGAACTTGTCAATCCAACCATCCTCCCTGGATTCATCCAGGAAAGCCTGAGCTTTTTCCAGATCCCCTTCGCCCAGCCACAGCTCTCCAAGGTTGAGCAGGCAACGCGGTTTCCAGCGCGCTCTGACGAAGAAGTATTTAGGATTTTTTGAGTATTGATAGACCAGATCCAAGTGCTCCCTGGCGATTTCGGTTTCTCCCCGCAGCAAATGGTTTTCGGCAAGGTTGATCCGGGTCTGAGATTCGATTTCGAATAGATTGGAAGTTTCGGGCCCCATCAATTCCAATACGGCATCGAGCGCCCTGGTATTGAACTCAATCGCTTTATCGAACAGGCACAATTCGTGGTACACCCACCCCAGGGAGTTGGTCAGCTTCGGCGAAGAGTAACGCTCTCCTACTTTCAGGCCGAAGTCCAACCCCTCCTGCATATCCCGGATCGCATCTTGATAGCGCCCTTGTTCCCCGAGCGCCAGCCCATGAATGAATACGTTTTGCAGATAAAGTTCCGCCTTGGCGGCTTCTCTCAATTGCGGCAGCACCTCGGAAAGGATGTCGGAGCATTCCTTGAACTTTCCCCGCCAACGAAGGAAAAGACCGAGGCTGAATTTCGCGATGGAAATATGGGGTGAGTCGGGGGTCAAATCGATCAGCGTCCGCATTTTTTTCTCGACCTCCAACGCTTCCGGCAGGTTCCCGGCCACTCTGTGCGTCCAGGCCTGGAGGGCCGTTACCCCCAACTGGCTAGCGGGGACTTTTTCGGCAAGAGGACCCAATTCGGTTAAAATATCCTTCATTTCCCCCATATTATGACTGTATTGCGCCGCGTGGCTCCACGCGATCAGGGCTTGAATTTTTAGTTCCACAGCATTTTCGTCATGGGCGATTTCCACGGCCTCTTTCAATTCCTGCGAAGCCAAGGGCCACTGCCCAAGATCACCCAGGGAATGGCTTCTCTCGAATAAAAGGTTGTAACGAACCCGCCACGGAACTTCCGGTGAGTGTTTTTCCAGAATTTCCTGTGCGCGGTTGAAATAATTTAAAGCTGTTTGGCCGGCAAAATTGACTCTGGCCTTGGCTCCTGCCTTGACCAGGTATGCCACCGCTTTCTCCCATAACTCTCCCTGGTCGAAGTGATGTGCCAGTGTCTCGAAATATTCCGGAAGACGATGGTTGTAAAGCTCCTCGATTCCCAATCCCACCATGCGGTGGAGGTCCTTTCTGCGGGACAGGAGCAGGGAGGCATAGGCCACTTCGTGGATAATGGCGTGCTTGAACATGAACTCCACTTCCGGCTGAAAACCTTTTTCCAGAATGAGTTCCAGGGATTTCAATTCGCCGAGGATGCTATTCACCTGTTCGCCGAGATGGCTGAGTTTTTTCACCAGTAATTCCGTGAATTCCAGCCCCACGACCGAGGCGAGGCGCAGGGTTTCGCGGGGCGCCTCCCCCAACCGGTCGATGCGGGCGCGTACCAGGGCCTGCACCGAATCGGGAAATCCGAGTTCCTCCACCGGCCTGGTCAGGACGAGGCTCCCTTCTTCACGGTTGATCATTCCCTCCTCTTCCAGGGAGATGGCCACTTCCTCGGTAAAGAAGGGGCTGCCTTCCGTGCGGTCATGCACCCTCATGGCCAAACCTTCCGGAAGGGTTTCCACATTGAACGTGTCCGCCAGGATGGCCGCGGTACCGTCCTCGGAAAGCGGCTTGAGAACCATGGGAGTGAGATGGCCATAATGCCCCCATTTCGGCCGGTATTCCGGCCGGTAGCTGAGCACCAGCATGGCCTGCTGGACGGTCAGGGCCTCGATGTACTCCCCAATGGCTGTTTCCGAGCGTTCGTCCACCCAATGCAGGTCCTCGAATATCATCACGAGCGGTTTTTCCCGGGAACCCGCGGCAACGCATGCTTTGAGGGCGGCGATGATCCTGCGTTGGATGACTTCGCCCGCCATCTGTGTATCCAGGGCGCGATTGCCGGGGACGGATAGCAGGTGCAGGATCGCCGGAAGATGTTCTTCCAGGGCGGGATCGAGGGCCAACAATCCCTGTTCCACTTTTTCCAAAATGTCTTCCGGTGTGTCCTGCTCGGAAATGTCGAACCAACGCTTGAAGAGATCCTGGAAGGGAAAATAGGAGAGATTTTCCCCGATAGCCGTGCAGCGGCCGATGACCAGATTGAATCGGCCTGTTTCCAATTCCTGGCGAAATTCATGGATCAGGCGGGATTTGCCCAGGCCCGCCTCCCCCACAACGGTGACCACTTGGCCCTTCCCTTCCGCGGAGAGCTGGAAGCATTCCTGTAAAAGCTCCAGTTCCCGTTCCCTGCCCACCAGCCGTGTCAACCCCCGTTGCTCCGAGGCTTCAAATCGGGTGCTGACGCCGGTTTTCCGCAACACACGGAAGGGTTGAATGGAACCGGACTGGCCTTTCAAGCGGATCGCATGGAGAGGTTCGGTGAGGAAAAAGGGCGCCACCAGGCGTTGGGTTTCCGGGGCGAGGAGAATGGTGTCCGAGGCGGAAAGCGCTTTGAGACGCGCGCCGGTGTTTACGGTATCTCCCGTGATTCCGTAGGTTCCATCTCTTTGGTCCCGGGAGTTGGTCACGATCAAGCCCGTGTTGATCGCCGTGTGGAACCGGATTGGCCGGCCAATTCCGGGTTCCACCTCCGGGCTGATGTTTCGCACCATCTCGTGCAATTGGAAGGCGGCTTGGACTGCCCGCACCGGGTCGTCCTCGTGGGCGGTGGGGATGCCGAACAGGGCCAGCACTTCATCCCCGACAAACTGGTTGACGATCCCTCCCAATTCCTCCACGATCCGTTCCGCCTCGGTCTTGATTTTGCGCATGATGGATTCCACCTCTTCCGGGTCCAGCCGTTCTGCCATCACCGTGTACCCGGCGAGGTCGGAGAAGAGGATGGTGGCCTGACGCCGCTCGCCCCGTGCTTCCCGCGGGGAGGAAATTCCGAGGGTGTCAAGGGGGGTATCGTCGTTTTCCGCCCCACTGGGAGCGCCGGAGGCAAGCGCCTGCCCGCATCGCCCGCAGTAGAGGTTGATGTGGGGATTGGCAAAGCTACACTGGGGGCAGGAACGTTCGATCGGTTTTCCGCATCGGCCACAAAACAGGTGGCCCGCGGGATTCGTGTTCCTGCAATGTGGGCATTCCATTCCAAACTCCCTCTCAAGAGTCAGCTTTCCCTTCCCCCTCGCTCCTGGCGTCGCGCAGCATCAGCCCCGACACGGCCTCCATGGGTTCGAGGCCTTGGAAAAGCACGGCGCCCACGGCTTGAGTGATGGGCATTTCCACCTCCATGCGGCCGGAGAGTTCGATGGCTGCCTGGACGGTGTAATAACCCTCCACCACCATTCCCACTTCCCGCAGTGCTTCCCCGGCGGTGCGGCCCTGTCCGATCAGGTTGCCGAATTTCCAGTTGCGGCTGTGGGGGCTCATGCAGGTCACCACCAGGTCGCCCATTCCCGCCAATCCCAGGAAGGTCTCCATCCGCGCGCCCAGGGTCAGGCCCAGGCGAACGATCTCGGAGAGGCCGCGGGTGATCAGCCCCGCCTTGGCATTGTCGCCAAAGCCGAGTCCGTCGGAGATGCCACAGGAAATGGCGATCACGTTCTTCAGCGAACCCCCCAGTTCCACCCCCACCAGGTCGGTCTGAGTGTACACCCGGAAGCGGGGGGTCATGAACAGGGCCTGGGCTTCCCGGGCCGTGTCCTCGGATTCCCCCGCCACGGTGACGGCGGTGGGCAGCCCCCGGCTCACTTCCTCGGCATGGCTGGGCCCTGTGAGCACGGCGATCCGGGCCTGCGCGCCGGCTCCCAGTTCCTCTCCCGCCACCTGGTGCATCAGGGAGAGCGTTCCCTGTTCGATGCCCTTGGAGCAGATCACGAATAGCTGGCCGTCATAGCCCTCCCTCGCGGCCAGGAGGCAGGTTTCCCGCAGGTGCACCGCGGGAACGGCGCACACCACCGCCTCCGCCCCTGCCAGCATGGCATCCATGCCGGTGGAAAGAACCAGGTTTGCGGGAATCTGGAAGTCCTTCAGCTTGGGATGGTGGCGGGCCGTGGAAAGCTCGTCCACCACGGCCTGTGAGAATTCCCACACCCGCACCCGGTACCCCTTGCCGTGCAGCAGGGCGGCCAGGGTGATGCCCCAGGTGCCCGCGGAGAGGACGGTGATGTTCTTCGAATCCGGCATGGGATATCCCGAAAGGAAGCTGTGGTTCCCAAGGAGGGGAAAGTGAATCGAGCCTACCCAAGGGCAGGCAGCTTCTTCGCCACCAGTTCCTTGTTGAGCCTCCGGTAGGCGGGCAGGCCGTTCTTATAGGGCGGGTAGTCCTCCCCCTGGATGAGGGGCAGGCAGTATTTCCGGAAGGCATCGGTGACGTGGTATCCGTCCTCGCGAATGAACCCGGGTGGCATCGTTTTTTCCTTGTTGGCGATGTCGCCCGCGTCGGTGTGATCCAGGGACCAACGGTAGGGGTCGTCCCCATCGCGGCGGATGACCACCATCCGCCCGCTCAGCCCCTCCCCCGCCAGGCGCACCGCCTCGGCCCCACAGGCGATGGCCTGCTCCACGTCCACGCCGGCGGCCAGATGCCGGCCGGAACGCTGGCAATAATCCAGCACCGCCCCGTGCACCTTCAGCTTCAGTTCGCGATTTATCAGTTTCTGGATGAAATGCCCGGCCCCGCCTAGTTGGGGGTGTCCGAAGGCGTCCAGTTCCCCGGATTCGGAGACGAACCGGCCTGACTCGTCCTGGGCGCCCTCCGAGACCGTGATGGCGCAAAAGCCCTGGGACTTGACGCTGGCGTCCACGGCGTCCAGAAAGCGGTTGGGATTGAAAGGCACTTCCGGCAGCAGGATCAGGTGCGGTCCATCCCTTTCCGCCCGGCGCGCCAGGCCGGTGGAAGCGGCGATCCACCCGGCGTTGCGGCCCATGGTTTCCAACAAGAATACCTTGGTGGAATCCCGGTGCATGGATTCGACGTCCAGGCTTCCTTCCATCATGGAAATGGCGTTGTACTTGGCCGCCGAGCCGAAGCCGGGACAGTTGTCCGTGACGGGCAGGTCGTTGTCGATGGTCTTGGGAACCCCGATCACCTGTAGATCGTAGCCGTGGGTGGCGGCGAACCTGCCCAGTTTGTCCACCGTGTCCATGGAATCGTTCCCGCCGTTGTAGAAAAAGTACCCCACGTCGTGGGCGGCCAGCACGTCGATGATGCGCTGGAAGGCGTCGCGGTCCTTGTCCATGTCCTTCAGCTTGAGGCGGCAGGAGCCGAACGCGCCGGCGGGCGTATAACGCAGGGCATCGATGGCCCGGGGATCCTCCCGGGAAAGGTCGATCAGGTTCTCGTCCAGCAGCCCGTTGATCCCCTCCAGGCCGGCATAGACCTCGCCGATGTAATCGGCTTTCCAGGCGGCCTGGATCAGCCCCTGGGCCGAGGCGTTGATCACGGAGGTCATTCCGCCCGATTGCGCATACACGGCATTGCGTTGAGTGGCATTTCGTTGGGACATCGCACTCACCTGCGGCTGGAGTCATTGCACCGGAGAAATCCCGGGGATAGGCGGCATCAGGAACGCAAAAAAATGAAGCGATCACAGAAAAACCCTGCCCCATCCTCCGGCGATGCGCAAGGTGGGAAGGGGAGGAAACAGCAACTGCATTGAAACCGCCGATGAACGCGGATGGACGCGGATGAGAATGGAACAGCAACTGCGGACTGCCAATCCACAGATTGCGCAGATTACGCGGATTTGGACTGCAACTGCGAACCCCTCCCCTGGCCTGCGGCCATCCCCTCCCCGTGCATCCTACGACAGGCTCAGGACAGGTGTGCCGAGGGGAACTGCGAACTGCCGCCTCACCCCGTCCCTTCGGGCCACCCCTCTCCCGGTGTCCCTGAACTACCGGGAGAGGGGAACCGCAACAGCGAATCGCGGCTGGGAATTGGGTTCATTTCGAAATATGAACCACGTAGGGTCGCGGCCTGCCGCGCCCGTCAGGGCTCATTCCCAACGGCCCAGGGTGCGTTCACCCCGATTGGCTTCGATTCGTAATTTCGCGCAAGCCTGAACCCACACCCAAAAACTGCGAATCCCCATCGCCAGCCGGGAGATGGAGCGCCCGGCCAGGATGAGGAATAGGTGATTATATGTATACTCTATTGGTGGGAAAATGTCCAGGGGGACAAATCGCGGAGAAGGTATTCTTATTTTGAAATTATATCCTTTGCCACGTATACTCTCAATAGCTGATTTCCTAGAATAACGATGGTCCCTAGTGTAGACCTCCATTGCATCGTCCACGCCGGAATGCAAAATGACCGCAGCGGTCGTCACCGATGAAATGTTGTAAAAAAGCCTGATGAGGAGGGAGCCCACCATGGAACGTCAGCAAATTACGTCTTCAAACATCAGTTCTGTTGGGTACGATTCATCCAGCATGACACTTGAGATCGAGTTTCATGATGGAGCGACGTATCAGTATTCAAATGTTCCCCAGCATGTATGCGATGGAATTATTGCAGATGAATCCCCGGGGCGATACTTTCACAAGAACATCCGGGATAAGTATCTGGTCTCTCGAGTGGAGTAACACGGGATTATGAAAATCAAGGAAGTTACAGTAAAGAACTTTAAGTCCATCAAGGAATCCAAACTTGAATGCGATATCTTGACTGCGCTGCTGGGCGCAAACGGAACTGGGAAATCATCGTTCCTGCGAGCCATTGAACTATTCTACTCGGGTTCGCCTCGCATCACCACCGACGATTTCTACAATGGCGACACAAGTCAAGACATCGAAATCGCAGTCACATTTTGCGAGCTATCCGATCCAGCCAAGGAAATGTTTGCACCTTATCTAGAAGGGGAAGAGCTTACAGTCGTCCGAGTCTTATCGTTAGAAGGAGCTAAAATGACTGCTACATATCATGGTTTTAGCCTCCAACATCCTGCATTTAGCCCAATTCGTGCTGTTACAACCGCAGGGGCAAAAAAGCCTCTCTACGAGGAATTACAGATAAATCCTGAGTATGCTGACCTGCCTAGGTGGACTATCCTGGCCAATGCGGATGATTCATTTATAAGCTGGGAGCAGGAACACCCAGAACAATGCGAAAGGATGCGGGATGAGGGCCAGTTTTTTGGTTTCAAGGAGGTTGCTCAAGGCTATTTGGGCCGGTTTACCCGCTTCATTATTATCCCCGCCGTGAGAGATGCTGACCTGGATGCCTTGGATGCTAAGGGATCGGTAATAACGAATTTAATGGATATGGTTGTTCGTAGTGTGCTCGCGGCCAAAGAGGATTTAACGAAGTTAAAAGAAGAAACTCAACAACGATTCGATGAGATTGTTGATCCCTCTCAACTGGATGAATTGACCGGATTAGCAGGTAGGTTGGCAGAAACATTACAAACATATGTGCCGGATTCGAGCGTGTCAATTGATTGGATTAAAAGCGGATCCATCGAGTTGCCGTTGCCTAGAGCTGACGTAAGACTGATTGAAGACGGATACGCATCCACTGTTGGCCGAACAGGTCACGGGCTTCAGCGGGCATTTATACTCACAATGTTGCAACATTTGGCAATCGCCCGCCCTGTTGTAACCGAAAATGCTGACAATCAGAGTGCGGGTGGTGATGGCCCTGATCCAAATGGCAATCAGGCTCAAGAAATCCAGCCAAGTCTCTTATTGGCGATTGAGGAACCAGAACTTTATCAGCACCCCAATCGGCAGCGACATTTCGCACAAATCCTGCTCGATCTCGCCAGCGGATCAATAGCTGGCGTTGCTCAGCAAACCCAGGTCATTTACTGCACACACTCACCATTGTTTGTAGGTGTGGATCGACTTGATCACGTTAGACTATTGAGGAAAGTTCCGTATGAGCCCGACAAACCGAAGATTACTCACATTGCACGCACAAGCCTTTCGGAGGTCGCAAGAACACTTTGGGATGCGAATGGGCAACCCACGCCGGAATACGACAGTGAGTCACTAAGAGCGCGACTGCAAGCAATTATGACCCCCTGGATGAACGAAGGATTTTTTGCAGACGTGGTTGTGTTGGTTGAGGGAGAAGATGATCGAGCCGCCATCTTGGGTATGGCTAATGCCATGGGTGTTGGCCTGGAGCGTGATGGCTATTGTGTCATCCCATGCATGGGAAAGAACAGTATTGATAGACCAATGGTGATATTTCGGAATCTGGGAATCCCGTTGTATGCGGTATGGGATTCGGATTATGGTACTGATGGAGCGAGGCCAGAGGTTAACAGATACCTTTTACGCTTGATGAGAGCGGAGGAAGATGATTGGCCTAGTTGCGTAGAGGACGAGTATGCGTGTTTCAGGAGTAATCTTGAAGTCACAGTTCGTGAAGAAATCGGACCTGTGGACTTTGATCGAATCGTGACTGACATCCAGGACGACTTCGGGGTAAGTAGACGACACCGAGCTTTGAAAATGCCAATGGTCATGCAGAGGGTGATCCAAATTGCGGGCGAACAGGGTAAATCGAGCCCGACATTGGAGGGAATCGTCACCCGTCTCCAAGCGTTAAAAGCGAAACCGTCATCATGATCCCCCTTTCTACCTTTCTAGCCTAAAAGTTTAATGCAGCTTTTTAACTATCCTGTGAACTAAGGCCATAGACTTCGTTTATTACGAATGGGATAATTTTTTTAATCGCAAATGGATATTGCGGGATTTATTAATCGCCAGACAGGGAGGTTACCCATGGCACACAATAAAACCACAAGTAGTAAAGTAGCCACAAAGGCGAGCAAAGCCCTTCGGAGCCATAGCACCTCTAAGGGGACCAAAAGCCTAGCGGGTTCTGCTCTTTCCCAGAAGCATGGTTCCAAAGGAAAGAAGTAACCAGCTTCAGATTCCATATCGGAACGATTTTCTTAATGCAGTGCGTCAGGATATGGATCACAACTGACGCCTGCATGTTTTCCCCTCCCAGTCAAAAAGTTTGCCCCCGCTTTTTAAAGCGGGCGGGAGTCCAGAGGGGGAATCGCGAGACTTCGAGCGATTCACATCATTTCGCAATTGCCTCGTAAATGAAATGTGCGGCGCTTGCGAGTTGCGCACCGCCCCCCTCTGCCCGCCAGAGGCAATTTTCCATGAGGGCAAAGGCCGCCGCCGGAGGCGGTTTACCCCTCCCACCCCTTGATGGCTTCCAGCACGCCCTCGGCGATTCGGGCCGGCCGTTCTCCGATGCCGCGGCAGTTGGCGGGGTCGCCGGTGGGGTCGATCTCCGCCAGCTTGGCGCCGGCCTCCACTTCCAGCCCCGTCCAGGCGAGGCCGCGCAGGATGCCTTTTGCCTCGGCCAGCAGGGGTGTTTCGTCCACCCGGCCTATCTCCTGGCCCGCTTGGACGGGCGCCAGCAATTCCAGCGTCTCCTGGAATACCCCGGTGCGGGGGGCATACAGGTAGCGCTGGGCGCCCAACCCCTCCACCACCCGGTGCTTTCCGGTATAGGCCTCGCTGCTTCCCTGGCGGATGACCCGGCCCAGGTGGCGCCCCCAATTGCTCTCGATCACCATGTGCACCTGTTTCCCGGCATGGAAGCCGGGGCCGATGCCGATGGTCAGGGGTGCCTCGCCGATCTGCACCGGGGGCACGGCCTGCTTGCGCATGCGGGCGTCCACCAGCACAAGGGCGGGCTGCGGTAGGGTCAGGGCCAGGGGCGCCTCGAGATCGCCCGTCAGCAGGGGAATCGCCTCCCCGCTTTGCAGCACATCCCGCGCCTCTTCCACGGTGCGGCAGAGTACGGCGGCGACGCCCTCCAGTTCCGCACGGCCTTCGTGCACCGCCCCGGCAAAGCACATCAGGCGGCGGGTGGCTCCGGGGGCCGGGTCTTCCAGCAGCAGCGCCGCATGTCCTGCCCGGTGCAGGCAGTGGGCCACGGCGGAGCCGATGTCATGGGCCGATTTCACGACGTGCAGAGGAGGGAGTTTCATGGGTGGAGGCTCCATCATCGGACAACGGCTGTCGATCAAGGGGGATTTCCCCCCGGCTTGGGAGGCTGTTTCAAATGCGCTATACTCGTTCCCCGCCATTCTATACCCGGGCTGGGGTGGAGGGAAGAACCGCCCCGATAGTGCAATGGAAAATCGCTCGGGGCGGCGAAGGAACAAACCCGGGCGGCGACCATGCGGCGCCCCTGACTTAGGACAAATTGCCACCCAGTGGAGATCCCGCCTTGAACGACCACCCACGCTACCAGCCGGAAATCGCAGCTGACCCGCAGGGGGAAGCGCGCTGGCACATGGACCCGGCGGAGGCGGGACTGGACCGGGATCGGCTGCTGAAGGGGTTGGACGTGCTGGAGCAGGGACGCGCCAAGGGCTGGCACGCGGGGGGGCAGTTGGCCATCTCCCGCCAGGGCCGTCCCGTGGTGGAGATGGCCGCCGGGGAAGCCGCCCCGGGAGTGTCCATCACCCCCGATACCCTCACCGCCTGGTTTTCGGCCTGCAAGCCCCTCACCGCCTGCGCGGTGGCCCTGCTCTACGACAAGGGGGCGCTGGACCTGGACGATCGGGTGGTGACGTACATCCCGCAATTCCGCAACGGGAAGGAGCGCTGCACCCTGCGCCACGTGCTCACCCATACCGGGGGCTTCGCGGGGGCTGCTCGGGAGTTGGACGGCGGGAATACAAACAGCGGTGGGACGGCTGGCAGTGAGATGGGCGGGAAAGAAGGCGGCGAGGGAGGCGGCGCTGGAGGGCAAGGCGGACGCGCGGGGATGGAATGGGAGGAGGTGATCGACCGCGACTGCCGCCACCCGGCGGAGTACGAGCCCGGGGAGAAGGCCGGTTACCACTCCACCGCCGGATGGTATATTCTGGGGGAGATCGTGCGCATCGTGGACGGACGCCCCATCGACCGCTTCCTGGCCGAGGAAATCCTGGCCCCTTTGGGGATGGAGGATACCTGCATGGGAATTCCCCCGGCCCGGCAAAAGGTGCTGCGGGAGCGCCTGGCCCGGGTGCATTTGGGAAAAACCGAACGGCGGCACTTCGCCAGCGAGGCCTTCATCGAGCGCTTCAACGGGGCGGAGGAAATAGCGCGGGTCAATCCCTCCGGCGGCGTGCGCGGTCCGGCACGGGAGCTGGCCCGGCTCTACGAATGGCTGCTCAACCGGGGAGAGTGGCAGGGACGCCAACTGCTGGACAAGCGCACCGTGGAGCTTTTCACCGCCTGCCATCGCTGGGGGCTG
>CAZOXD010000133.1:0-6786 GCA_964583525.1 uncultured Pseudomonadota bacterium
CGCCCGGTCATGATGTTGTCCAGGGTGCTCATGCCGCGGAACAGGGCGATGTTCTGGAAGGTGCGCGCAATGCCCTCCCTGGCTGCCTCGTAGGGGCGCATGCGGGTGCGTGTCACGCCCTTGTAGGTGATCGTGCCCCGCTGGGGGATATAAAACCCGTTGAGCACGTTGAGCATGCAGCTTTTCCCGGCGCCATTGGGTCCGATAATGGCTATGACCTCGCTGGGTTGCACCTCGAAGGAGACATCCCGCAGCGCCTGCAATCCCCCGAAGGTGAGATTGATCCCCTCCACCCGGAGCAGCGGGGGTTTGCCGTTCGCGCTCATTTACCGCCAGCCTCGCTGGATGGGGTGAAATCCGGAAGGATATGAATCGCTGGAAATCGATGATAGCGAGAGTTCAAGCGGCACCGGCCATCTCCCGGTCCAGGGTGCGAATGGCGAGGTCCGCCTTGATGGTGGCCTGCCTGCCATCCTCGTAGGTCACCTTGGCCTCCGTCTGCACGTGGTTCCGGTCGGAGTACAGCGCGGAAATGAGATCGGCATACTTTTCCGCCACGAATCCGCGCCGCACCTTGCGCGTGCGGGTCAGTTCCTCGTCGTCCGGGTCCAATTCCTTGTGCAAAATGAGGAACTTGCGAATCTGCGCCCCCACCAGTTCCTCCTCCTCGCTCAAGGACTGGTTGACCTTCTCCACCTCCCGGGTGAGGAGGTCGATCACTTCGGGCTTTTGCGCCAAGTCGGTGTAGGAGGAATAGGCCAGGTTTTTCCGCTCCGCCCAATTGCCCACCGATTCCGGATCGATATTCACCATCAGGGCGACATAGGGACGTCCCTGACCCACCGTCACGGCTTCCTTGATGAAGGGGGAGAATTTGAGCTTGTTCTCGATATACTTGGGAGCGAACAGGGTCCCGTCGTTCAGCTTGCCGACGTCCTTGGCGCGGTCGATGATGCGCAGGAAGCCCTCGTGATCGAGGAACCCCGCGTCTCCGGTCTTGAAATACTCCCCCTCGAAGGCTTCCCTGTTGGCCTTCTCGTTTTTCAGGTACCCCTTGAACAATGTGCGCCCCTTGACGAGCACCTCGCGGTTGTCCCCTATTTTCACCTCGATCCATGGCACGGGGGGACCGCAACTATCCTGGCGGATTTCATGGGTTGCGGGGATGGAGATGTAGATCCCGGCTTCCGTCATGGCGTAGATTTGCTTGATGTTGATGCCGAGTGAGCGGAAGAAGTTGAAGATTTCCGGGCCCATCGCCTCGCCGGCGGTATAGGCGATGCGGATGCGGCTCATCCCCAGGGTGTCCAGCACGGGACCGTACACAAATATTTTCCCCAATTGGTACAGCAACCGCTCTATCCACCCGGGAGATTGTCCCTCGCGGGTCTGCTTTTGCAGCCGGGTAGCCTGACCGATGAAAAAGTGAAACATCCTGCGCTTGATGGCCCCCGCATCGTCCATGCGGATCATGACCGTGGTGAGCAGGCTCTCCCAGATTCGCGGAGGAGCGAAGAAGAAGGAGGGGCCGATTTCCCGCAGATCGTTCATCACCGTCTCTCCGCTTTCCGGGCAGCAGACGGTATAGCCTCCCGTGATGGAGAGCCCATAGGACATGTAGAGGTCACCGGCCCAGGCCATGGGCAGGAAGGCCAGGATGGTTTCGTTTTCCCGCTGGCTCATGCCCTCCAACTCGATGATCCGCTGCGAGGAGTAAATGAAATTATCGTGGGAAAGCAGGGTGCCCTTCGGCTTTCCCGTCGTGCCGGAAGTGTAGCAGATCACCGCCACGTCATCCGGTTGCACCTTGGCGATTTCCGCATCCAGATACTCCGGGTGGGAAGCAGCGAATTCCACTCCTTTTTCCCTGACCGACTCATAGCTGTGCAGGTAATCCTGCCGATAATTGCGCAGCCCGCGCGGGTCCTTGTAGACGATTATCTCCAGGTGGGGGCAGTTGTCCATGATGCCGATCATCTTGTCCACCTGCTCCTGGTCCTCCACGAAGGCGAACCGCGCCTCCACGTTGCTGACGATGTACTCCATCTCCCTTTCGATGGAGTCCTGATACAATGGAACGGGCTCGCCTCCCAGGCATTGGGCGGCCAGCATTCCCCAATACAACTCGGGGCGGTTGTCCCCCACGATGCAGAGCCGGTCTCCGGACTGGAAGCCCAGCGCCGCCAATCCCAGGGCGAATTCGCTGGCCCGTTTCCAGGCTTCGGCCCAGGAATACGATTGCCAGATGCCGTAATCCTTTTCCCGGATGGAAATCTTCTTGTTTCCCAGTCTTTCAGCTTGTGACTTAAATAGGGCAGGGAAGGTTTTGCCTTTTTCGCCGGATGCGGTGCTATCCATGGTCAGGGGGGTTCGGGTGTTCTCTGCTGAGGGTCGGCGTCAATATTTGCGGACACCCATTGGAGGGGGGTTGCCGGACAGGATAAATCCTGAAGAATCAATACGCTTCGTGAAAATTCAGCTTCAATTGGATACTGTTCCCAATGCCATAAGTCAAGACAGGATCGCCTGACTCTGTCGGTATGGGCCCTTACCCCGGTCCTGTCACCGGGTGACGGGGGAGGAAGGTTCCTGTATATAATGATTCCGGGACACCCGCGTAGCGGAGCTTGGCGCGCTCCGCCAGAGAGAAAATCCTCCCCCACCTTCATGAACGATAGGATTCAGCGAGGATTACAGGAGGATCGAACGGCTTTCCCGGGCAACCTTCCAGGGCAGGAATTCAGATCCTCCCCAATCACCGAAAAGGAGAACGATGAGCCAGCGCGCCTTGATTGTCATCGATGTGCAAAACGACTACTTCCCCGGAGGCGCCTGGGCGTTACCCAATGCGGAAAAAGCCCTCCCGAACATCCTCCGCTTGATCGCAGGGGCCAGGAGCCGAAACGAGCAGGTGGTCTTCATCCAGCATGTAACTCCGGCCGGCTCCCCGGTTTTCGCCGAAGGATCGCGGGGGATGGAACTTCACACGGATCTCGTGGTGCGGGAAGCGGATGCCCTGATACGCAAATCCCACCCATCCTCGTTTCAGGAAACCGGGCTGCACGAGTCGCTTCAATCCGCGGGGATCCAGGCCGTGGACGTATGCGGATTCATGACCCAGATGTGCTGCGATTCCACCACCCGGGATGCCTACGGGCGGGGATACAAGGTGCGGCTGTTCAAGGACGCTTGCGCCGCCATGGAGTTGGAGGTCGAGGGGGAAAAGATTCCCCATGAAACCGTGCATCGGGTATCCCTGGGCGCTCTTTCCCGTTTCGCCAAAATACTGCCCGCGCAAGAGGGCGGGTAAGGTTATCCTCCCTTGGTAATGGGGGTGAGTCATTCCGGGAATCGCGGAATCATGGTGGCCGAATTCCCCATCTCCTGGCATTGGGTCCGCAGGCCCACACGGAAGCCGGCCCCCGAACCGTCTGCCAGGGACCTTCAGGCAGGGAGCCTATGTTTTGGGAATTGGGGTTGCTGGGTTTGGCGCTGCTGGGCGCGTTGTCCATCGGCGCCTATACCGTGATTACCGGGGTGCCGCCCATGCCCAGTTCCCCCGCGGCTGTACGCGCCCTGTTGACTGCGCTGCCTGCCCTGCCCGAAGGGAAGGTTTTCGAGTTGGGGGCCGGATGGGGGACGCTGGCCTTTCCCCTGGCCCGGCGGTTTCCCCGGCGAATGGTGGTGGCCTATGAGTTGTCGCCCCTCCCCTGGCTAACCAGCCGTCTGTGGGGGATGGTTCGGCCGGCCCCCAATCTGAAGTTGATCCGGGGGGATTTCCATGGCGCATCCCTGCGGGAAGCGGCGCTGGTCACCTGCTTTATCGTTCCGGGAGGAATGGAGCGCTTGCGGCCCAAGCTGGAGGCTGAGTTGCCGCGAGGCGCCCTGGTAGCCAGCAATTCCTTTGCCGTCCCGGGGTGGCGCCCCAGGGAGGTCATCGAACTGGGCGGATTGTGGCGGGCCAAGATCTACATCTACCGCGCCGGCGATCCCGGATGCGGCAATCCTGGCAGCCGCCATCCGTGAGCCTGCCCTACCCCGTGGAAGTGGTAAGGGGCGCGGCGGGTTCCGCCTCCTTGGGGAGGGGAACGAGGGTATTCCAACCGTGCCGGTCCGGAATGCGGCCGGTCTGAATGCCGATGATCTCGTCGTAAAGCTCCAGCGTGAGGGGGCCCGGCACGTTCTTCAGTTGGGCGGATTGCTGCCGATGGTCGATCTTGCCCACCGGTGAGATCACCGCCGCGGTGCCCGCCCCGAACACCTCCTCCATGGAACCGTCCTGGATGCCCTGCATCACTTCATCCACGGCGATGCGGCGTTCTTCCACGGGAATTCCCCGGTCCCGGAGCAGCGTGATCACGCTGTCCCGGGTGACCCCCGGCAGGATGGAGCCGCTCAAGGGTGGGGTGATGACGGCGCCGTTGGACTTGAAGAAGATATTCATGGCCCCCACCTCCTCCACGTACCGGTGCTCGTTGCTGTCCAGCCAAAGCACCTGGTCGTATCCGTCCTCCCGGGCCCGTTGGGTGGCCTGCATGCTGGCGGCGTAGTTGGCGGCGGTCTTCGCGAAGCCCAGCCCCCCGATGGCCGCGGCCCGGGTGTATTGATCCTCCGCCTTGAGGGAGACCCCCCCGCCGCCCTGGCTGAAGTAGCTTCCCACCGGGGCGGTCATGATCAGGAATCGGTAGGTGATATCCGGACGCACGTCCAGGTGGGCCTCCGTGCCGATCAGCAAGGGGCGCACGTAGAGGGCGTGTCCCTCGGTATGGGGAATCCAGGCGTGATCCAACTCGATCAGTTTTTCGATGGCCCGAGTGAAAATGCCTTCGGGAATGGGCGGCATGCAAAGCCGCCGCGCGGAATCGCCCAGGCGGGCCTCATTGGCCTCCGGCCGGAAAATCCGCGCCGCGCCGTCCGTTCCCCGGAAGGCCTTCAGGCCGTCGAATACCGACTGGCCGTAATGCAGCATGGCCGTCCCGGGTTCTAAGGAGATAGGGGCGTAGGGAACGATTTCCGGGCGAGTCCACTGACCCTCCTCGAAATACATGGAGAACATATGGTCGGAAAACACGTATCCGAAACGGAGATTTTCGAAATCCACTTCCCCCACGCGGCTGTTTGCCACGTGGCGGACGGTCAGGTCGGACAGCATACCGCGCTCCCTGGAAGGGTCGTGAATGGGGGATGAACGATCATATTGTGCAATATGAGCCGCCCCTGTCAAAGGAAAAGCCCCGGGAGGCGCCTGTGGGCAGAACCGGACCAGGTTCCCTGCTTTGCAATATGGGCTTTGCAATTTGGACGGCGCAACATCGCACGGTGCGTGAACCGCGGGAGGGCGCTACAATGGAATAATCACGAAATTGCGCAGGGTCAGTTCCTGGTCGCTCTCCAGGCCGTTCGCCTTGAGGATATTGGCCGATTTCGAGCGGAAGCGGGTGGCCAACAATTCCACCGTATCGGTGTATTCCACCTGGTGCACCGCCCAATCCCGATGATCGGATTTCCTTCCGGTCAACTTCGCCGTGAGCTGGCGCCGGGAACCCGGAGGGATCCGCAGGGTGTACGGTTTGAGTCCCGGCGGGACGGTTCCCCGAATCAGGGCCGGATTCAAATCCAGCAGTGTTTTCTGGGGAATCCCCGCCTCGTCCGCCAGATAGAACAGGGAGGTGCCCGGCGTGACCTTCAGATAGTCGTAGGTCAACTTGGCCTGGAAGGCGATCTTTCTGAAGCCATAGGCCTGGGGGTGTTTCGCGATCAATACGGCGGCCAGGAAATGGGGGACGTAGTTGGTGGTTTCCGCGGGAAGGTCCAACGCCCAAAAGTGGATGGGGAGTCCCGCCTTCTTGTTTTTGCGGATGGCCCAGCGCACCGTGCCCGCGCCTGAATTATAGGCGGCCAACGCCAGTTCCCAGTTCCCGAATTTCTTGTACAGGTTGCGCAGCAGGTGGGCGGCGGCGACTCCGCTCTGGAAGGGGTCCAGCCGTTTATCCGCCCAATCGTTGCTGGGCAGATTGTAGCGCCGCCCCGTTTCCCTGATGAACTGCCACAAACCGACGGCCTGTGCCGAGGACACCACGCGGGGCATGAACCCGCTTTCGATCAAGGGCAGGTAGGCCAGTTCCTCCGGCATCCCCATGTCCCGGAAAACTTTCTTGAAGGTGTCGAGATATTTCCCCGAGCGCGCCAGGCCCCGGGACAAGCGCCCCCTGCCGGTGGATTGGAAATACTGGATATTGCGGTGGACGATGTTCACCCCTTCCGGGGGCAGACGGTCGTAAAGGGCCGTCAGGGTGTAGGCGCCCTCTTCGGTGGCCACGGCCTCCAGGTCTTCCGTGTCATTCAGCAGCACCGGGTCGCGGATTTCACCAGCCAGGAGAATGACCAGGGTGGAGGCCACGCCGGCCAGCACCAGCCACCGGACGAGCGGGATCATTACGGCCACCCAAAACGGGTGGGATTCCTGGGGACGAGCTTTCACTGATTCATCCTGAACGGTTGCACAATCCTTGTTGCCACCCGGATTTCACATCGCCGGTCAAGGTGGTTGACCTTATCGTAATGCGGCAATAATACCGGTGCATTCTCCGGCGCGTCCATGCCAACTTTGTTTTTGGCATCGGTCTGAACTTGCCGGGCTTGGACGGGAAGATCGCACCGTCCTACCATGCCGTCCTCCCAAGCCCCTTTCAAATGGATTGGAACCTCTTTTTGCACTTCCTTTTATTTCTTTCCCTCCTTGACTGTCCTGTTTCCCCTAGTAAATTTCGTTGCCAATTGTCAATC